>CAZZBI010000432.1:0-3863 GCA_964652385.1 uncultured Pirellulaceae bacterium | reverse complement strand
CGGCGGGCTGGTGTGGGCCCGGCCACTCCGTGGGCGAGGCTTGGTTTCGCATCGACGCCGAACACGCTTTGCGGCGTCAGTGGCGTCGGCATCTACCCGACCTCGGTCGCAGCATTGCCGGAATCGAGACGCGAAGGACCCCTGCGCTTGGCGCTTCGGGCTGGGAGGCACGGAGCCCCCTTGCTGACGCGGCGGGCTGGTGGGACACGGAGTGTTTCGTGGTCTTCGTCAACGAAAAAGGGGGCGAACGCGACTTCGGGCCCTACCGAAGTCGCGTTGCCCCCGAGCAGACATGCGTCGCGCCGATCAGTCGATCGCGATGATGTCCACCTGGTCGAACTTGCCGAGTTCCATCGAACCGCCGCCGACGATCACCAGATGGTCGTCGTCCATCGGCAGCATGCGGTGGAAGAAGCGCGGCTTCGGCAGCTTGCGGATCGTCTCCCAGCGCGAGCCGTCTTCGGCCATCCGCTGCAGCTCGCCGCGGATCGTGCTGACGTACAGCCGCCCGCCGGTGGCGAAGGCCGCACAACCGAAGCCCGACATTCCTTCACCCTCGAGCGGCGCGACCTCGGACCACGTTCCGGTCTCGGGATCGAAGCGATCGACCCGAGTCGACGGGCCTCCCGTCTCTCCCATGCCGCCGATCGCATAGAGGTCGCCGTCGTGCGCGGCGAGCGCCAGCGCCCGACGCTTGAACGGCACCTCGGGGAGCGGCTCCCACTTGGCGTCTTCGTCGGTCAGGTCGAGCGTCCAGCCGGTGGCGTGCCACGTGGTGTTCCCTTCGCCCGCCATCTTCCAGCCGCCGATGACGTAGAGCTTGTTGTCCAGCACGATCGCATCGTGCGACGAACGAGCCTCGGGGAGCGACGGGAGCGCGACCCAAGTACCGGTCTCCTCGTCGAACCTCGCCACCTCGTCGATCGAATGCAGGTCGTGCGCATCCCCCGGTTCGTTACGGGCGTTGAAACCGCCGACTCGGATCACCGAGCTGCCGTAGGGGACGAGGGCGAGTCCTTGGAGAGCCGGGCCCTCGCCGAGCGACTCCCACTGCGCCTCCGGCTGCTTCAGATCGAGACGCCGGAGAACTCGATCCTGATCGACGTGCGAATACTCGTGCGCCTCGCCGGTATGGCCGCCGTAGACGTAGAGCTGTCCGTCGACGATCGCGCCGCCGAAGCTGGTGACCACCTGAGGAAGGGCGGCGACGGTCCGGTCACCGCTCGCCGGCTCGCCGATCGGCAGCGCGAGCGTCGTGTAGGTGCGGACCTGAGCGTAGGCCGAGCCGTTCGACTCGCCCGATTCCTCGGCCACATGTCGCACGCGGATCGAAGCGATCCCCTCGTTCGCCGGCTCGAAACGGAAACGTCCGTCCGCGTCGGTCTCGCCGGTCGTCTCGACGCCGGCCGCATCCTGAACGACGACCTGACATCCGGCCGCCGAGGCACCTTGGTAGCGAACGTCGAGCACGATCGCACGATCGTCCCGAGAGGGAATGACCGTCAGCTTGGCGGTCGACCTTTCGGCAAAGGTGCCCCACGCCGGCGAGCCGGCTCGCGGTCCGGTGACGGCGAAGTAGTCGAGACGAAACGCGACATCGTCGCGCGACATCACGCCGAGACCGCTCTCGCCGCAGACGATCGAGTCGTCGGCAGCACCCAGACGCGCAACGAGCAGATCGCTGCGCCGCTCGGTCGCGATCGGCGTCAGACTGCCGTCGGCATTCATGCGATGAAGCGAAAGAGCGGCGAGACGCGGCAGCAGTTGCGGCTCGTTCGTGTCGGCACTCTCCGAGAAGCGGACATGCACGACCGTTCCGTCGGGAGCGGTCGGGTCGATCGTCAGCCAGACGAAATGAGCGGCGACAGGTTGCGGCGCGAGCAGGGCTGCCGAGAGCAGCAGCAGCAGCAGCGCGACGAGCGTGCGTGGCAGAGGTCGGAACATGGATCGGATTCCTGGATCGGTGATCGGGGAGCGAGAGGCGATCCGATCGCGGATCGCCGGTCGTGACGGAGTGCGGACGAGCGAAGGTCGAGGGGTCCGAGTCAGGATCGAGTCAGAGCGAAGGCGAGTCCGCGACCGCTGTCGGGTCCGACCGTCGCTCGCAGGTCATTCGGTTCGGTATAGCGAGGCGGAATCATCGGGGCGTCGAGCGGTGACGGAAGGCCGGCCGCCTTGGCCGCATCGACCTCTTCCAGTTCGGGCTGATAGCGCTCGAACAGGACCTGGTACTCGCCGGCGATCGGCCCTTGCTGCGGCTGACAGGCGAACGAACCTTCGACGACCGGCAACCGCACCTCGAACGCCTCCTCGTTACCGACCGGGCGAAAGACGATCGTACCGCGCTCGAGCGGAATCGCGTCGAGCGTCACCGTCCCGTCGACCGGATAGGTCGGCAACTCGCCGCTGCAGCCGCCGGCGATCAGCGACACCAGCGGCAGGAGCAACAGCACCAGGTACGTTCGCCCGGAAGCAAGCGACTCAGAAGCCACCGGTCACCTCCTGGCCGTTGCGCGAACCGAGAGCCAGATAGGTCTGGGCGTTGATCGAGCCGAGGAAGCGAACGCTCCCGTCGACCAGCAGGAAGTTGGCTCCCTGCGGATGCATGCTCTGGAAGCCGCCGTTGCCGGCGACGCGGCGGAGGTTGAACGGGCGACCGGTCGTCCCCATCGAGACCGCCGGATAGCCGACTCCCCACCGAGCCAGTCCCCACCGGACCGTGCCGCCGACACCGGGAGTCGCGGCACTCCAGAGATAGTCGGGCATCGAATAGGTCGTCTCGCCGGCGGCGAACGTGTTGGACGTGCCGTCGGTAATCGAACCGAAAGTGGCGTAGGCGTTCTGATAACCGAACTCGGGCCAGACGAGCGGAGCGATGCCGTCGGCGACCGCCATGGACGAGCGAGTCCCTTCGTTCAGCAGATAGCTCGACGGCCCGCCGACCTCGTTGGCCGAGACGTAGGGAACCGGTCGGCGCGTGTCCATCGAGGGGCAGAGATAGGTCGCGATCTTCCGGTCGATCACCGCTCGGTTGATCGGATCGGTGTAGTAACGGCGGAAGTCGTACTGGTCGTAGACCGTCGACTGTTCCAGATGCGGCAGGATCGCGGTGAAGCCGCTGGCGATGCTGGAGTGCGAGCCGGCGGGGAAGGCGTTGTGCGTGTCGTGATAGAGGTGCAGGGCGATGCCGATCTGCTTGAGGTTGTTCGAGCAGCTGGTGCGCCGCGATGACTCGCGCGCCATCTGGACGGCGGGAAGCAGAAGAGCGACGAGCACGCCGATGATCGCGATCACGACCAGAAGCTCGACCAGGGTGAAGCCGGTCCGCGAAGGCCGGAAGCCGTTCTGCCGAGTCATGCCGATGTCTCTCTCGTAAAGGGGAAGGGGAGCGGTTCGAAGCGGACCGAGGGGGCCTCGCCGATGGGGCCTCTCGGACCTCGCCCGCCGTCGGGGCTCACCAGTTCGAGTCAACTGATACTGAGACCTCGTCTCAACAGAAACCTTTTAGTCGCTCGTCCGCCGAAGCGGCAAGGGGGTTCGCGTTTTTTCCGCCAAGGAAAGTGCGAAAAAGTCGCGACTCGTGAAAACGCTGCGAAATCGGCGTTTTGGCCGCGACGCGAGCCCCTCATCCGGCCCTATTCACGAGCCGAACCCAAGGCGAAGCGACTCGTTTCCGCCTGACGGCGAACCCGGTGACGCGAGTCGGGGTCTACGAACCGAGCAGGCTGAAACCGGCTGAGTCGGGGGAGTCGGTCGGGGCTCGACCGGCGGCTCTCCCCGCGTTACCTCTCCCGCCGCGACGTGCGACCGATGGCTGCGACCGGCCTGTCGTCCCCATTCCCCTGGAGACCGACGATGAAGAT
>CAZZBI010000431.1:0-3868 GCA_964652385.1 uncultured Pirellulaceae bacterium | reverse complement strand
CGGTCGCACTACGAAAAAACGCTGCGACCGGGGGCGGTCGCACTACGTCGAGTCGACCGACATCCGCAACGCTCGACGACTCACTTCGCTAGCGCATCGACTGCGGCATCGATTCGCCGATCGAGTTCGTCGATCGTCAGCCGAACCGAAACGACGTACGGCTCTTCTCCGGCGGTCCAATGACCGTAGGTCGTCGTGACGATCGTTCCGTCGGGAAGCACTTCGACTCCCGGATAGGCACAGTCAGCTCCGCGGGTGTTGTCCATCAGTCGGACCCGATACTGACCTTCGGTGCCGCGGCGGATGTCGTCCCAGGTACCGACCCATGCGACCCAATCACCGGCGGTCGGACTGAGCAGCGTCGTGTCTCGGAAGCTGACGAACAATCGCCCGTCGGGGAGATACTTGGCGGTGTGGCGATCTCCGGTGAGCGAACCGGGGAGCGGCACCGGATCGGTCCAGCTTTTTCCCTCGTCGCGACTGATGATCAGGTGCGAGTTGCGTCGGCGAGCGTTCTCGCGGAGCAGCACCGCGATCTCGCGACCGTCGGGCGAGCGGATGAAGCCCGGTTCGCACAGGTGGATGTCGCTGCCGCTCCAGACCGTCTCGGGCTCGGTCCACGTCAGGCCGCCGTCGGTCGAGCGGACGGCATACAACGTGAAGGTGATCGGCTTGGTCTGCTGCGCTCCCTCGGCGATGTACCGTCCGTCGTCATGGAACATCGCCAGATAGTGCCCCGCTCCGGTCCGAATCGGCTCGCAGAATCCCATCACGACGATACCGCCCCAGTCGCCGACCGGCTTCAGTTCGCTCCAGGTCACGCCGTCGTCTTCGCTGACGGCCAGCCGAGCCGGATGGAGGCCCGACCAGAGAATCAGACGCTTCTTTCCGGCCGCGTCGATCGTTCGATGAATGGTCGGCACTTCGAGCGACGTCGCCCACGACTCGGGAACCGGCAGCCGTTCGGACCAGGTGAGCCCTCCGTCCTCGCTGCGTTTCATCACGATCCCCCCGCGCCCATGCCCTTGGGGATAGACGCAAAGGATCGTGCGGCCGTCTTCGAGCAGCACGGTGGTCGGGTGCCCGAGATACTGCCCCGGCTGACGATCGACGATCGTCTGGCGATCGGTCTCGCCGGCCAGATCGAGCAGCGGGATCGAGTAGCCTCGCGACACCGGAGGGCGCTCGTCCTGAGCCGGGGCGGTCGAGGGCGTCAGCGCCAAGGCCAGCAGCACCGGGACGACGGCGGCGATCGCGAGACGCCGAAACGGACGAGGTCGAGTTCGACCGGACGAAACGACCGCCGGGGGACGAATCGAGGTGCGCGGCATGGCGGGAGGTTCCTGAAGGAAGCGGACGAAGGTCGCGCTACGGCGCGGCGATCCAATCGAAGAAGCCGAGATTCGTCAGTTCGGCGCGCAGCGACGCGATTTCCGCCGCGTCGAGCGCCTGTTGCGGTGCGCGCGGAGGGCCGACCGGAACTCCCAGCATCTCCATCACCGCCTTGCCCGACCCGGCGAAGCCGTGTCGGACCAGAGTGCGGATCGTCTGGACCGAGCGATACTGTTCGTCGCGCGCAGCGCTCAGATCACCTCGGTCGAACGCTCGCAGGATCCGATGGTGGACCGGAGCGGCGAAGTTGTAGGTCGCGCCGACCGCACCGACCGCTCCCAGCACGAGCGCCGCGAGGAGCATCTCGTCGAAGCCGAAAGCGATGTCGTAGCGTCCGCCTGCCGCTCTCAGGCACTGCTGATACGCGTAGAGGTCCTGATTCGTGAACTTGAGCCCGGCGAAGTTCGGGATCGAATCGCCGACCGATTCCAGCAGTTCGGGCATCGACAGACTGACGCCGGTCAACACCGGGATGTCGTAGAAGTAGAACGGCGTCGCGGGAGCCGCTCCGGCGATCGAACGACACCAATCGAGCAGGACCGGAACGGAACGCGGCTTGAAGTAGCTCGGCGCCACCGCGGCGACGGCAAGGGCGCCGAGTCGCTCTGCCTGAGCGGCCATGGCCCGCGCCTCGGGGAGCGAGTTGGCGCCGACATGCACGACGACTCGCATCTCGGTCCCGTGCGAGACCTGCGCCCAACGTTCGGCCAGACGAAGTCGCTCGTCGACGGTCAGCGACTGACTCTCTCCCGTGCTTCCGCCGACGAAGACCTTGGTCACGCCGCGGGAAAGCAAATGGGAGAGCTGCCGTTCGACGACCGACAGGTCGAGTTCGCCGGCGGAATCGAACGGCGTGTGAACGGCAGCGACCAGACCGACCAGTTTGCAGGTCATCGGCGACTCCGAAGAGGCATGGCGAACCGGAAAGGGATCGACGATTCAAGGAGACCATGACCGGCCGTCACGACAGCGGCACCGGGGTCGATGCTCACGGACCGAGGCGGTGGATCGTCGCGTGAATCGTCCGGCGGATCGGCTGCTGCCGAGCATCGATCCAATCGGCGACGATCGACATTCCCCAGGTCGGCGCCAGTTCGGGGATCGACAGCGTGATCCGCCGTCCGTCCTCCGACACCTCGACTCCGGTCACCTCGAGCGGATGCTCGTCGACATGATTCGAGCCGTAGTCGGCGGTACGTTTCAGTCCCCAGACTCGAACGGCGTAGCGCGCCGGATCCATGGCAGCGACCCGATCGACCGGATCCGACAGCTCGATCTCGTAACGACCGGGACTCGCCTGAAGCTTCAGCGGAACGGTCGCGGGGCGATCGGTCGGGCGAACGCGATACAAGCCGCCCGGTTCGGTCGCGCTGCCGGCCCAGGCGAACATGCCGCACAGATACAGCTGACCGTCGCGGTGGAATCGACCTCGCATCACGCCGGTCGGAAAGTCACCGATCGGCAGCTCGCACATGCCGCCTTGTTCGAGCCCGTCGATCCGCTCGAAGGGGACGACGAAGACCTTGCCGTAGCCGTACGAGAGATTCAGCAGCGAGCGGTCGAGCGTTCCCCAACTCGGTGCGTCGACCCAGAGCAGTTCTGCCGGCGACCGATCGAAGGCGTTGGTGATCCAGCAGAGGGGCGGAGCCATCGCATCGTCGGACGGATCGACGACGTCGTGATAGCCGAACATGTTGCCGTAGAAGCCCCCTTCGTGCACCCAGTTGATTCGGTTCTTCGGGTTCCAGTGCCCTTCCTGGTCGGTGACGATGAAGGTCCCGTCCGGATTCAGACAGACGCCGTTCGCGGCTCGAAAGCCGGTCGCCACGATCTCGGTCGTCCGGCCGTCGGCGCTGACCCGCAGCAGCGTGCCGTGATGCGGGACGATCGCGGGGAGGGCATGGCGAGCCGATTTGGCGTACAGGAATCTTCCCTGCGCATCGCGTTGCAGTCCCATCGCGAACTCGTGGAAGTGCTCCGTCACCTGGTGATCGTCGTTGAAGCACTCGTACGAGTCGATCTCGCCGTCGCCGTTCCGATCGCGCAGCACGACCAGCTGGTCGCGACAGGTGACGTACGGCACGTCATCGACGAGCAGGATGCCGAGCGGCTGGAAGAGGCCGCTGGCGATCCGTCTCCAGACCAGACGCCGCGTCCCGTCGTCGCTCGGCGGCGCGTTCAGGCCGTCGACTCGCCAGACATCGCCGTCCCAGGTCGTCATCAACAGCGAGTCGCCGTCGGTGGTGAAGTCGAGACCGGTCGCGCGGATCAGCGCCGACCACGGATTCCGCTCCGGCAAACGGATCGTATCGACGTCGAAGGCGCCGTCCCGAGTCGTCGCGTCGATCGTCGTCTCGATCGTCGTCGGTCAGCGCGCCGCGGCTCCGGAGGCGAGCAGCCGCTCGAGATCGACAGGAGCAGGAAGCGTCGTCGAGTCGATGGGGTGTTCCGGTGCGACTCGGCCGAACGCCACGGT
>CAZZBI010000430.1:0-3878 GCA_964652385.1 uncultured Pirellulaceae bacterium | reverse complement strand
CGGTCAAGCTGAGCGAGGGGACGATCGCCCTTCAGGCCCATGATCCGGGGAGCACCATCCGTTACCGGAACATCCGCATCAAGCCGCTCGACTGATCCCGACCGGACCGCGTGATCCCGACACCGGACCTGGGCGTCTGTCCGAGACGCCCAGGTCGGGTCTCGATCGAGGCCCTGCGGCAGGTTCCGGAGCGAGTCCGCCGCGGGGGCGCAGCTTTCCGGGCAAGTTCTCGGGGGGCCGAGCCATCGGCGGCGACAGGTCCACGCGGCGAGGACGTTCCCCCGGGCGCGGACGGCGCGACCGGCGATTTCGCCCCCCTTCGCCTCACGTTCGCCGGTCCGGACGGCTTTCGCTTGCGACCCGAATCCGGCCCAAGTATTCTGAATTTCGGTCGTCGGCGATGCTCGCCGGCCCCCTTTTCGGTCCCGCATCTCGTTCGATCGTTCCGCCGAGTCGTTCCGCGGTTCCTCCCTTCGGAATCGCTACCGGATCGTGACTCGACCCTCAGGAGCCTGCGGATGGCAAGGCGTCTCGTCGTCGGTATTCTCGGACTGCTCGGGTTCTGGAACGGTGCTGCTGCGCTCGCTCCGGCCCAACAGATCCTCGACGATCTTTACGGCCAGGGGGTGCATGCGTTCCACGACCGCGACTTCGCCACGAGCGTCCGATGGCTGAGCGAGGCGATCGAGCAGGGGACACGCGATCCTCGCGCCTACTACTTCCGCGGCCTGTCGCACCTGCGTCTGGGCGATGACCAGGCAGCGTCGGCCGACTTCGCCAAGGGAGCGGAGCTCGAGACATCGGCGACCGATCAGTTCTTCCCGATCGCCGAATCGCTGGCTCGCGTCCAGGGGAATGCCCGCGTGCAGATCGAATCGGCACGTCGCGAAGCACGTCGGATCGCCAAGGAGCGACTGGCCGCTCGCGAGCGAGCTCGGTACGAAGCGACTGTGGCCGCCGAAAGCCGCGTGTTGCGGGGACGTGATGCGGGCGTCGCCGTGCCGAAGGTCGAAGTCGTCGGCGACGTGAAGCTGCCGTTCCCGAACGAACCGGTCGGCACCGTTCAGCCGACCACCCTCGAATCGCTCGACCCGAACTGGGTACCGTCGTCCGAACCGAGCGAACTCCCCGCCGCCCCGGATGACAAGCCGGCTCCCGCCGGCGACGGGACGAACTGAGCGCTCGGTCCGTTCGGCCGAATGCGATCGTCCGTCCCCTGATCTCCGCGGCTCCCCGCCCCACCTCATCGACGTCGCGATCTCGGATCGTCTGCCGACCGGTCGACGGTCCTTGCGGCGTTTCGGAGACCGATCGATGGACGATCCGTGTGCCCGACCGTTCTCGGTGTCGCGCCGCTCCGACTCGCAGTACTGCTCGCGACCGTCGTTCGCATGCCGGACGACACGGTTCGTCGACCGCCCTGAGCTCCCCGTCCGATCGCTGCTCCTCGGACTGGCGATGGCGATCGCGGCCCCGCTCGCCCCGGTCGCGGCTCAGCCGCAGATCGGTTCGGTCGAGCCTCGGTCGTTGTCGATCGACCGACCGCAGCGCCTCGTGATTCGCGGCGGCGGCTTCGACGCCGCGACCCGTCTGTTGTCGGACCGCGTACTCGAACAGACGGTCGTCGCGGTCGAGCCGGGGAAGATCGAGCTCGAGGTCGTCGCTCGCGGCGATGCCGGCACCTCGCTCGTCTGGCTCGTCGGCCCCTCGGGGGTGTCGGCCGGCGTTCCGCTGGCGGTCGATCACCTGGTGACCGAGCCGATGCGAGCCGAGATCGATGCGCTGCCGATCGGGCTCTTCGGAGAGATTCGAGGCAACCGGATCGACGAGACGAGCTTTCCGGCGGTCGCCGGCCAGCGGGTGGCGATCGAGGTCGAGGCGCGACGTTTCGGCGCGATGCTCAATCCGGTCGTCCGGATCGTCGACGAGAGCGGTCGGCAGGTCGCCGCAGCGGTTCCCGACCCGATGCTGTTGGGAGATTCGCGAGCCGAGTTCGTCGCGCCGCACGACGGTCGCTACCGGCTGCAGTTGCAGGATCAGCTCCGTCGCGGAGCGAACCCCGGTTTCTATCGCCTGAAGATCGGTGATCTCCCCTTCGCCGATGTCGTGCAGCCGGCGGCGATCGGTCTCGGAGCCCCCGATCGTCAGGCGCAGGTCGTCGTTTCCGACGGAAGAGCGCCGCTCTCCGCGCGACTCCCCGAGCCTGACGGAAGCCTCTCGTGGCGCCCGGCCGCGGTCGCAGCGCCGCTTGCTTCCTCCTTTCCGCCGCGCGTTCGCGTCGCGCCGTGGAACCTGGCCATCGAGGAGCGACTCGATCCGGCCTCCCGATCGATCGCCGCTCCGGTCACGCTCTCGGGCGCACTCGGCGCCGACGAACCGAACGATGCCTATCGAGTCGAAATCCCTCATGGCGGACGCTGGACGATCGAACTCTGGTCGACTCGCCTGGGACAGACGGGCGATCCGGTGATCGATGCCCTTTCGATCGACGGCGGCGGCCTGGGGCGAGGCGACGACCAGCCGGGCACCAAGGACCCGCGACTGGAAGTGACTCTCCCCGACGAGGCTCGAGAGTTTCGAGTCGTCGTGAGCGACCTGCTCGGCCGCTCGGACCGACCGCGAGCCTACGTTCTCGAGGTCTCGCCGACCGATCGGCGTCGCGTCTCGGCGGCGCTCGATCGCGATGCGATCTCCGTCTCGCCCAACGGCACGATCATCGCGATTCCGCTCGAACGGACCGCTCTTCCGGGCTCGATCTCGGCCGAGGCGTCCGAACCGCCGAGCGGCATCGACGTCGTCTCGGCGGCGCCGAGCGGAGCCGAGAATCGACTGCTCGTCCGTTGGCAGGCGACCGGCAGTGCGGCGACGGGGACGACTCGCCTGAAGGTGACGGGGGAGGACGGCGTCGTCGATTACGCGCGGCGCGCCGAGGATGTCGTCTCGCGCCGCCAGCCTTGGCTTGCCGAGACGCTGGCGATCGCGGCGCGAGACGAAGCGAAGTTCGACGTCCGACTGATCGGACTGACCGACGGACCGCTGCTGCATCGCGGCGGCGCGATTCCGGTTTCGGTCGAGATCGATCGAGGCGAAGGAGCGGACGGAGCGATCCGTCTGTCGCTGGTGACCAGCCAGCGCATGCCGCGCAAGATCGTGCGGCAGGACAATCAGGATCGCGAGGTCGATGCGATCGAACAGGCGATCCGCCTCGAGACGCCGGTGACGATTCCGGCCGATCGGTCGAGCGGCGAAGTGGTGCTGCTGATCCCGTCCGATCTCGCGGAACAGTCGTGGAGCCTGGCGCTGGTTGCGGAGCGTCTGGGGGCTGACGGCCAGAGCGTCGTCGGCTCGGCCGCTTCGTCGATCGTTTCGGTCCGTGTCGCGAACGGTCTGACGGTGCTTCCGGCGGCGCCGCTCGAACTGACCCTCGCGCTGGGAGGCGCCGAGCCGGTGGGGATCGAAGGGACGATCGAGCGTGGTCCGGGACTCGAGGGAGTCGTGGTCGTCACCTTCGACGGTCTTCCGGACATGCTCATGACGCCCGAGATCGAACTCGCGCCGGGCGAGACGACGTTCTCGCTGCCGCTCGAGTTTCCGGCCGAGACGACGCTCGAGCGCTGGAACGATCTGCATCTGGTCGCGCGCTGCTGGAGCGCCGACGATCGCCTGGTCGCCGAAAGCGTTCGCCTGAAGGTGAACGTCAAGGGACCGTGAGCATCGTCAAGAAGCCCTCGGTGCCTCAACAGCCCGAAGCGCCAAGCGCAGGGGTCCTCCGTGCCTCGGTTCGAAACACGGTGCGACCGAGGGCGGTCGCACGACGCCGGCGGCGAACCTCCGTGTCTCACAGCCCGTAGCGCCAAGCGCAGGGGTCCTCCGTGCCT
>CAZZBI010000429.1:0-3913 GCA_964652385.1 uncultured Pirellulaceae bacterium | reverse complement strand
GCCGGCAACTGGCCGGTTCGCGACGGCGCATGCTGCACCTGATTCGGGCGGCCGAGCGCGACGCCATGCCACTCCGCCGGAACGCGGAAGAGGTTCCGCCCCGTGTGACAGCCGACCAACGCGACCGCGACGCCGACCCAGCCGCCGACGTGCCACCAACGCATTGCCATGACCCGATCCTTGGGTTCGCGAAACGGAGCGTCGCATCCGACCCGGAGACGACTCGATTGCGATCGAGGAGCGCGATTGAGGAACGCGACTCGAGAATGCGATTTCGAGCGACTCGCGAAGGGAGGACGCCGCCGTCAACACGGGGCGACGACGACGCGAGCCGTCTCGGTCGATCCGGTAAGGCGTATCGACGCTTCCGATAGCGCCGCTCCACGACCGTAAGGTCGACGCGAACAGCTCCGCCGGCTTGCGCAGGTTCCGCAGGCGGTAATCGCTGCCGAGGCGGAAGGGTCGGGCGAGACGCGATCGAACCCGGTCGTCTCAACGACGCTCGCGCACCCCCGACGGAGCGTGCCACCAGTCCGACAGACCGGTCGCGACTCGCGACAGACCGAGAGCGTGCAGCGCCTGCTCGGGAAGCGAGCGCGAACCGAAGCGGAACGAGCGGTAGCGAACCTCGGCGACTCCCTCAGCCGGTCGCCAATCCGCCGGAAGCTGACCGATTCGGCGGAAGCCCGCCAAACCGAGGCTTCGACCGAGGCGCCGCAACTCGGCCGGAGAAGGTGGCATCGCGTGCCGAGGGCGGAGCTCCGCGAGCGGCACCAGCGACACCGAGTCACCGACCCAGATCAGATCTCGCTCGGTCGCTCGCTCGGCCGAGCAGGCGGAGTCGGCAGCGTCGATCGAGGACGATTCGTCCAGCGAGGCGCCGGTCAGCTGGCGGTCGAGCAGCGGTCGAGAGGCGTGCGTCACGACGAGCAGCCCGGCGTCAGCGAGCTCCTCGAACAGTGAAAATGCGGCTCGCGGCGAACGATCGACCAGCGGCAGATGCGGCGCGAGTTCGAAGCGGGGATCGGCCAGGCGCTGGCGAAGATGCTCCTCCGTTTCCCGGCTCATACCCTCCTCTCCCCGAAACGTCCCGCGTGACCCTGCGACGACAAGGCCGTCGTGGGTCATCGACCGCTCGTGCGTCCTGGAGGTCGGCGGAAGATCGGCGGTCGTGGTCGAATCGTCGAGCGACCATTCGCGCTGAAGCGTCGTTCGCTTGGCCGTGGGGCGGAGGGCGATGTTCTCGCACGCGGTATCGAGCCGCGCTGCGACCCCGGTCCGCGTGTCGATCGGGCCGATATCCAGGCGAGTTCCGGGAGGGAGCAGGGAGCCGAGGCGGGCGACGATCCGGAGCCAGGTCGCCGTCACCTCGCGGCCGATCGGCAACGCACCGCCGAGTCCGAGCAGCGCTTGGGGACTGACCCAATGCGGTCGCTCGCGATGAGCCAGCAGCGGAAGCAGGCCGAGGAGGCGATCCTCCCAGCGGGCTTCGAGCAGCAGCGGTTCCCACGCCGCGGCATGATGACGCGCGACCAGGCGATACCAGGCCCAGGTCTGAGTGAAATGGGGAAACCGCGACTCGCCGAGCGCCTTGTCCCACGCCAATCGCCGCGATTCGACCGCGCTCAGCCCGCGGTGGATTTCGACTGCCGCCATTCCGTTCGCTCCCGCGCCGATGTGGAGGGACTCAGCGTATCGCGCCGGTCCACGCTGCGAGTCGAACGTCCGGGCATTCGGCGGACCATCCTGGTCACGAGATTCCAGGCGAATGCGCAAGCCGTGATTGCTGCGGAGTTTGTGGCGAACGGTCGGAGTCCCGCCGATCGCTTCCGGTTGGTGGTGCGGAGAGGACGCCGTCGATGCGACGCGACAACCGTGGCGTTTCGGCAACGCTCAGCAGCCGGACGGAGGGGCGCCGCGACCTTTTGGGATCGCGATCGTGGCGAGGCGTGAACAAGGTCCGAAACGGAGCGGAACCCCAAGGGGAAGAGAAGGTTTATTTGATTACATCCGCGGTCGAGCGTCGGATGCATTCCGTTCGAGGGGAAGTCGATCGAATCGGCGTGGTAACGGTTCGTCCGTTCGGCACAACACGCTCCGATCGGCTCCCCTCGAACGGGTTTCTTGCCGCGTCCGATGCGGATCGCGTCTTGACGGAGCCGGCTCGGCTCCCCGCGAACGGATTCTCTTTCCGTTTCGCCCGGCGGCGCCGCGGCTCGTCGGCGTTTCGAAGTTTCGGCGTGTCGGTCCTCGGGTATTCTCGCGCCGATCGACTCGAATCTCGCGTCGGTCCCAGGGGGCGCGCGAACGGATCCGTGACCTGCCGGCGGGGAGGATTTCGGTGGGGCCGGCGAAACGCCTGAGACGAGATGTCATCGAAGGCGAGGGGAGGCGTTGTTCGAGGCACGGACATCGATCGCTCGGCGAGCGCCGGAACGGTACGCTGAGAATCGACGGGGGCTCGGCGGCAGGTGGCCGAGTCGTTCGGCCGGCAACGCGCTAACGAGAGTGAGCTCGCCATGACTCGATCGACTCGGCTGACGCAGGACGATCGGACTCGCAGGAGTCGGGGCTGGCGGAGGGGAGTCGGTTGGGCCGGAGGCGCGGTGCTCGGCGCCGCGATCGTCTGGAGCGAGAGCGCGAGCGGTGTTCAAGCGCTGCCGCAGCGCGGAGAGCGACAAGCGGAGCAGGTCGAAGCGGCCGACGCGGTGCAGTCGCTCGAGGGAATCGGGCCGCTCGATGCCGAGCGACGCCGCGCTTCGGACGAGGTGGTGGCCGAGGTCGATCGACTGATCGCGGCAGGGCTTGGCGAAGCGGGGCTGGAGCCGACCGAATCGCTGCCGGCCGATCAGTGGGCGCGGCGCGTCTTTTTCGATCTGGTCGGTCGACCGCCGACGGTGGACGAGCAGCTGATGCTGCAGGTCGATTCGGGGTTCGAGCGTGCGGCGCTCGTCGACTCGCTTCTGAACAGCGAACAGTATGCGGCGAATTGGGCCCGCTACTGGCGCGACACGATCTTCTACCGACGGACCGAAGAGCGGTCGCCGATCGTGATGGGGGCGACGGAAGAGTATCTGCGTCGGGCGTTGGCGGCGAATCGTTCGTGGGCTGATGTCGCGACCGACTTCGTCACGGCTTCCGGCGACAGTCGCGAGAACGGCCATGCGGGACTGATCGTCGCTCAAGGGGGGCGACCCGAAGAGACGGTGTCCGAGGTGTCGCGGATCTTCCTGGGGATCCAGATCCAGTGTGCCCAGTGCCATGACCATCCGACCGACCGCTGGACGCGCGAGCAGTTCCATCAATTGGCGGCATTCTTCCCTCGCGTTTCCGCTCGCTTCAACCAAGAGGAGCGGACGTTCGTCGTGTCGGGACAAGATCGCTTCGCGAGGGTCCAGCGTCCGAACCCGAATCGATTCGTCGGCATGCCCGAGCATCTGATGCCTGATCTGAATGATCCGGACAAGCCGGGGGAGTCGATGCAGCCGATCTTCTTCGTCGACGCTCGGTCGCTTCCGTTCGGAGCGACCGATGCGGAGCGACGCGAGTCGTTGGCGGCTTGGATGACCGATCCGCAGAACGAATGGTTCGCCAAGGCGGCGGTGAATCGGGTCTGGAGCGAACTGATCGGCCGCTCGTTCTACGATGCGGTCGACGATATCGGCCCGGATCGCACACCGATCTCGCCCGAGGTGCTCGAGACGCTGGCGGACGGTTTCGCCGCGTCGGGCTACGACTTCGCTTGGCTCTTGCGGACCGTGGCGCTGACCGAGCTGTACGGGCGCCGCTCGATCGAATCGAGTCCCGAGCGGCCGGCGGCGTGGATCGCTCCTTATCGCGTTCCGCTGCGTTCGGACCAGCTCTTCGATCGCCTGGTTCAGGCGCTTCAGGTGAACGAGCGCCAATTGCCGAC
>CAZZBI010000428.1:0-3920 GCA_964652385.1 uncultured Pirellulaceae bacterium | reverse complement strand
TCTGAATCGTTCCCGCCGCGGGCGATGCCGTCGAGTCGTCTGATGGCGCGCCGGAGCAGCAGATAGGCAAGCTGGAACAGCATGAAAAGGGCGGAAACGGCTCCGGCGAGCCCTTGGAGGCTTCGCGGCGTTCCGATGCCGAACAGGTGGCGCAGGACGATCCCGAGATTGAAGGCCGCCCCTTGGATCAGATACCTCATCCGCACCTGATCGATGCCGCGCAGCCAGCTCCGTCGACCGCCCCCGGTCTCGCAGACGTGAGCGAACGACCGCTCGACCGACTCTCCCCGCATGCGAAGCCACGCCTTACCGCTTGCGCTGCGGACACGACGACGATTCCCCAGCACCGCCGTGCGAAGCGCCGGTCGCTTGCCGCGCAAGCTCGAGCGACCGCGCCGCGGTCGCTCCGCCACGATCGTCCGATACGGCGTGTGCTCGGCGATCGTCGCCAATGCCTCGCCCCCGTGATACCCGCAGTCCGCGACCACGTTCCGGATCCGTGCTTCGGCCGCCGCCTCGTTCAGGTTCGCTTGGGCCGCAGGGAGGCTGTCCTCGAACGTCTGCGGATCGCCGTGATCGGCCGGCGTGATCTCGGCGGCCAGCAGGACGCCGCTCTCGAGGTCGACGACGTGTTCCGCCTTGTACGCCAAGTGCGTGGTGCCGTCCTTCATCCGCGCGAGGCGTGCGTCGGGATCGGAAGGGCTCTCCCAGTCGGCGTTCGAGACCTTCTTGTCCTGCCGCCGGCGATCGAAGCGTCGCAGTTCGTCGTCCGCAATGTCGTCTTCCGGCTTCGCCTTTCCTTGTTCGACCATCAACCGCTTCAGATACGCCCGCCAGTCCTCACCGGTCTCCTTGCGGACGATCGACCGCATCGCGGCGTTCGCCTCGAGCGTCGTCGAATCGACGCCGACGGTCGTCCCGGTGAAGAGCTTCTTCCGCGCGGCGAGCGCCAGGACCCACGTGAAGACCTGAGCATGCGTCTCCCGATCGAGACGCTGGCGGATCACGGTCAGCGAGGAGTGATCGGGCGTCGCTTCGGTCAGCGGGATGCCCAGGAACTCCCGCAGCGAGAGGCTGTCGGCACATCGCCAGGCGATGCCGCGCTGGGACGAGAGTCCCTCGAAGTAGCCGACCAGCAGCATCCGGAAGTAGACTCCGGGCGGGATCGAACGACGACCGATCCCGTCGGCGTACTTCGGTCGGCAGAGCTCCTCGACCCACGGATCGAAGCCTTCGGCCGCGAGCAATTCGTTCAGCTTCCGATAGAAGACGTGTCCGGGGCTGCGCGCGAGCCCGTCGGTCGCCACGAAGAGTCCCGCCTGTCGTTCCCGTCGCCGCTTGCCGAGTGCCATCGCATCGCTCCCTCGGATCGTTGCTCGGACCAGGCGACAGGATAGCTAGCTAGGACGATTTTCAACAGGCTGCTAACTCACTCTTGCCGTCTGCGGGAAAGGTCTAGTGATGCGCCTTGAGACTCGTTGGCTCGGATCGTGGTCGGTTGCCCTTGGAGGCCGACCCGCCAGATCCGAACGGCGCCGAGGACGGCCACCGAGCGACTGCGCAGAGCAATCCCCTCTCCGATCGGACGGCGGGTCCTTCCCGGCACCCGGGGCGGCGGGGCGAAGCCCGGCTATCGAGCGACTTTTTCGCGCGGTTCGAGTTGTCTCGGGATGATACGCGGGGTCGGTCGTCGGCAAGGGTGAAACGACGACGGGGGAGGGGGGGGAGAAAATCGTGGCAGGGTCCGAACGGAGACCGGGGTCCTTCGCGCGCAGGTTTTCTCGCAGGATTTCGACCCCCGGGGGGATCCCGTAGCGACTCCTTTCGACTCGACGGCAAATGCTTGCTCGCGTGAACTCGCCCGGTTCGAATGGTCGCTGGTCGGCCCAGTGCTGTCCGACGGTCCCGGTCTTCCGACTCGCGTTACCGCCCGGTTCTTGGAACGCAGACACATACTTCAGGAGTCCGAATCGATGGCTTGGTTGTCCAGGGAATCGGGACGATCGTCCTGGCAGATCGGATGGACGGTCGGAACGAAGCGACAGTCGATCCGCCTCGGTTCCATGACGAAACGGGCGGCAGAGTCGGTTCGGTCGCGCATCGAAGAACTGATCGACAATCGACGTGCGGGCTTGCCGCTGCCGCCCGGACTCGGCGAGTGGGTCGATGCGATCGACGACGACCTGCGCGATCGGCTGGTTCGCGGTGGCCTGGTCGTCCCGCGACGGCGCCGGTCGCTCGGCGACCTGGTCGATGCGTACGTCGAAAGCCGACCGAAGATCAGTGCCGCGACCAAGGTTCGTGACCGTCAGGTGACGGGATTGCTCGTCGAGAAGTTCGGACGCGATTGTCCCCTCGACTCGATCGGTCGACGCGATGCCGAAGCGTGGCGGCGGTGGCTGGGAACTCAGAACCGACGCGACTCGAACCGCGAGGAGTTGGCCGACAACACGATCCGTCGCCGGACCGGCGTCGCGCGCCAGGTCTTCGCGGTCGCGATCCGTTGGGGCTGGCTCACGACGAATCCGTTCGAAGGACTTTCGGCCAACGTTCGGGAGAATCCCGAGCGGCAAGAGTTCGTTCCCTGGTCGAGCGTCCTCGCGGCGATCGAGGCGTGTCCGAATCAGGAGTGGCGGACGATGCTCGCGTTCGTCCGACTGACCGGCGTTCGCGTTCCGTCGGAGCTGGTCGCACTCACCTGGGGCGACATCGACTTCGAGGCGAAGCGACTGACGATCCGCTCGCCCAAGACGGCCCACCATGGCGCGGACAAGGCGAGTCGCGTCGTTCCGCTGTTCCCCGAGCTGCTGCCGTATCTGGAGGACTTGGCGTCACTTGCCGAGCCGGGCGTCACGACGCCGCTGTCGGATCCGGTCTTCCCATGTTGCCGATCGGAAGTGGTCAACCTGCGGAAGCGGTTCACGAAGATCCTGGGGCGAGCGGGGGTCACTCCCTGGCCGAAGTTGTTCCATCAACTGCGGGCGAGTCGGCAAACGGAACTGCTGGCGAGGTTCCCGGCGGCAGACGTCTGCCGGTGGCTCGGCAACTCCCCGGCGATCGCGGCGCGGCACTACGCCATGCCGACCGCCGAGTCGTTCGAGCGGGCGGTCGAGTCGGCAAGTATCGACGACTCGGAAGCGGTCGCGAAAAGGGGTAGCAAAAAGGGTAGCGCGCCTGCCCCCCAGGGGTCGCAAAAGGGCACTCTCACTGCATCCGCAGAAAGTCTCACGACGTCTCAGGGTCGAGCGGATTCCCTGGAAAAACGGCAGGAAATGAGACTTCCTGCGGTGGTCCTGAGCGGACCTGAGACGGGTGAAGAGTGGGCGGCACAGGACTCGAACCTGTGACCTCTGCCGTGTGAAAGCAGCGCTCTAACCAACTGAGCTAGCCGCCCGTTCACCCGAAGACGAATCCAGTTGCCAAAAGCCTCGATCTCGACCTCACGAGGAAGCGATCCAGGCGTTTCACAGGCTGATTCGTGTCGACGAGCCGAGATTGTACGGATCCCCTTTCGACCTGACAAGGAGCGACGTCGAGGGTCGGAGGTTCTCTGGGAGGACGTGAAAATCGGACCGGTGCGGATCGGGGCGGTCGCGTGACGTGGGCCTGCGTCGTCCCCGACGCGCGGCAGTGCGACTGCGAGCATTCTCGAAGCAGGAAGATGCGAGCGGTGTCCTCAGCGCACTCCCTCGGCCCGGGACGTGCCGAAATGGCCTCGGGCTCTCCGAACCCGAGGTCGGGTGGACTCGGACTCCGATCACGCTTCGAGGCGTGTTCGGTGACGGAACGAAACCTTGCCTCGGTCACGGAGTGACCGGGCCCACGATCCCGGTGCGACCGAGGGCGGTCGCACTACGACAGACCCGTGCGACCGAGGGCGGTCGCACTACGACAGACCCGTGCGACCGAGGGCGGTCGCA
>CAZZBI010000427.1:0-3986 GCA_964652385.1 uncultured Pirellulaceae bacterium | reverse complement strand
CGTACTTGGCGACCACCGAAGCCCAAGCGGTCTCGAGAAACCGCTCCGACCCGACCTCGAAGCGGATCTCCACCTCGCGGCGCCCCCGCCACCGATACCGACTGAGCCCCGCCGTCTCGCCGAGCACCTCGATCCGCTCGTCGGGAAAGACCTGCTGCAGCACCGCCAGATAGCGTGCCCGCCCTCCATGGCGATCGCAGCGGACGAGAACGGGGGAGCGGTCCTCGGGAGCGACGCGGTCGATCTCGTCCAGCAGCGCTCGAACGCGCCGCAGACTTTCGAGCGACAACAGCGACGCCTTGTTCCCCCAGCGTTCGACGTCTCGATTGAACCGCTCCGGCTCGACGCTCTCGACCGTCACGCGCTGCAGCGCAACGGTGCGGTCGCGAGTCAGCCGAGCGAACTCCAGGGCGAGTTCGTCCAGACGAGTCGCGGATTCGGCGGTCGGCAACGAGGTCGCGACGCAGTGCCAAGGGAGCGACTGTCCGCCGGCGAGTTCCGAGTCGTCGGCGATCGCCCCGCCGAGACGCCACTGCGCGAGGAGCTGGTCGAAATCGGCCGGCCGAGTCGATGACGCCGCAGGATGGCCGATGTTCGCCGCGCTGATGTTCGCCGCGCCGCTCGCTCCGAGTGCGACTCGTTCCAGCGGCGCGAGTCCGGACTGCGGCGAGTAGAGGCGCTTCGAGTCGTCGACCGCCAGCCACGTCGGAGCTCCGGCGACCGGAGCGATCTCGGGGGCCAATCGAGCGAAGAGATCGTCGGGCTTCTTGCCGCGAACCCCTTCGACCTGCCAGAGCGAACCGCCGATCGTGAGCGGCCCGAGATTGGGACCGTACCCCGCCTCGTCGATCCCGATCAGCCAGATCATGCCGCCATCCCGAAGTTCACCGCCGAGAGGCGTCATCAAGTCCGTGAGTTCGCACGGTCGTCGTGCGATCGCCCCCGGTCGCAACAGTTCCGACACGATACACGAAGTACCGTGGGCCCGGCCTCTCCGAGGCCGAGGCAAGGCTTCGGCGCGCTGCGGCAGAATCGGCGAAGCGCGAACGACGTCCTGGCGAAACCGACCTCGGGCTCGGAGAGCCCGGGGCCACGGTCGCACGGCGAGGCGTTTCCGATACTCGGTGTCGCACGGCCGCGCGTCGGAGACGACGCGGGCCTACGCCGGAGCCTTCGCCGTTCACGTCGGCGGACCGCGTTCGTCTCAGCGGCGGTTGCCGGTGGCGTATTCGCTGCCGATGCTGAAGCGAGGGACCTCGACCGGCTCGGGGCTGTAGTCGAACGGGATGTCCTGCAGTTCCGGCAGACGGAACGGCTCGAGCGCTCCGACCACGCTCCGGTTCTGACTGTCGCGGAGCGGGCCGCGGATCGGCTGAGGCTGGAACTGCTGGACCCAGTAGGTGACGTCCGGATGAGGCGTCTCGATGCCGTTGGCGTCGCGGACGAAGAGTTCGTCGAACGAGCCGACACAGACGTAGCTGCGGGTCCGGTCGTGGAATTCGTATGCCTCGATCCCGCGCTGACGCAGAGCCAGCGTCAGGCGATGCGCCTTGTCCTCGGCTTCGGCGAACTTCGTCTCGATCCCCTGGCCGAGCAGCGCCCGCAGACTGAACTCCTTCTTCTTTTCCTCGATCTCGCCGAGATCGAAACTCGACTCGCCGCGGAATGTCGCGACCTTGAGCGAGTAGCGTTTGGGGTTGCGCATCAGCGAGAACTCGAAGTCCTTGTTCAGGTCATAGACGAACCGGTCCGGCCCCTGTTGCGCCAGGAACTCCTTGGGGAGCATCGGGTTGGGGCAGATGAAGGCGTTGTGGAGCGGCCCCTGGTCGTCGAGCCCGCGGAAGTGACTGCGGAGCTGATGCTGACGAAAGGCGGCCATCTGGTCGGGCGACATCGTCGAGAGCATCCGCGGCTCGAACGCTTTGACCTTCTCGAGCAGCTTCTGCGCCTTGGGATCTTCGACCGAGTCGAAGGCGCCGACGAGCACCGCCGTCTCTTCGAAGTCCTGCAGGTTGAGATGCCGCATGCGAGGCCGGACCGGCTGGAGCCCAGGATCGTTCGGATTGAGCTGCAACCCGAGCCCCTCGACCTGATCCTCGTAGTCGACTCGCATGTGATAGATCCAAGCCGGCACGCGCAGCTCGCGCCGCAGCTCGATCACCAGTTCATGCGCCATCCGTTCGCCGTCCGCTCCCGCGAACGAGGCCGCCATGATCATCCACGGGCCGTCCTGTTCGGTCAGCACGTAGTGCTTCTGAGGATCGGCTTCGACACGACGCCCGAACGGCAGCAGACGGGTCTGAGCCGATGCGGCGGCCGGAACCAACAGCACGGCCGACGCCAGCAGCGCCAGGCGGATCGGGATTTCCCGTCGGAACATCGGCGGACCTCCTGCGGACGAAATCTTCCCTCCCGGACCGAGGCGGTCGGGGCGGGGACGGTAGCAGCGCGATGGCCGAGCCGCCAAGGGCAATCGAGCCTCGGGTCGGACGGTTCTAGCGCGACAGCAAACGAGGGAAACCGGAGAAGACGCCCCCCCTCGTCCGTCGAATGACGCTCCCCTCGCTCAAGCCTCTTGCCGTAACGTCTCGGGGGACCGATCGACGCCGCTCACCGAGCCCCCTTCGCCGGCGCGCCCCCTCGCACGAACCACTCGACCGATCCCGGGCTTTCCCGAGTAAAGCCCCGCCGAGCGGGAGGCCCTGCGCCGAGCTAATGCCGAATCTTCTCCCGTAAATCGCGCAAACGATCTGCCCAAGGGAAGCGACCCGGTTAGACTGAGGCTCGGTTCGGCCGGCAATTCGTTCGACATTCGCCTCTTTCGGTCGCCCGGTTCGGTGTGCTCTTTCGACTCACCGACGGTCCTGAAGGGGGGAAAGTCAGAATCCGGCCGGCGCGTCGCTTCGCCTGACCTGCGAAGTCGACCTTGGCAAATCGGACGTAGACGGCTTCACGATCGCGACGTTCGTCGTGAACGGGACCGCAATCCAGACGCTCGTCAGCGACGGCTCCCACAGCCGACTCGCGGACGAGCGGTTCAGAGGGAGCATACGCGAGTGCGATACTCGTTTCGCTTGGCCGAACTGTTGGGGCACGTTCCGGATCCGCGCAAGCGTCCGGGAACGATCAAGGGGATCGTCGAGTACACCGGCCTGGACCGCCATCAGGTCGCGGCGCTGCTCAAGAACGAAGTGAAGTACATCCCGCTCCAGGCGCTGTCGCGGATCTGCGACTATCTGATCGAGCATGGCCATGCGTCGGCCGATCAGCTCCCCGGTGCCCTGTTCGCGGTCGAGCCGGAGAACTTCTGGGAGCTGCTCGCGCGGCGCCGGCGGCTCGAGATCTGTCTCGGCATCCGTCGCGATCCCGACGATCCGGCTCGCCCCGATGAGGTGCCTGAGGTGAGCTACGTCGTCGCTGCCGACTCGGTACTGCTCGGCGAGATCCTCAACGGCGTCACGACGCTCGGCGGTACCGCTCGCTTCCAGAACTCCGAGCAGCGGAGCGTGCTGCCTCATCCGGAGCACCTGAAGCAGTCGCTGGTCTGGAGTCCCGGACAGGCGGCTCCGGAACAGGTGACCGAGCGAGGGAACGCCGTCTATCGCGACTTTCACGACTTCTGCGGCGACAAGGCGCTCGTCTGCATCGGGAGCACCAAGAGCAACCCGGTCGTCGAACTGGTGATGTCGAGCGCGTTCGGCTGCGAACCGAACGTCTCGCAGGACGACGTCGAAAAGGGGACGGATCGAGCGGTACCGTTCTTCATGCGCTATCGCGACAACGATCCGCATCCGCCGTCGTGCATGGCCGGCATTCGACTCAGCCGGACCGAAGAGACGTCGACGCCGGGGATCTACTACGAGACGCCGGAAGGGGAGTGGGTGCTCTGCTCGCCTCCCGAGAAGCGCGAGGACACCGGTTTCGTCTTCTACGTCCACCGCGAATCGCAGGGGTGTCTCGAGATGGCGATCGGCGGCTTTTCGGGA
>CAZZBI010000426.1:0-3993 GCA_964652385.1 uncultured Pirellulaceae bacterium | reverse complement strand
GTATCCCCTTCTGCTCCATCTCGACGCCGATCAGCGAACGCATCTCGGCGATCAGAGCTTCGATCTCCTCCGGCGGCAACGACGCTTCGTTTCCCTTTTCGGCACCGGCGACCCCCGCATCGGCGTTCGAGGCCGATTCTTGCGATGACGCGAGACACGCCGCGGTCGTGCCGGCTGCCGGAATCGCCACCCCGAACAGCAGCGTTCCGCCAAGCAACACCGTTCCGCCGATACGCACCAGACGCCGGATCATCCGGGCCGCCGGGTGGGGCGGATCGAGTCGGCCGATACGAGGAGCGTTCCGGCGGCGACTCATGGCGGCGTCTCCCGAGAGGTCGATCGAGCCGATATGGCGAACGAGCGCGTTCGCGCCGATCGCTCGATCGATCGCTTAGGGTACCGGCCGCGCCGGGCGGGCGAAAGCGCGGCCGAGCGACTCGGTACCGAACCTCCCCGTTGCGATCATCCTCGATCCAGGAACGGCGAGAGCGGCCAGCGGAGGGCGCGAAGCAGTCCGCTTTCGAGTCGGGTCCGCAGATCCATGCGCCCCGCTTCCCGGAGCGACGTCGGCACCGGGGGATGCGATCCCGTTTCGCGATCCCAGATCGCCTGCGTCTCGGGATGATGCCAGCGATGCGGCGGTGCATCGCACCACGGCTTGCGCGGGCCGAGATAGTGCAGGATCCGAGCGGTCGGTCCGTACCGCTCCCAGTCGCCGTCGACGCGCGCGCAGGTCGGCAGATTGAACGCGGGATCGAGTTCGCCGACGCGCGGTGCGATCGCCGGATCGGACAGGAACTCGTGGAGGACTCCCTGGTCTCCGGAATCGTACGAGCGGCCGGCGGCGGCGATCGACAACAGCCGTTCGAAGACCGGTCGACCGAGCAGAGGGCGGTTGATCAGCAGCATGCCGGCGTTGATCTTCCCCTGCCAGACCGCGTGCTTCAGGCCGATCGCCGCCGACTCGCGCACCCCCCACAGATCGCGGTCGGCGTAGCGAGCCGGATCCCACAACTCGGCGATGTCGCCGACGATCAGCAGATCGGTATCCAGGTAGATCACGCGGTCATAGTCGAACGTGAAGAGCGCCAGCTTGAAGTAGACCGAGCGGCCGAACGCCGACTGCGTCCGCCGGATGACGTCGAAGGGACGAGGGTCGATGCGCACGAGTCGATCGGCTCCGGCGGGAGTCTCGTCCAGATCGGGACTCATCACGACGACCTCGGGGATCGACGCGTGATGCCGCCGAAGCGATTGGACGACGTGGTGATAGCCGATCAGGTAATTGACCGGATCCCGTTTGCGACGAGGGCGCGCGGCGAGCAGGACGACGGCGGTACGCAACGGGCTTCGACTCCCGAACGATCCAGAGGAGAAGACGAGCGGCGGGACGACTCGCGGCGTCCGAACGACTCGAACGGCCGGCTCGATCGCTCGTTCCCAGCTTAATCGCCCGGTCACCGCCGGGGAGCGGCTCGGAACGCCCGGTCGGCGCGGCGAGCGTTCCGATCGGTCGCAGCGGGTCGATCGTGCCGGACGCTCGGCCTACATTGATCGCTCGCGAACCTGCCGGTCGCCGAGCGGCCGGTCGCCCCCCACAGTCGCCGCCCACCCCTGGAGTCGCCGATGATCCGCGCGACGTTGCTCGCCTGTCTCGTGCTGCTGCCGCTGTCGTCGCCGAGCGCGACGTTCGGCGCGGATCGGCCGGAGCGATCCGACGATCGACCGAACATCGTGCTGATCTTCGCCGACGATCTGGGGATCTCGGATCTCGGCTGCTACGGCCGCGCCGAGCATCGGACGCCGCGCCTCGATCGACTCGCGAGCGAAGGGATGCGCTTTACCCGAGCGTACACCGCTCAGCCGATCTGCTCGCCGTCGCGCGCCGCGCTGCTGACCGGTTTGCATCCCGCCCGACTGCATCTGACCAACTACCTGCCGGGACGTCCCGATGCACCGACGCAGCGAGTCCTGCAGCCGATCATCGAAGGGCAACTGCCGCTCGAGGAAGTGACGCTCGCCGAACTGCTGCGCGACGCGGGCTACGCGACCGGGTTGTTCGGCAAGTGGCATTTGGGGAACGGTCCCTTCGGCCCCGCCGCGCAAGGCTTCGATACCGTCGTGACTCCCCCGGGCGATTCGATGCCGAGCGGGGATGAGGAGGGAAAGAGCGAAGGGGCAATCACGCGCGCTGCCGAAGCGTTCATCGAGGCGAACCGGGCCCGCCCCTTCTTCTGCTACGTCCCCCATCACTCGCCCCACATCCCGCTGCGGGCTTCGGACGAGCGGATAGCGCGACATGCGGAAGCATTCCATCCGACCTATGCGGCGATGATCGAGACGCTCGACGAGAGCGTCGGACGACTGCTCGATCAGCTCGAACGTCTCGACCTGACCGAGCGGACGATCGTGATCTTCACCAGCGACAACGGCGGACTGCACGTGCTCGAGTTTCCCGGTAACCCGGCGACCTTCAACGTTCCGTTCCGCGGCGGAAAGGGCTTCCTGTACGAAGGGGGACTGCGCGAGCCGCTGATCGTCCGCTGGCCCGATCGCGTTCGCGCCGGAAGCGCGTGCGACACGCCGGTCGTGCTGAGCGACCTGATGCCGACGCTGCTCGAAACGGCGGGACTCGACCCGTCGCGGGTGACCGGCCCGCTCGACGGCATCAGCCTGATGCCGCTGCTGAAGGACCAGTCGCTTCCCGAACGCGACCTGTTCTGGCATCTGCCGAACTACACGAATCAGGGAGGTCGACCGTCGGGGGCGATCCTCAGCGGAAACCGCAAGCTGATCGAGCACTTCGAGGACGGACGGCTGGAACTGTTCGACATCGATGTCGACGCCCAGGAGCAGCGCGACCTGTCGACGATCGAACCGGAGCGGACCGCCGAACTCGCGGCGCGACTGGCCGCCTGGCGAAAACGCGTCGGCGCGCAGATGCCTGAGCCGAATCCGGAGTTCGACGCCGCGGCTCATGCAGCGCTCTACGTCGATCGCGATCCGTCACAGGTCGAGCGGTTGGCGACGGCGGACGAGACGGGAGCGCCGTGGAGCGAGTGGCGGGCAGCGATGAATCGAGCGGTGCAGGGGCGTTCGCCCCGCGTGACGCCGCCGACCGGTGACATTCGTCTGGCCGCTCGCGACGCGATAGTGCACGGCCAGCGGTTGAGGTACGAGCCGGAGCCGTACAAGAACGTGCTCGGCTACTGGACCGAGGTGGAGGACTGGGCGGAGTGGACGTTCGACGTGCCGGCAGCCGGTCGCTACGAGATCGAAGTGCAGCAAGGATGCGGGAACGGGAGCGGCGGTGCGGCGGTCGACGTCACGATCGGCGACCGGACCGTCTCGTTCGAAGTGATCGAGACGGGGCACTTCCAGCAGATGATTCTGCGCACCATCGGCTCGGTCGAACTCGCCGCGGGACCGCAGCGTCTGGAAGTCCGGCCCACGAGCAAGCCGGGAGTCGCGGTGATGGATCTCCGCCGAATCGTTCTCAGGCCGCTCCCCTGAGCGGGACACCTGGGGAGTCGCGATGCGGCGGCGACCGCGCGCCGACAGCAGCGAAGTCCGGTTGCGGCGTGATCGGCCGGTGACGCGGCGGTGTCGAGGTCCTTGCTCGAGGCAGCAGCGCGATTCGTGCTCGATCAGTACGGGCCGACGAGGCCCCCTTCCTTGCGACCGCCCAGATGCAGGTGCGTGAAGGGATCGATCGAGAAGCTGACCGGACGGACCGAGCCGTCGCAGAGAACGACCATGAAGACGTTCGGATGGGGCCCGCCGAAACGCCACAAGAGGTCGTCGTTGGCGTCGCGCTTCGGAGGGAGATCGGTCCAGCAGTGGACATCGAAATCGTCGCCGACGAAGAGCGGATGATCGTCCGACAGGAAGTTGTTCCCCGAGGCGTAGCTGGCTGGGAACAGATGCCGCTCGCCGACCATGTACGTGTTGCTCGTCCCGTCGAGCACGTCTCCCATCCGAACGGCGCTGCGC
>CAZZBI010000425.1:0-4010 GCA_964652385.1 uncultured Pirellulaceae bacterium | reverse complement strand
TCACGATCCCGACGGAATCACTTGATCCCTTCGATCGACTTCGCCTCGAGCATCGCGCCCCAGGTCTCGCCGGTCGAGCTCTCCTTGGTCTTCACCTCTTCGAGGACCGCCAGGAACGACTCGGCCATCACCGCCTCGAACGCCTTCTTCTCGGCTTCGTTGTCCTTCACCGCCTCGAACTTTTCGGTGATCGACAGGCCGTCGAACTTCAGCGCGCTGAGCCCCTCGTCGAACGCCTTGCCGAACTCGTTCCGTTCGGTCTTCGGCTTTCCCTTCTCGTGACAGGCGTTGCAGCTGACGCTCTGGAACTCGTACTTCTTCTGCAGCGCGTTCTTGAAGGCCGAGTGAGCCGGGGCCTGACCGGAGGTCATCGACAGGCCGGCGAAAGCCACCAGAGCAACGCAGACGAAACGCAACATCGACAGACTCCCGAAAGTTCGACACACGAGAAACGGACCGGTGGGATGGAGCGGCGGGACAGGACCCGTTCCCGCCGGACACCGAAAGCGTCCGGGAAACGTGTTCCGTCGGAGGCCATCCACCTTAGTCGACGCTCCGGACCGGTGAAAGTCCTACGCGACGGTCCGAAATATCGTAGAGCGATCGCTCTCGGGATCAACGAGCCCTCTCGAATGCCTGTCGTGACGCCCATCGATCCGGCGCCTGCGGTTCGAGGGCGCCGGTGTGACAAATCGCGTACCGACACGACCGGCCGCGGTCGCGTCGAAGGGGACCCTGCGCCCCCACCAGCTCGCACTTCGTCGGAACCGCGAAGAGAAAGTCACGGAGGGGCCGGAGCCGATTGACGATCGGCCCACGCTTCGGCGACTTGGTTCCACTCGTCGACCGTCGCCAGATAACGCTCCGCATCTCGCAGGACACGTTTGATCTCGGGATCCTCGAACTCGTCGGACGGGATGATCGACGTCGCGAATCGCGAGCCGCAACACGGACACTCGACGTCTCGACCCAGATGTTGCACGGCGACTTCGAGTCGCCGGCCGCAGGTCGGGCAAGCACGGAGAAAGTAGGTAGGAACGGACATCGGTTTCGGCATCTCCTGCTACCGAGGACGAGAACCCCTCGCTGACGACCGACCGGGGCGACCGACCATCGCACCCCGCCGCAACGCTGCCGGGATCAAGCGACCAAGACAAGGTCCGTAGTGTACCCGCAGATCACGACGGAAGGCAAAGCCAATACCCGAAAGTTCAGCTTTCGGGCGTGTAGAGCACCTTTGGGTAAGTTGGACCGCTTGGCAGATCCTGCTCCTTTCCCTCGTTTCGCTAGCCTCAAACGACGGCGGCGAGCCCCTCGTTTCCGTCCCCGATCGATGTGGCTCGTTTTCCGACAGGGCTCGATCGGATCTGCAGGGCGACCGTGTCGGGTCGGTCGAGAAGCCCGGGGTTGGCGAATCGCTTCGGGAGCAACCGGGCTGGTGCCGGTCGCACGGTGCCTACAGTTCGCCCTGTCTTCAGTTCGCCCTGTCGTCCGGTCGCCCGATCGTGACGTCGGCGCGGTCGACGGTTCCCCTCGCTGCGGATGCCTCTGGCTTGTGCTCTTCACGACGCCGGAGAAACAGCGACGAAGGTCAGTGATTCCCCCTTACGGCCGTTTACGACGCGCTTTCCGACGCTCACAATGAGCCTCCGCAGTCGCTGCCGGACTGCTCCGATCGGTCCAGACCCGCACGAGGCTCGTTGATGGACACTCCTTGGACTCGCCTGTGCTGCCGGTCGATCATTCGCTTCGCCTGCGGCCTCGGTTTGGTCGGGCTGGCGACGTCGACGTTCGGCCAGACGCCCGATGTTCCCCCCGCGGTCGCGACTCCCTCGACCGAGACCGAGCCGGCTCAGCCCGAACTGCAGTCGCTCGCGGTCTACGGGATGAGCAACTACGCGGGGAACCGTTGGGGGGCGTTGAAGCTCGTGCTCGTCAATCCGACCGACGAGGACCGAGTGATCCAGGTCGCTTCCTATCTGGCCGACTACGAGACCGATCAGTTCGGCAAGCGGGTCTGGGTTCCGGCTCGCAGCCGCATCCAGACCTGGTACCCGTTCTTTCCCCGGTTCGATCGACCGGCCGAGGCGGCCGAGACCGAGGCGGCTCCGCCCGAAATCCCCAGCGACGATTTCGATGCGATCGCCGCGATGTCCGAGCGGCTCAAGAGTCCGCCGCCGAGTCAGATCGACTTCGACAAGCGATTCGACATTTTCGCTTGGGTGGCCGACGTGACGACCGGCGAGGCGATACCGCTCCGCTCCGGCGGCAACGAGATTCGCCGCGACGCGTCGGTCAATCAGGAGCTTCCCGAGAAGCGGACCGCCGTTCTCTCGCCCGGGACTCGCTATACCGGCTTCTCGCGGAACCTCTCGTTCGCCGTGCCGCCGATCGATCCGCCGCTCGAAGCGGCGATTTCGGCGCGCGTGATGAGCCGCCGCACGAAGCGACTCCAGATGCTCGTGCCGCGATCGATCCCGACCGATGCCGAGGTGCTCGGGAGTTTCGATCAGATCGTCGTGGCCGAAGCCGGGTTCGAGACCGACGCGCGACTGACGTCGGCGCTGCGGAGCTGGGTGGCGCGAGGCGGATCGCTCTGGATCCAGGCGGATCGGGTCGACATCGCCTGGCTGCAGGAGCTGCTCGGAGACGCCGCCGATGTCGAACTGGTCGACCGAACGTCGCTCGAACGAGTCACCTGGACCAAGCTGCGCCAACCGGCGAGCGGCGAGACGAGTTTCGACTACGAGGATCCGGTCGGCTTCGTCCGGCTGGTGATGGAAGGGCCGCGGATCGACTGGACGATCGACGGCTGGCCGGCGGTCGGCGTGTTGCCGTTCGGTGACGGCAAGATCCTGATCACGGCGATCGACGCGCGAGCGATGATCAAGCCGGCGTCCGAATCGGACTACGGCATTTCCCCGCCGGCCGTGCCCGGCACGGCGCGACTGAGTGCCGATCTCTATTCGGCTCGGTTCATTCTCCATCCGTTTCTGGCGCCGCTGGTCGACGAGCAGTTCGCCGATCCGACGACTCCGCGAGCCAGCTCCGAGGCGCTGGCTCAGTACGTCAACGAGAACATCGGCTACGAGATTCCGTCGCGCGCGGTCGTCTTCACGATCCTTTCGGGGTTCTGTCTGACGATCGCTCTCGGCGGGACGCTGCTGTTTCGTGCGGGGAAGGCATCGGCGATGCTGGTGCTGACGCCGGTCCTGGCGCTCCTGGCGACCGCCGTTCTCTTCGGCATCGGATTCGGCAAACGAGGGAACGTCCCCGAGATGACGGCCGAAGTCCAGCTGGTCTCGGGAGTCGACGGCGTCTCGACGGTCGACGTGCGGAGCACCGGTGCGGTCTATGTGGCGTCGAGCGAACCACGCGAGGTTCGCACGACCGGGATCGGACCGGTTCGGTTGATGCGTCCGTCGTCGAGTGCCGAGATTCGCCGCCAGATCTGGGTCGACGGCGATACGATCGCCCTCGAGAACATCGCGTCGCCGATCGGCCAGAGCGAGTTCGTCGCACATCGCTCGATGCAGCTGGCCGGTCCGGTCGTCGCGGAAGGGACCTTCGATGCGGACGGCGTCGTCGGGCGCTTGGTCTGGCCGGGAGTCGAGACGCCGGAGGACGCGCTCGTCGCCTACGAGAACGCGCGTGTTCCGGTCGTGTTCTCCGAGGGGGGAAACTTCCGGATCGCCGCCGATGCCCGCTTGGCTCCCGGGCAGTTCCTGGCCGGAAGCACCCTGGCCGACGAGCAGCAGCGACGTCAGCGGATCTACCGCGACCTGTTCGACGATCCGTCGGTCTGGGACCTGATGGCGCCGACGATCTTCTTCTGGAGCGGATTGCAGGGGGGCTCGCCGGAGTTCGACGGCATCGATCGCCGGAGCGGCGCGGCGCTTTCCCGAGCGGTGCTCCGCTGGAATCGACCGGCGCCGAACACGCCGGTCCGGATCCCTCAGGCATTCCTCCGCATCCGCCCGTCGCCCGACGCGACCGGCGAACGAGCCACG
>CAZZBI010000424.1:0-4049 GCA_964652385.1 uncultured Pirellulaceae bacterium | reverse complement strand
GCGCTGCGGCTTCGCGAGCCGCCTGCTTCACCGGCTCGGGCTCCTTGAGCCACTTCGGCAGTGGCGCATCGGTCAGCAGCCGCGCGCTGAACGGGCCGGCGTTCATCGCGCCGATCCCTCGTGCCTTGAGCCACGGGACCGTCTCTTCGGCGAACCGGACATTCTGCAGCGTGTACTGGTTGTAGCTCAGCACGCAATCGACGTTCGCCTGGTCGCAGATCCAGCGGAAGATCTTCTGAGGGTAGCCGCTGAAACCGATGAAGCGGACCTTCCCGGACTGCCGCACCCGCTCGAGCGCCGGAAGCGTCTGGTCGACGATCTGCTGCATCGGCACGAACTCGATGTCGTGGCAGAGCACGATGTCCAGATGATCGGTCCCCAGACGATGCAGCGACACGTCGACGCTCTCGACGACTCGCTTCGCCGAAAAGTCGAAGTGCCCCAGGTCGTAGCGACCGAGCTTGGTGCAGAGCAGGTACGAGTCGCGCGGAACGTCGCGGAGCGCGATTCCGAGCAGCACCTCGCTCATGCCGCGTCCGTAGAACGGTGACGTGTCGATCAGATCGAGGCCGCCGTCGAGCGCAACGCGAACGCTGCGGAGCGCCTCGTCGAGCGAGACGCTGCGGAACTCCTGTCCGAGGCTCGAGGCGCCGAACGAGAGGATCGGTACCGAAAGCCCGGTGCTGCCCAACACACGCCGTTGCATGAACGAATTCCTGAGATCGGACGTCGTGAGGATCGAAACGTTACCGGCGACCGACCGAGCCGTCGAGCGACGGTTCGGCCGGCGAACGAACCCTTCGCCCGTGTTTCGTGCCGACCACCGTGCCGCGCATTGCCCGCCGGCGCGGTGTCGGATGCCGAGCGATCAGTCCAGGAACAGCGGCACCATGTGCCGGTCGTAAAGGTTTTCGGTCACCTGACGACCGACGATCTCGGCGTTCGCTTCGAGCAGGTCGAGATAGCGGCGACCATGTTTCGCCGCGACCTTGAAGCTGACGTGCAGCAGCTGCCGGACGTTCGCGTCGAAGCGAGGATTCGACGGGACGTGCCGTACCGCCTCCGCCAGACGCGGTCCGTCCCATGCCGACAGCTCCGCCGGCTTCGGCAGCCGCCGGACGTCGATGTCGATCACCGAGGCATAGGGAGCACAGAACTCGTCGACATGCTCGAAGGCATAGGCGTAGATCTCGCGAGCCAGATCGAGTCCCGCTCCGCCCGCTTCGGCCAACCCGATGATCTCTTCGAGCCAGGTCGTGCCGGCGGTCTTCAGATGGAATCCGGCTCCGCTCCGCGCACAGGCGCGGCGGACGATCGGATAGAGCGAGAACTTGTCGCTCCCGCTGTGGATGCTCGTCTTGAGATTCGCCGGCAGACCATAGACGCGGATCGCATGTGCGATGACCGCCAGATCCTCGTCGAACTCGCGTTCGAAGGCCGCCAGATCGCCGACGTAGTCGACCCCCTTGTTGAATCGACCGGTGAACTTCGGAGCGATCGTCTGGACGCGGACCTGTTCGTCGGCGAGAGCCGCGAGAATCACGAGCAGCTCGGGGGGAGTCTGCGGCGCGTCGGTCTCGTCCATCGACACCTCGGCGATGAACCGATCGGCTCCCCCCTTCGCCGTCGCGATGTGGCGGAAGATCCGCCCCGCCTCGGCGGTCGCCGCCAGGTACTTGCGAGCGATCCGCGCGACCTCCTCGACCGTCAGCACGAACGGTCGCTCGATGCCGTCGATCGCAAGGCTGCCGATCAGCTCGGGATGCCGTTTCAGGAACGCTTCGAGCGCCGCCGCTCCCGGGTCCTGGCCGATGCTGTCGGCGACGTCGATCGTGAAGAAGTCGGACGACTCGAGAAAGCGATCGACCGTCTCGATCCGGATATGGTCGGCGTCGACATGCCAGGGATCGGTCCAGCCGCTGTCGGCGATCGCCGCCGCCGCAGCAGCACGCACCTCATCCGGATGCGAGCCGATGAAGGTGTGCTCGCGGTTCGACTTGTTCCAGACCGGTACGACGTCGATCCCGCGCTGCTTCAGCCGAACGAAGGCGGCGAGCTGAGCCCGAGCCTGATGCGCGAAGCGATCGCCGATGCCGAAACTGAATCTGCCGAGCGAAAGCATGTCGGGACCCTGAGCGGGCGGAGGCGACGTCGGCCGCATGAGCTGGCTCCGATCCGCCTCGGCGCGAGGCGGCAACGACCGTCGAATCGCCCAGGATAGAGTCCCGTTCGGGCCGACGGAACCGGGGCAGGGAAGGGGGGCGTTCGTCGCGAACCGACTTGCCCCGGTCGGCTCCGGTGCGGTCCTCGACTCGCCGGCCGATTACCGACCGCCGGCGCCCGTTGCGGAGCTCGACAAGCTTCTCGCGTGTCCGCGATCGTCTCAGAAGTCGGCGTGGTGCATGGCACCCCGAATGACCGACAGCAGCTCGGCGCGGTCGATCGGCTTGGTCGCGTAGCCGTCGCAGCCCGCCTCGAGACACCGCTCCCGCTCGCCGCTCATCGCATGAGCGGTCAAGGCAACGATCGGGATGCGGCAACCCGATGCCCGCAACAGCGATGCGAGCGCGTAGCCGTCCAGACGCGGCATCTGGATGTCGGTCAGGACCAGATCGTAGGGTACATCGACGTCCGGCGCGGGACGATCGCTCTCGTCCTCGTCGCATCGGATGCCGAAGAGTGCCAGTGCTTCGAGTCCGTCGCCGGCAATCGTCACCTGAGCGCCGAGCTTGCGCAGGACGAAGTCGATCAGTCGCTGGTTGTCGGGACCATCCTCGACCAGCAGCAGATGCAGCCCTTCGAGCGGACGTCGTGCCTGGCCGACGCCGACCCGATCGGTCGGCTCGAGCGCCACGTCGATCGACGGCGGCGGAGCGACTCGCGCCGCGACGTCGTACGTCATCTCGCGTTCCGGCCGACTCGCCACAGTCGGACGTCGATCGGTTTCGATCGCCGGGATGCTCAGGACGAACGTGCTGCCGACGGTCGGACGACTGTCGACTTCGATCCTGCCGCCGAGCATCTCGGCCAATCGTTGGCTGATCCCCAATCCCAGTCCGGTTCCGCCGAAGCGTCGACCGGCCGAGTTGTCGACCTGCTCGAACGGTGCGAACAGTCGCGCCACCTGCTCGTCCGACATGCCGATGCCCGTATCCGAGACGGCGAAGTCGAGCATCGCGACCCCTTCGTCCAGATCGACGCGAGTCGACAGATGCAGCGAGACGCCTCCGGTCTCGGTGAACTTGATCGCGTTGCCGACCAGGTTCATCAGGATCTGGCGGAGTCGGATCGGGTCGGTCAGCACGATCTCGGGACTCAGATCGTCCCGCGACCATTCGAGCCGGATTCCCTTGGCGCGGGCGCGCACGTCGAGCGATTCGAGCACGTCGCCGATCAGGGAGCGGACGTCGGTCGGTTCGGGGCCGATCGTGAGCTTCCCCGCTTCGATCTTCGACAGGTCGAGAATGTCGTTGATCACTCCGAGCAGATGCTGCCCGTTGCGATGGATCGTCGCCAGCGCCTCGGCTCGCTCGGACATCGAGATGCGGTCGGGATCTCCGAGGATTTCGGTGTAGCCGAGGATGGCCGTCAGGGGCGTGCGCAGCTCGTGACTTATGTTCGCCAGGAACTCGCTCTTCGAGCGGCTGGCGGCCTGAGCGGCATCGCGTGTCCGAACGAGTTCCAGCTCGGCCCGCTTCCGATCGTCGATATCCCGAGCGAAGCCGGCGTACAACGTCCCTTCGCGAGCCCGGATCGCGTTGACGGTGAACTCCATCGCGAAGATCGATCCGTCGGCGCGGCGCCCTTCGACCTCATGCCGTTGCCCCAGGCCGGACTGATCGCCGTCGAGATCGACGCCGAGATACCGGAGCGCGTCGGGGCCGTCCGCCATCGTCGCCGCCGCCAGTTCCTCGCCCAACGCCTGGTCGGCGCTTCGTCCGAACGTCAGCTCGGCCTGGCGATTCCAACCGACGATCACGAACCGCTCGTCGCACGTGATCACGGCATCATGAGCCGTGTCGATGATCGTCTCGGTCGCGCGGCGGACC
>CAZZBI010000423.1:0-4051 GCA_964652385.1 uncultured Pirellulaceae bacterium | reverse complement strand
CATGCGAGGGAAGATCCGTCGATCGCCGAACGCGACGGCGATCCGATCGGCCAGCGCCGACAGCTCCTCGTCCTCGACTCGACCGATCCGTTCGTACGCGCTCTCCCAAGCCGCCGGCATCGGAATGCCGACTCGCCCTTCGAACGATCGGACCATCGACGCGAGCATCGCGCGGGCCCGATCCGGATCGTCGGCGACGCTCCCGCCGATCGCCTCGACCAGCGGACCGAGCAGACGATCCTCGGCCGCCAGCCGGCGGACGATGAAGTCCGAGACGAGCGGGATCTCCGAGGCGAGTGCCAGTTCGAGTCCGCGCTTCGGATCGGTCGCCACCAGCGGCTCGATGCCGTACCAGATCATCAGCGGCAGGTTGTGGTCCTCGGCGTCCGCCGCGTTCGCCACCAGCTGCGTCGCGACCGGCCAGCGGCGTTCGAGCGGCAATCGCTGCAGCGCCGCGGCCATCTCGAGTCGCGCCGACGGTTCGTCTTCGCCCGGCGCCCAACTCGACCACGCATCGACCGCGGCGGTGCTGACCGAACGATCGACGCTCAGCCGGATTCCCCAGCGGCGCAGGCGGACGTCTCCGTCGGTGCAGAGCTTCGCCAGTCGTTCGTCGTCGAGCAGATCGCATGCCTCCAGCGTCCAGAGTCCGCGCAAGCGATGCGTTACCTCATCCGACTGATCGACCAACTGCTTCAGATGCACGACCGCCGCCGCATCGAGCTTCCGCTGCGAGGCGCGGTGGGCCAGAATCCGCCGCGCGATCCGCCCGTACCAGTCGTTCGTCGCCTCCTGCAGCTTCGCCAGTTCCAGATCGGTTTCACGTTCGAGATCGACCGACCGACGCTCGACCTGGCCGTAGGCGATCTCGTAGACGAGGCCGTTGGTCCGATCCCAGATCTCGGGATTGGTCCGATGACAGGCGTTCGGATCGTACCAGTCGATCAGAAAGACGGTGCCGTCCGGGCCGGTCCGCAGATTGATCCCGCGGAACCAGCGATCGTTGGCGATCAGCAGATCCTGAGCGTGCCGTCCGACGTATCCCGAACCGTTCGGTTCGAGCACGTCGCAGTTGACCCGATTGCCGTGCACGTTGTTGAAGTAGATCCGGTTCCGATACGAATCGGGCCAGTTGTCTCCCAGATAGATCAGAGCTCCGCAGTGAGCGTGTCCGCCGCCGGCCGCCAGCGTGTCGGTCGGAGCGGTCGGTTCGTGCCCCCACCACGCATGATCGGCGATGTTGCCGACGTAGTGCGCGTGATCGGCGATCGTCTTGATGTCGTCGAAGACGTACGGGCCGAAGTGCTGCCCCGCCTGCCGCTGATACCGGGCTCCCGGAATCACGTGATACAGGTGCGGGATGACACAGGCGGTGATGAACGCGTCACCGACGTCGTTGAAGTCGACTCCCCACGGGTTGCTCGTTCCCCACGCGAAGACCTCGAAGCGATGCTCCAGCGGATGGTAGCGCCAGACGCCCGCATTGAGCGGCTCGCGCTCGGCATCCGGCGTCCCCGGCTTGCCGACCTTCGAATGCGTAAAGACGCCGTGGCAACCGTACAGCCAGCCGTCGGGACCCCAGACGAAACCGTTCAGCGTCTCGTGCGTGTCGTGCCAACCGAAACCGTCCAGCAGCGTGACCGCCGGGCCATCCGGTCGATCGTCGCCGTTCGCGTCGGGGACGAACAGCAGGTAAGGCGCCGCGCCGATCCAGACGCCGCCGTAGCCGACCTCCAGGCCGCTGACCAGATTCAGCCCCTCCATGAAGACCTTGCGGTGCTCGAACGAGCCGTCTCGGTCCTGATCCTCGAGGATGATGATCCGGTCCTTCCCTTCTCCTTCCGGAGCCCGAATCGGATAGGTGTGCGCCTCGGCGATCCACAGCCGTCCCCGCCCGTCGATCGTCAACGCGATCGGCTGATGCACCTGCGGCTCGGCGGCCGCCAACGACACCCGGAATCCTTCGGGAACGTCGATCGCCGCGACCGCCTGGTCCGGAGTCAGACCGTCCGCCAGCTCGCGGCGCGGACGAGGCATCATCGCGTGGTAGGTCACCTCGTCGACCGAGTCGCGGACGTGACGCAGCACGCTCGCCCCCTTCATGCCGCCGACGAGCAGATCGTCCAGCCCGTCGCCGTCGATATCCTTCGCCACCAGCTGACGACCGATCCCCGAATCCCCTTCCGCCTTGATCGGAATCCAATCGACCGCGCCGTCGGGGCCGATCACGTGGCGGAACCAATAGACGACCGCACCGGCATCCCACATCGGACTCTGCCGATGATGCGACCAGTACGTCTTGCCCGTGACGATGTCGCGCAGGCCGTCGCCGTCGATGTCGGCGAGCGCCACCGAATGCAGCTCGGAAAAGACGAGGCCGTAGCGATTCTCTTCGGGCTTCGACCCCATGATCAGATGCTTGACCCACGTCACCTGATCGCCGTCGACCTGTTGTTCGAACCAGGCGAGACCGAAGTCGTGCGCCGCGAGACTCGTGATGATGTCGCCGTCGCCGTCGCCGTCGACGTCATCGACGTACATGTCGGCTCCGCCGTAGTCCCCCAGCGACACGGCGGTGAAGGGCCACGGCCCGCCGAGCTCTTCGGGCTGACGGAACCAGCCGTCCTTGCACAGGACATCCTGACGGCCGTCTCCGTCGACATCACCGACTCCCAGGCCGTGACCGAACTGCGGATGGGCATTCGCTTCCGAGATCGGCTGGATCTTCCAGCCGTCGAGCCCCTTCCCCGGTTCGAAGCTCGCGTAGGCGTAGCGGCCGTGATGCGTGAAGACGAGCTCCGGCGTTTCGTCGCCGACCAGGTCGACGAACTGAGGCGACTCGTTGCCGACCGAGTCGATCACCTGAAACTTCGGCCACGCCGCCGCCCAGCCGTCAGGGCCCGGGTTGCGATAGACGAACGAGGGCGTTCCGGGGAAGCCGACGATCAGCACGTCGTTGCGGCCGTCGGCGTCGAAGTCGTGGACCCAGTGGAAGAAATGATCCGCGTACCCTTCCAGGTTCTGCGGCTTGGCCGGATAGATCTCGCGCGCTTCGGTGTAGGAGGGCCCCTCGTACCAATGCGGACCGTAGACGATATCGGCGATGCCGTCGCCGTTCAGGTCCCCCGCGTTGATCCCTTCGGAGTAATAGACGCCGGTCAGCTCCTGCCGTTCGAACCGATCGACCGTCCGCTCGGGTTCGTGAGCGGTCAGCGAAGCTCCGAAACCGCAGTACAGGACGGTCGCGATGACGGCGGCGGCGCCGCGCCGGCGAATGGCGGACGACGAGCGCGGGTAACGAGCGAGCATGAGAAGTCGTCTCCGAGCAGCGGGGAATGCGGTGGGGCGGGGACGGGACCGTTGCCGCCCGCAGGCGGAGAGGGATCGGCCGTCGAGCGGCACGCGGTCGCGCAACAGCGATGATAGGCGACGGCCGATCGTCAAGCGATCCGAGACCGCCGAAAGGGGGCGATCCGGACTCGCTCCGCTCGTTCGCCGCGGGCATTCGCCGCGGCCAAACGCCGCTCCCGCCCGAAACGCCAACCGTCCGGCCGCCGCGATCTCGACTCGACGAGGGTGCGCCGGCGAGGACACTCCGCCCGGACACTCGGCGGCAGCCCGGCGGCTCGCAGGCAGCGACGCACGTTTTCCGCGTTGACCCAGGGCGCCGCGTTCTGCTATTCCCCTCGTCGCGATCGGAGCGAATCCCTCGGTATCGACCGGACGATTCCGATCACTTGACTCGCGGACACCCCTGCGATGTGCGACGGACGGGAATGCCAGCAGATCGGTCGCGTGGCGGGAGCTCTGATCCTGCTGGCGATCGTCGCTGCGCCCGCGGCGGCTCAACGCCCTCGTTTCGGCTCGACCGACGGTGGCCCGCTGCCGACCACCAACGCCGTTCCATCGCCGAACAACGCGATTCCGGCCGGCAACGCGCTGATGACCCCTTCGCCGGGAGCCAGTCTGTCGGCGCCGACCGTCGCGTTCCCGCAACAGCCGCTCGCGCCGGCCGGAGCCCCTCCGGGATCGCTGCCGTTCGCTCCCGGAG
>CAZZBI010000422.1:0-4096 GCA_964652385.1 uncultured Pirellulaceae bacterium | reverse complement strand
GTCGTAGTGCGACCGCCCCCGGTCGCACTGGTCTGTCGTAGTGCGACCGCCCCCGGTCGCACTGGTTCGTCGTCGTGCGACCGCCCTCGGTCGCACCGGTTCGTCGTCGTGCGACCGCCCTCGGTCGCACTGGGTTGTCGTCGTGCGACCGCCCTCGGTCGCAGCAGGTCCCGGAATGAGGCACGGGGACCCCTTGCTGACGCGGCGGGCTGGTAGGCACGGCGACCCTTGCGCTTGGCGCTTCGGGCTGGTGAGGGACTGATCGAGCCGGCAACTGACGCCTGGACTCGCAGATCCTACCCGACAGCGCGGCGAGTCGTCAGCGTGGGCTTGACGTCGGGCGAGGGGCGAGAAGCGATCGAGCGAGTGACTGCATCGGCGCGACTTCAGGATTTCCGAGCCGCCGCGGCGCCGCTCGGACCAGGCGATCGGTACTTCAGGAGTGGGCCCTGTCGTTCGCTCGTTCCGCCATCGAATGGTACGCCGATGATCATTCCCGACCCGATCGAAACGCCTCAACATCGGCACGCTTCGATCCCTGCATCGATCTTCAGGGCCGCAACGCTGCAGCCGTCGTTTCCCCGCGTGCTCGTCTTCGGGGGGCTGACGTTGCTGCTCGGAGCGGTCGGCTGCGGCGAAGAACGCCCCGATCGAGTCGCTCCGGAATATCCGACCGATGTCGCCGGCTCCCCTTCCGCCAGCGAGTCGGCGGGCCATTCCGACGCCGATTCCGACGAGGGGCCGGAGCCGGTTCTCGGGGAGGACGGACCATGAGATCGACCTTCTCGTCTCCGGTCCGTTCCGGTCAGGCGTCGCGGCGCCGAGGCCTATCGATGGTCGAGCTGCTGGTGATGCTCGCGATTCTCGCGCTGCTGGCGGCGCTGTCGTTTCCGGCGGTCCAGTGGGCTCGCGAAGCGAGTCGTCGGGCGGCTTGCTCGGGAAATCTGCGGCAGCAGCTGATGGCGCTCGACCAGTACCACGTCGATCACGGCTCGTATCCTTACGGCGCGTCGGCCGGATGGGGTTTCGATTGGCGGACTCATCTGTTGCCCTTCATGGAACAGCCGGCGCTCGCCGCCGACGTGCCGTGGGGGGATTCGGGGAGTTGGGCGGGCAAAGGGCGTCGGAGCGCCAATTTGATCGTGCTCGCCCGAACTTCGCTGGCGCTGATGCGCTGCCCGTCGCAACAGAAGGGGGTCTGGGAAGTGCGGTCGATCAACGGCATCGCCGGCCGCGCCATCAGTTCCTTTTCGGGAAACGCCGGCAGCAACGTGACGGTCGACACGATCAACGATGCGCGGAGCGACATGCGATTCGGCAACGGACCGTTGCGAGTCGTCGAGATGTTGCGAGGCGGAATGAACCCGGTCCGCCGGGAGCAGATTCTCGACGGTCTGGGCAACACGGTGCTGATCGCGGAAGTCCGACATCGGATCGACGATGTCTGTGGCGTCTGCGATCGCTTCTCGCTCTACCATCCCGACTTCGACAGCGGCGGCGGGACCGACTTTTCCGAATCGCTCGGCTCGACCCGCTACGCCATCAACGACGACGGCTCCGAGAACCGCCGCGAGCTCTCGTTCGGCAGTTTCCATCCCGGCGGCTGCAGCGTCGGCTACGCCGACGGCTCGTGCCGCTTCGTCGCCGACGGCATCGACCTGAAGGTCTGGCGCTCCCACGGCTCGATGCACTCGGGAGACTGATCCGAATCGTCGGAGAGCGTGAGTTTGGTCGGGGAAACTACGGGACCGCGAACCCGACGGCGGCCAGCAGCGCGATGATCCCGGCGAGCAACGTGATGACACCGGCAGCACGCTGTTTCTTGACGTGGACCAGCAGCCAGACGCCGGTCAGGCTCGTGAAGACGAGCAGTCCCGCGGCGACGTCGATCACCAGATGCCAAGCGGTCCCCGCTTCCCGACCGCGATGCAGATCGTTCATCAGCGATACGAAGTCATGACGATCGATCGCCACTTCGTAACGGCCGGTCGCGCGAACGATCGTCGCCGTGGCGGCATAGCCGGGAGCCAGAAAGGTCAGACCGACCTGATCGTCCGCGACATCGAACGATCGGACCTCGCCGCGCAGACGATGCGTCGCTCTCAGGTATTCGGCGATCGCCAGACGATCGACATCTTTCGCGCTCGTCGCCGATGCGACCTCCGACGCTTTCGTCTCGTCCGTCTCGCGATCGGCGATCGAACGATCGTCCGTCTTCGGTTCGGTCGCCGTCGCCTCGGTGGCCGCGCGGTCGTCGACGGCGGCGGTTCCGAGCCAGGGGAGTTCGACCTGCCCCGTCTCGATCTTCGTCCGCAGCACCGGCTTGCCGAACCATTCCGGATGATTGAGCGCGATGCCGGTCACGCTGAAGAAGAGCAGCACCGAGAAACCGGCGAGCGCCGTGAAGAGATGAACGGCCCGAGCCGCACCGGCCAAGCTCGTTCCCCACGCCTGTTGCTGCGGCTGTGGAGTTGCCCCCTTCCGGCGCCGGACGCGGTTGCCGCGACGCAACTCCGCTTCGGAGCGATGAGCCGACTTCGGACCGGCGGAGAAGGACGACGAGGAGGGATCGGGATTGGACGACACGCCGTCACTCACGATAGACCGAGGCGACCTGGACGAACGACGAGATCGGCCATCTTCGTCCGAATCGACTCGCGGAACCAGAGGCCGCCGCGGCGCGCCGCGTCAGGTTTCGGACGAGCGGCGGCGTCAGCGGGTTTCGGTCCGCAGAACCGCTCCGTTCGACAACTCGCCGACTCCTCGGAAAGGGGGCGGCTGACGTCGCGCTCCGTCGTTCGTCAGAGCAGTTCGTCCAGGTCCATCCGCGTGAGGCCGACCAATCGCTCGAGCTTCTCCATCGCCGCGCCGCGCACGAACGAGTTCTCGTGAGGGCCGAGGCCGAGCACGATCTCGCGATGCTCCAGAGCCAGCGGATCGGCGGCGTGTCCGGTCAGATGGAGCAGGAGTGCCGCGGCGTTCGGCGCACACGGAGTCCGGTTCCAAGACGCCCACAACAATCCCTTGCGGATGCGGGGGGAATCGTGTTCCTGAGCGGCGAGCAAGACCGCGGTTTCTCCTTCGTCGCTCCGATCCATCCGCTTCAGTTCTCGCACGATCACCTCGGTCAGGTCGTTGCGGCGCCCTCGTTCGGCCTGCAGCGAAGCGGCTCGAAACCTGAGCATCGTCGATTGCGGATCCTCCGCCGCCTCGTCGATCGCCTCCCACGCTTCGGTCGTGTCGAGCTGCGCGAGCGCCTCGAGCTCGCGCCAAGTCAGTTCGCGAGTCCGCAGCAGGTCGACCGCGCGGCGCCGCTGGAGCGGCGAGAGAGCCGGGATCGTCGTCACGTCATAGCCGACTCCGTCGTGCCAGCGCTCGTAGTCGAGGCGTAGCCCCGCGAGGAACGCGTTCCAGGCAGCCGCCTCGTTCGGCTCGTCGTCGGGATTCATTCGACATCGCTCCCGGAGGACCGCTCGGTCCGCCCCCCGCGGCAGCAGAGGACCCCCGTCCGTCGCCAAGAAACGCCGACGGTCAAACGCCCGCGATCCTACGCTGCGGCGCGAGGCGTTTCGAGACGCGGGGTCGAAGACCTCCGCCCGATTCGGCTACACTCCCCTCGGCTTTCGTTCCCGGGCGAACGCTCGGAACGAGAGGAACGGTCGATGCCTCATGAAGCGCCCGATCGCGCCGAACGGGGCCGAGTCGAAACGGACAGGAGTCAGCCGTGTCGGAGAGTGCGAAGGGGATCGATCTGGTGATCGTCGGCGGAGTCGCAGCGGGAGCGTCGGCGGCGACTCGGGCGCGGCGTCTGTCCGAGTCGTCGCGCATCGTGATCTTCGAACGAGGCCCCGACGTCTCGTTCGCCAACTGCGGCATGCCCTACCACATCGGCGACGTCATCGCCGATCGCGCGAAGCTCGCCATCACGACTCCCGATCGTCTCCGCGAACGCTTCGCGCTCGATGTCCGCGTCCGCAGCGAAGTCGTCTCGATCGATCGGTCGGCCAAGCGAGTCCGCGTCCGCGAACTGGCGACCGGCCGCGAGTACGACCAGCCGTACGACAAGCTGCTGCTGGCTCCGGGATCCGCTCCGTTT
>CAZZBI010000421.1:0-4114 GCA_964652385.1 uncultured Pirellulaceae bacterium | reverse complement strand
CTGCTGGATCGCGCGGACGCTCGCTCCGGCCTGAACGAGCTTGGCCAGCACGCGCGCCGAAGCGAGCTCGCGAAAGTCGTAGTAGGCGAGCCCCTGAACGACCCGACTCGGACGGATCAGGCCGCGGCGGTGCCAGGCGCGAACGACCGGCAGCGAGACGCCGCAGAGCTGCGCGAACATCGCGGCGGTGTAGAGCGCGGTCGCCGCGTCACCGGGCTCCTCGGCCTCCAGCCCCAGGCGTTGGCGAAACTGATCGGCATCGATCACTTCGGGAGCGAGATCGGCCAGGCGGTCCGCGTGCACTCGCAGATCGGACACCCCTTCGTCACCGATCACCAGCAGGTCGATGTCGGGATCGTCCGGCTCGAGCACCGCTCCGCCGGCCGAGAGGACGATCCGGCGCAGCTCGCTGCGAGTCAGCCCGCGCAGCTCGCCGAGCAAGGCGATCCGCTTGCCGCCGAGCGGGCGCGTCGTCATCGCCGGAGCCGGTTCCATGTTCGCTCTCGACACCAGGGCAGGACGGAAGCGACGTCGATCTCGGGCCGGATCGGCTCCGAGCGAGGGCATCGACGAAAAACGGGGGACGGTCGAGACCGCCCCCCGCATGGTAATCGATTTCGGTCGGCGTTCGGAGCGATCGGCCTGAGCGCCGAACGAATCGGCGTCGATCGAGCCCCGACGAGCGACTTACTTCTTCTTGCTGCCGTAGGTCCCGCCGAACTTCTTGCGGAACTTCTCGACGCGCCCCATCGTGTCGACGAACTTCTGCTTGCCCGTGAAGAACGGGTGCGAGGCGCTCGAGATGTCGACATAGACGACCGGGTACTCGTTGCCGTCTTCCCACTTGATCGTCTCGCGGGAGGGCATCGTCGAGGCGGTCAGCATCTTGAAGTCGGCCTGCTTGTCGACGAAGACGACCGGACGGTAGTTCGGGTGAATGCCTTCTTTCATGGCTCGGTTCCTGTTGGGCAGTCGGAGATCGGTCGGGAGAGTTCGATTCGAAGGAGATCGCACGGCAGGTCGCGGGAGCCCGGGGGCTCCGACTGGACCTACTGCTGCTGCTCTTCCTTCACGACCTCGACCACACGCCCCATGTAGTAGCCGCAGTTCGGGCAGACGACATGCTGGGGGCGAGCCGTGCTGCACTGCGGGCAGGCGCTGACCTGCTTCGCCTTCAGGAAATCGTGGGCGCGACGCATGCCCGTACGGGAGTTCGACTGTTTGCGCTTGGGAACCGCCATGGCTCGACTCGAATGTTTCAGGACCTGGGGCAGGAAGACGAGTACCGGAACACCCGGTTCCGGGCGTCGCGTTCCGATCGGCCGATCGCTCGGCAGCCGACGCCGAAAACGGCCTCGGTCGGACGCGTCACTTCCTCTCGGGCTCCCTGGAGACTCCTCCGGGTCGACCCGAAACCGGCAAAGTATACGGAAACCGGGGCAGACGAACAAGAAGCAATCTTTTCGCCGCTCCGGTAACCTTTTCCGACGGCGGTAGGTATCGTCATGTGGGAGGCCGATCGTCAAGATCGACGATCGTCCGGCGAATCTCTCGTCGTACGCCGCCGGCTTCGGCCTCGATCGGCTCTCGCCCTCGGAGAACGGACCTCCTCGGCCGAGCCCGCAATTCGGAGACCCAGCTCATGTCGCTGACTGCCCAGTTTCTCTTTTCGTGCCTCGCCTCGCTGACCAGCCTGGTCACCAGCGAGCCTCCCGTCCAGCAGCAACCGACGGCGCTCCCCGAGCACCAGGTGCTGGCCGAAGATGTCGGCACGTGGGATGCCGAGATGACCCTCTGGATCCCCGGCCTCCCCGATCCGGTCACCTCCAAGGGGGTCGAGGTCAACGAGCTGCTCGACGGCGGCATGTGGGTGCTGAGCAAGTTCGAGTCGGAACTGTTCGGCCAGAAGTTCGTCGGCCGTGGGCAGTTCGGCTACGACCCGATCTCGAAGAAGTACGTCGGCACCTGGATCGACACGATGTCCCCGCATCTGTCGACGATGCAGGGGACTTACGACGCCGCGACCAAGACGCTGACCATGGAGGTCCGCTCGATCGGACCCGACGGCAAGCCGATGATCAGCAAGTCGGTCGCCAAGACGATCTCGGCCGACAAGCGGACCTACGAGACGTTCGAGAAGCGGGAAGGGGACGAGTGGGTCAAGACGATGTCGGTCGTCTACACCCGTCGCCCCTGAACCCGGCCCGGTTCGGCAAGCAACGCGCCTTGCCGGATGAGTCGACCGCAACGACCGCGTCTCCGGTTTGGCCACCAGCCTCAGCCGCGGCGAAGATCGATCATCGCCCAGACGAAGATCGCCACGCTGCCGATCGACAGGACGCCGATCGACAGCCACGTCGCGACGACCATCATGACTCGGTCTCCTGCACGGCAGAGGCGTGCGGTTCGCGGGATGCCGCCGGATCGCACGCCTCTCTTGCGCGCCGAGCCGCCTCGGCGAATCCGTGCGGAGGCGTGACGGGGCCGGGAGGGTCGCTGCGGTAGATGCGGCCGGCGGCCAGCATGCCGATCAGCGAGAGTGCGATCCCCATCACCACGCCGCTCGACTCCCACAGATCGAGGCGTCCGAGCGGAGTCGCGATCGAGAGCATCCATTCCTCGTGGTCCGGATCCTCGTGGCCGAACGAGCGGACGGTCAGCCAATAGCCGACCAACCCGAGCGCCCCGCCGATCGCTCCCCACAGACCGGTCCGGCGCCGCGGGTTCACGAAGAGCGCCGCGAGCGTCGGGACGAGGACGACGGCGCCAAGAATCGCCGCCATGAACTGCCACGCCTCGCGCATCCGGTCGAAGGCCATGCCGACCGCCATCGAGAACGCGAGCACGACGACGACTCCTCCGCGAGTCGCCCACATCAGTGCCCGATCGCTCAGCGGTCGCTTCAGCTGCCGCTGCAGGATGTCGTAGACCAGATTCCCCGACGCCAGCAGCGCATACGAATCGACCGACGACATCGCCGCCGAGATGATTCCGCCGATCATCACTCCGCGGAGACCGATCGGCAGCACCTGAACGGCGACCTCGAGCAGCGCTTCCTTTCCCACCAGATCCGCCTGGATCATCCCTTGCTCGACCGCGGCACGAGCGACCAGACCGATGATCACGACGAGCCAGTCGTAGGAGGCCCAGAGGACGATCCCCAGCAACAGGGCGCGGGTGATCGAGCGGTCATCGCGAGCCGCGAAGACGCGCTGGTAGAAGGCCGGTTCCACGAGCACGGTCGAGCCGGCCATCGCCCATGAGAGCAGCACCCACGGCCCGAGCCCTCCGGCAAACGTCAGGAAATCGGTTCCGCCGTCGGCTCGCCGAGGCAACGATTCGAGGAAGCTCCAGCCGCCGACCCAATCGATCGCCAGCGGGACGCAGAGCGCGAGCGTCACGCACATCAGCACGAACTGCACCGTGTCGCTGATCGTGTCGGCCCACAATCCGCCGAGCGCCGTGTAGAGGCCGCAGACGCCGATCGTGATCGCGATCCCCGGCAGCAACGGCACGCCGAGCCAGCCGAGCAGCGTCATCAGCCCGGCGATCGAGAGGATCGGAGCGCTGTAGATGAAACAGGCGATCGCTCCGGCCGTCCGCATCGCTCCCCCGTAGTGGAAGTCGAGCAGGTCGGGGAGCGTCGCGAGATCGTAGCGTCGCAATCGCCGGGCGATCACCAGCGCGGCGATGGCGATGAAGACGTAGTACGGCGCGCTGTACCAGAACCACGAGACGATGCCGTAGTAGAACGCCTGTTCGCTGGTGCCGAAGGTGACGTCCAGTCCGAAGTAGGTGCTGACCAGCGTGCAGATCAGCAGCGGCGTCGAAAGCGCTCCTCCGGCGAGAAAGTACTCGCGGAACCCCGACATCCGCGCCGCCAGGAACGCTCCGAGCGCGACCATGCCCACCATGAAGACCGCGATCACGGTCCAGTCGATCGCCGCCAGCTTGCCGTCCATTCGCGCTCCTCGAGGCCGGCCGTCGATCCCGCTCGGCCGAAACGATTCCCACCGTCGTCGGCGGCTCATTGTCGTCCCCGCCGGTCAACGCGAAATCCCCCGTCCCCTCCCAGCCCGCAGCGTCAGCAAGGGATCCCCGTCCCCTCCCAGCC
>CAZZBI010000420.1:0-4118 GCA_964652385.1 uncultured Pirellulaceae bacterium | reverse complement strand
AGTGCTCGGAACGCCCCGGTCAATCCGCCGGCCTCCGAAAAATTTCACAACCTCGTAGCGCCAAGCGCAGGGGTCCTTCGTGGCCTCTCATTCAAAATGCTGCGACCGGGGGCGGTCGCACTACGACGACGCTGCGACCGGGGGCGGTCGCACTACGGCGGCCCGCTCAGTACCGCGCCAGATCCTTCGACGCACGGTTCGGGTCCAGACGCGACAGGACTCGCTCCGCTTCGGTCGTCAGAAACTTCAGCTCGCTGCCGATCGCCAGGAACTGCATCCCCTGCTCCGCCCGCCGCAGCGCCTCGTCGGCCGAGAAGGTATGGATGCCGGTCGGCGTCCCGAGCTCCTTGCCGAACGCCAGCACCTGTTGCACCGCCGCTTCGTGCTCGGCGTCGGTCGGAAAGGTCCCGTCCGCGGCTCGCAGCCGGTACCGCAGGTCGTTCGGGCCGATGAAGATCGCGTCGCAGCCGTCGAGCGCATAGATCTCGCGCGCCGCGGCGATCCCCTCGGGACTCTCGGTCTGCAGCACGACCAGGATCTCGTCGTTCGCGCGACCGAAGTACTCCGCGGCCGTCGCGCCGAAGTTCAGGTTCGACAATCCGCCGCCGATGCTCCGATTGCCGGTCGGCGGGTACTTGGCCGCCGCGATCGCCGCTCGCCCCTGCTCCGCCGAGTCGACCATCGGCACCACGATCCCCCACGCTCCGGCATCGAGCGTCCGCTTGATCAACGCGTGTGACCCTTCGGGAACGCGGGCCAGAGGCACACATCCCGCATCGGCGATCGCTCCGAACAGGAGCGCTGCCCGACTCCAATCGATCGCCGCATGCTCGAGGTCGACCGTCAACCAATCGAAGCCCATCCGCGCAAGGACCCGAGTCGCATAGGGATCGCCGAGCGAGAGCCAGGTGCCGAAGGTCGGCTCCCCTCGCCGCAGCTTCGCTTTCACCGGATTGGTCCGCATCTTCGCTGTCGTCCTGTTCGGAAATCCCGCGTGATCCTGTCGACCGGCAGCCCGCGCGATCGGTCGCGGAGCGCGAACGCCTATACTGGAAATCGGTTCCCGGGCCGGAGTCCGGTTCGGGGAATCCATTAGACGGAGCGGCCTGCGAGCGGTCGACTGACCCTCGCGATTTCCCCTTTCGCTCCGACCTCGCGCGCCCGACGGAGAGATGACGATGATCGTTCCGTTCCGCTCGCTCACGACCATGGTGCTCGTGGCCGCCGCGCTGATCGCCGTCGCCGCGCCGACCGCCTCGGCTCAGCCGCGAGTCAACTATGAAGCGGCTCGCAAGCAGATGGTCGACGAGTTCATCGTCGGCTGCGGTGTCCGCAACGAACGAGTCATCCAGGCGATGCTCGCCGTCGAACGGCACGAGTTCGTTCCGGTCCGGCTGCGCAATCAGGCGTACTTCGATTCGGCGATCGCCATCGGCGAGTCGCAGACGATCTCGTCGCCGTTCATCGTCGCCTACATGACCGAATCGCTCGATCCGCAGCCGACCGACAAGGTGCTCGAGATCGGCACGGGGAGCGGTTACCAGGCGGCGGTGCTCGGAGAGATCGTCGCCGAGGTGTATTCGATCGAGATCGTCGAGGAGCTCGGCAAGAAGGCGGCCGAGACGCTCGATCGGCTGAAGTACGAAAACGTCCACGTGAAGGTCGGCGACGGCTTTCGCGGTTGGCCCGAGCACGCGCCGTTCGACAAGATCATCGTCACCTGCTCCCCCGAAAACGTCCCGCAGCCGCTGATCGATCAACTGGCCGAAGGAGGGCGCATGGTGATCCCGGTCGGCGAACGCTACCAGCAGACCTTGTACCTGTTCCGCAAGGAGCAGGGCGAGCTCGTCGCCGAACCGCTGCGACCGACCCTCTTCGTGCCGATGACCGGCCGAGCCGAATCGCTGCGCGAAGTGCAACCCGATCCGGCCAATCCGTCGATCGTCAACGGCGACTTCGAACTGTCGGAAGAGGATCCGAAGATCATTCCGGGTTGGTACTACGAGCGGCAGGTCGAATCGATCGAAGACGTCAAGGCGCCGCAAGGAAGGCGGTTCGTCCGCTTCGACAACGAACACCTGGGGCGCTCGTCCCATCTGCTGCAGGGCTTTCCGATCGACGGCGCTCAGGTGCCGGCGATCGAGGTGCGGGCGCATGTCCGCTCGGACCTGACCTTTCCCGGCACCGCCAAGAGCGACGTGCCGCTGCTGGCGATCAGCTTCTACGACGAAGAGCGGCGGGATCTCGGAGCGGCGATCATCGGTCCGTTCATCGGGTCTCAGGACTGGCATGAAGAGTTGAAGGTGATCCCGGTCCCGCGCACCGCCAAGGAAGCGATCATCCGGATCGGCCTGTTCGGTGCCACCGGCTCGCTCTCGTTCGACGACATCCGCATCCGTAAGACCGCCCTGCCGAAGTGACGGATCGATTCGGTTTCGTCACCAGCCCGCCGCGTCAGCAAGGGGTCCTCCGCGCCCTCCCCCGCGCCCTCCCAGCCCGCCGCGTCAGCAAGGGGTGCTCCGCGCCCTCCTCCGCGCCCTCCCAGCCCGACGCGCACCGCCTGGTTTCCGTACTGCGCCCTGACGAAGCCGCGCGCGTCCTGAGCCTCGGGGATGTGACGGTACGACGGAACGAACCGTGCATTCAAGGCGCGGCGTTTGTCCGAACGGAGGGCGCGGAGGACCCCTGCGCTTGGCGCTTCGGGCTGGGAGGGCGCAGAGGGCACGGAGCACCCCTTGCTGACGCGGCGGGCTGGGAGGGTCGTCGACGGGTTCGCCCCTGACGTGGCCGCGCGCTCGTCTCTGGCCGCGCGGGCATCGCCCACCCCTCCGAAGCCACATCTTCTCGCCAATCGGACAGAATCACCCAGAGTCCTTGAATCACGAACTCCCGGTGTTATGTTGAACTCCGGAGTGAAGCTGGGGAGGGTATGCCGCTGCCGAGTGCTGTTTCGGCCCCCTTCGAATCCCCCCTCCGGAAGTCGCCGACGCCGCCCGAGCTGCTGCTCGGCTCCGGTACCAACTCGTTGTTCCCGTGGTGAGGGTTCGTTCATGAGACGACGTTCGACGTTCGCTTGGATGCTCGGCATCGCCCCGGTCGTGGTGGTGGCGCTGTCGGCCGGGACTGCCTCGGCCAATTGGAGTTACGGCTCGTGGGGTTCGAGCGGCGGGAGCAGCGGCGGCTACGGGTCGTCGGGTGGTTCCAGCGGCGGATACGGCTCGTCGGGCGGTAGCAGCGGCGGGTGGTACAGCTCGCACGGCTCGTCCGGCGGATCGAGCGGCCAGACCGGCCCGGTCCGTCGTCTGGTTCATCGGATCGGCGACCGCCTGAGCAACTGGGGTTCGAGCGGCGGGTCGAGCGGCGGTTACTACCGCTCGTATCGCGTCGGCAGCTCGCACGGCTCGTCGGGCGGATCGAGCGGCGGGTGGTACAGCTCGCACGGCTCGTCCGGCGGCAGCAGCGGCGGATCGAGCGGCGGGTACTACAGCTCGCACGGTTCGTCGGGCGGTTCGAGCGGCGGGTACTACTCGTCGTCGTCGATCGGTACGAGCCGGGTGATCATCGACGAGCAGATGGTCGAGCGCGGCGACGCGTTCCTCCAGGTCGAGCTGCCGGAGGATGCGGTCGTCTTCGTCAACGGCAAGAAGACCTCGACCCCCGGCGCCTCGCGCCGCTACGTCTCGCACGACCTGCAGGACGGCAAGGAGTACAGCTACGAGATCCGCGCCGAGTATGTCGTCGCGGGCAAAACGCTGACTCAGACCAAGGTGGTCGAGCTGACCGCCGGCATGCAGAAGACGATCGACTTCGACTTCGAGGAAGCGGTCGCTCCGGTCACCGTCCTCTCGTTGAACGTTCCGGCCGACGCCAAGGTGGTGCTCGGCGGCGTCGAGACGAACGCGACCGGCAGCGTTCGACTCTACTCGACCAGCAAGCTCGACTCGGGCGAGACCTGGTCGGACTACAAGATTGAGGTTTCGGTCGAGCGTGACGGCAAGACCGTGACGCAGGAGAAGACGATCGACCTGGCCGCCGGCAGCACCGCCGAACTCGCGTTCGATTTCGGTGATGCCGATCGCGTCGCGTCGAATCGCTGATCCTCGGCAGCACGCCCGCAC
>CAZZBI010000419.1:859-4118 GCA_964652385.1 uncultured Pirellulaceae bacterium | reverse complement strand
CGGTTTCGCGGGGTGGGGCTAATATCCGCCCGCGGGGCCGGCAATCGAGTCGCGCGATTCGGACGTCCGGTCCGTCTCGGCGCTGCCGCAGCTCCGGTCGCGGCCTTTCCGCGGCAGCGGTCGGCACCGCTCGTCCCCGTCCCCCCACCTCGTTCCAAGACACCGCGCAGGGAGGCTCGTGCGATGATCGATACGGTCCGGCTGACGCAACTGCATGCCGAAACGGTCGAGCGATGGCATCGGGAACCGGTCGACTGTCGCTACACCGGCCTCTGGGAAGCGATCTGCCGCCAGCACGGCTTCAACTTCCTGCTCTGGCACGAGGAGGATATCGCACGGAGTCCGGATGTGGGGGACGCGAAGATCGCCGAGGTGAAGCGGGCGATCGATCGCTACAACCAACAGCGGAACGACGCGATCGAGAAGGTCGACGACTGGATCACGATGGATCTCGAGGCGCGCGGCATCCGGCCTCGTGACGGAGCCCGACTGGCGACCGAAACGCCGGGTCAGGCGATCGACCGGCTGTCGATCCTGGCGCTCCGCCTGTACCATCTCGAGGAGCAGCTCGGGCGGACCGACGTCAGTCAGGAGCACCGGGACGGCGTTCTCCGCAAGATCGCGATCTGCCGTCTGCAGCAGTCCGATCTGACCGGGGCGCTCGGCGAGCTGCTGACCGAGATCGGCGAAGGGACTCGTCGGCATCGGACCTATCGGCAGTTCAAGATGTACAACGATCCGGCGCTCAACCCGTATCTGTACGACCGCAAGCAGGCGGCCTGAACCGGATCGGTCGCCGCCGATCCCGATCGACGTGCACGACGATTCGCGTTCGTCGCGAGGGAGCGTTCCTCGCGGCCGATCGCGAGCCGCCGGATCGATTCGCGACGTCGGTCGTTCCCGACAGCCTTCCTTCCCGAGGCGTTGCTTCGCCGCATCGCCCATTCGTCAGGAAACCCACGCCATGTCCGCTCTTCCCGCCGGCATTCGAGACGACATCACGCAGTGCATCGGCAACACGCCGCTCGTCCGCCTGCGCCGCATCACCGAAGGGTGCGTCGCGACGGTGGTCGGCAAGATCGAGAACATGAATCCGCTCTGGAGCGTCAAGGACCGGATCGGCCGCGCGATGATCGATGCGGCGGAGCGGGAGGGGAAGATCAAGGCCGATACGGTGATCATCGAGCCGTCGAGCGGCAACACCGGGATCGCGCTCGCTTATGTCTGTGCGGCGCGCGGCTACAAGCTCAAGGTGGTGATGCCCGAAAGCATGACGATCGAGCGGCGACGGCTGCTCAAGGCGCTCGGCGCCGATCTGATCCTGACTCCGGCGGCCGAAGGGATGCCCGGGGCTGTCCGTCGCGCGACCGAACTGGCCGAACAGAATCCGCACTACTACATGCCGCAGCAGTTCAAGAACCCGGCGAATCCCGACGTCCATCGCCGGACGACCGCCGAAGAGATCTGGCGCGACACCGACGGCAAGATCGACTTTCTGGTATCGGGAGTCGGCACCGGAGGGACGATCACCGGCGTCTCGGAGGTGATCAAGCAGCGGCGCCCGTCGATGCAGACGATCGCGGTCGAGCCGTTCAACAGCCCGGTCATCACGCAGCGCCGCGCCGGTCAGGAGCTGAAGCCGGGGAAGCACACGATCCAAGGGATCGGAGCCGGTTTCGTTCCGGACGTGCTCAACGTCGGGATCATCGACGAAGTGGTGCAGGTCAAGGACGAGGACGCCGCCGAGACGGCTCGCCGCATGGCGACGACCGAAGGACTCTTCTGCGGCATCAGCTGCGGAGCGGCGGCCTGGGCCGCGCTGCAGATCGCCAAGCGCCCCGAAAACGCCGGCAAGCTGATCGTCGCCGTCCTCCCCGACCTCGGCGAACGCTACCTGTCGACGCAGCTCTATCCCGAGTGATCCGGGGCGAGTTGCCGGAGTGCAGAGACGCGGAGGCGCTGAGGAGACGCGGAGGCGCTGAGGAGACACTGGGTCACGGAGCGGAGGTTTTCTCACGGAGACGCTGAGTAAGCGGAGGCACGGGGGCGTCCGCCGATGCGAGTTCCGCTCGACGTCGCGGCGTTTCGATGGGTGACCGACCGCAGGCGGGTTTGATTCGGTCGGCACCCGGCCGTTGCCCCGGCTCGTCCCGAGCCGAGGGCGTACGACATTTACCCCAAGCGAACTGCGGAGCGCCGCGAGTGCTCCGCATCACACTGCCGACGGCAAGCTGATCGTCGCCCGGGGCCGGGGCGTTGAGACGCGGAGGCGCCGAGGAGGCACGGAGGCGCTGAGGAGACACGGAGACACGGAGCGGAGGTTTTCTCACGGAGACGCTGAGTAGGCGGAGGCACGGGGGCGTCCGCCGATGCGAGTTCCGCCCCCTAATTGGCTCGGCGTCTTAGGCCGCTGCGCCGGGGTTCTTGCTCGGCGGCAGAAAGGCGACTCCCAGCAGCCCCATCGTCAGCGCGAAGCCGAACAGGCCGCTCACCGTGCCGATCAGCACCCAGAACGGCAGGCTCGCGGCGAGCAGCAACGGCCGCAGCGCCGGACGCCAGATCAGGAGCACGAAAAGCAGCTCGAACGCCACGATGCCGTGCGTCAGCGCGTTGACCAGAAACGGACTCGCTCCGAGACTCGTCAGGTCGATCCAACGGGTTTCGGTCGAGGCGATCATGGTCCAAAGCGCTTCGCCGTCCCACCAGGTCGCATGACGCATCTGAGTCGTCGCCATCACGGCGTAGAAGAAGACCAGATGAAGGCGGATCAGGTTGAGCGAGATCGTGGCGGCGGTCGACGGCTCGACGCGCGGATCGTAACCGAGCCGTTTCCGCCGCAGGCGAGCGTCGAGCGAATGCCGTGCAGTCGACGGTCCGATCAGCAGATAGACCATTCCCATCGTCAGCACCGGCTCGCTCAGACCGGTCAGCATCGGAATCCGATGGACGGCCGAGAGGACCATGCCCCAGGCGACCGCGACCGCGATCCGCCCGCCGAAGCCGACCGTCATCGCGATCGCCGACACCAGTCCGAGCCCCCAGAGACTCCAGACCACCGCCGGCGTTTCGCCGATCACGAACAGCGATGCCCGATAGACCGTCTGCTCCCCGGCTCCGGTCAGGATCGCAAGCGAGCGAAGCGGCAGGACGCCGTCACCGCCGAACCAGAGCGACGGGTTCCCCAAGAAGCCGAGCCAGAAGAGGATCGCCGCCAGACCGACGACGATCCGGACCTTGGCCAGGGGCGACGGGTCCGAGG
>CAZZBI010000419.1:0-849 GCA_964652385.1 uncultured Pirellulaceae bacterium | reverse complement strand
GGGTGAACCACAACCGGTTCCACCCGCTGCCGAAGTCCCGAGTCAATCCGCTCAGGTAGCCGCCGACCGAAACGGGGCGTTCGAGTCCGGTATCGGTGCCGCTCATCGTTCGTCTCCTTCCGCGCCGGTCGGACCGAGCTCGGGAAGCAGCAACGGAGTCGCTGCGGACGGCTCGCTCGGCGAGGAAACGGGATCGGGAGCGGCCGGAGGATTCGAGGAACTCGGTCCGTCGCTCGTACCGCCTCCGGTCGAGCTGCCGCCGGCCGCTTCACGCTGGTCGACGACCGGCAGGATCGCACCGTCGACCACCAGCGCCTCGTACGATCGGCGGAACCACTCGGCCGAGTTCGGATCGATCTCGGCGCCGACCTCGTAATATTCGCGCGGCACCGGGATGTGCTGCAGGATCCGGATCCGTCCGACCGGTTGCCCGGACAGGCGTTCGGCCAGGCGAGCGAGATTGCCGGCGACCTCCGCCTGGCGCTCTTCCCGCTCCGCCACGACCGGGATGTAGGCCAGACGCTGGATGCGGCGATAGCTCTCGCTCGATCCGGTCCAGTCGGCTCCGACCTTGAACCACTGCGTCGCGTCGTTCGGATCGGCTCCGCGTGGCAGCGCCTCGACCCGATACTCCCGCTCTCGGAACTCGGTGGTGAAGTCCGGATGCAGTCGATCGCGCGTCAGGTAGTACGGGGCGTAGTCGAGATCGAAGTTCATCAGCTGCAGGTACGGCGCCAGGATGCCGAGCAGCCGCTGCTGCAGCGGAGCCGGTTCGAGAACGCTGAAGAAGGTGATTCCGATCGCGAACAGATGGATCACCAGCAGCAGACTGATGACCGAGCGCGACGT
>CAZZBI010000418.1:0-4157 GCA_964652385.1 uncultured Pirellulaceae bacterium | reverse complement strand
CAGGCGCTCGCCGATCTCTAAAAGGCGATTCGCGACACCAAGGCAGTCGGTGGCCACACGGTGCTGCTGGTGGTCGGGCACGGCAACGACGGCCCCGAAACCGAGATCTGGAAGCGGGCGATCGACAACATCTCGAAGGCACTCCCGCTGTGCGCCGAACTGGGCATCTTCATCGCGATCGAGAACGTCTGGAACCACTTCCTGTATGACCACCAGGGGGGCGCCGATCAGACGGCCGAGAAGTTCGTCCGGTTCGTCGACGAGTTGAACTCGCCGTGGGTCGGCATGCAGTTCGACATCGGTAATCACTGGAAGTACGGGAGCATGGGGGACTGGATCCGTGCGCTCGGTCGTCGCGTCGTGAAGCTCGACATCAAGGGCTTCTCGCGAGCCGAAAACGCCTTCAAGCGGATCAGCGAAGGGGACATCGACTATGCCGACGTTCGCGCGGCGCTCGCCGAGATCGGCTACTACGGCTGGGTCGCGGCGGAGGTGTCCGGCGGAGACGCGAACGAACTGAAGCGGATCGCCGACGAGATGGATCAGGTCTTTCGGCTGAAGGGGTGATCGGCCATGTCGTGCGGCCGACCTCGGTCGCAGCGGAACGACGGCGCCCCGGCGTTGCCCCGGCTCGTCCCGAGCCGCGGGTGTGCGGTGAGGATACCGATCGCGCTGCGCGGCTGTACGCAGGCCCGACGTCGCACGGCCGCGCGTCGGGGACGACGCGGGCCAACGTAGAGCGACGTGTCTGTCAGAGAGGCACTGAGGACCCCTGCGCTTGGCGCTGCGGGCTGGGGAGGACGCGGTCGGCGTTCGTGGTAGCCGCGGCTCGTCCCGAGCCGTGGGTGTGCGGTGGGGACACCGATCGCGCTGCGCGGCTGTGCACAGGACCGATGTCGCGCGGCCGCGCGTCGGGGACGACGCGGGCCAACGTCGGGGCGACGTGCCTGCCAGAGAGGCACTGAGGACCCCTGCGCTTGGCGCTTCGGGCTGGGGAGGACGCGGTCGGCGTTCGTTGTAGCCCCGGCTCGTCCCGAGCCGTGGGTGTGTGGTGGGGACACCGATCGCGCTGCGCGGCTGTGCACAGGCCCGACGTCGCACGGCCGCGCGTCGGGGACGACGCGGGCCAACGTAGAGCGACGTGTCTGTCAGAGAGGCACTGAGGACCCCTGCGCTTGGCGCTTCGGGCTGGGAGGACGCGGTCGGCGTTCGGTGTAGCCCCGGCTCGTCCCGAGCCGTGGGTGTGCGGTGGGGATACCGCTCGCGCTGCGCGGCTGTGCACAGGACCGACGTCGCGCGGCCGCGCGTCGGGGACGACGCGGGCCGACGTGGGGCGAAGCGACTGTCAGAGGGGCACTGAGGACCCCTGCGCTTGGCGCTTCGGGCTGCCGAGGCCGCGAAGGCCCCCTTGCTGCCGCTGCGGGCTGGGGTGGCGGGGGACGGGTGCTTTGGTACGAAACTGATGCGTCACGAGCCGAGAAGCGCTTCGAGGTCTCGGAGGATCGCCGCGAGGATCGGGCGATCCGATTCGGGACGCGTCGGAGTGCCCGGGAACGTCGCATCACAGTCGATGCGGCCGGCGAGCTTCAGGAACATCGCCGCCGAGTGCTTGTAGGCCGGGACCGGGTCGCGAAAGGCGAAGGCGCCCAGGTACTGCAGCAGATCGTCCAGCCGCGCGACGCGCGAGTCCTGTTCGAGCCACCAGCGATCTCGCTGCGCAAACGCCTCGGGATGGAACGTGCTCAGGCCGAGCAGATAATCACTCCCCCAACGCACCATGTCGATCGCCAGATCGTTGCCGGTCAGCAGGCGAAAGTCGGGACGCAGTGCGTCTCGCAGCGCCAGACGTTCCCACTCGGCGATGCGATCGAGCGACGAGTGTTTCGCGCCGACGCACTGCGGGATGGCCAGCAGTCGTCGAAAGAGGTCCAGCGAGAAGATGCGGCCGAACGGCGCGAACATCGTGCCGAGCTCGAACGCCAGAAAGGTGTCGTAGCGTTCGGCCAGTCGCTCGAATCGCCCGACGATCTCGTCGTCCTCTCCGGCGGTCAGCCCGTACGAGGGAAAGAAGATCGGCGTTCCGCCTCGTTCCACCACCTCGTCCGCCTCGCGACAATAGGCGTCGAGGTCGAACGGATCACCGAGGCGATCGACCACGACGACTCCGCCGACGAACTCTCCGCGCCCGATCGTCTCGATCGTACGCTCGAGCACCCGGATCCGAGTCGCTCGGTCGAGCTGCGGACCGAAGCCGGTATCCATATTGAGCGCGGGGATCAGCCCCGCACCGGCCGTCCGCTGCAGATGCGACTCGAAGCCGTACCAGTCGATGGCCGCCGCCGCGCCGGCTCGATCGATCGTCGGTTCGCGAAACGGCAGCAGGATCGCCGACATGCCGACGATGCGGCGTCCGAAACGTTGCGGCGGAATCGGGCGGCCGTTCGCGAGAGCCTCGTGCGCGTCCGACATCGTTCGACTCCGGTACCGAGAGAGTGCCCGGTCGTGGCGGTCGTGCGAGCGAGCGGAGGGTTCAGACGTTGAACAGGAAGTGACAGATATCGCCGTCCTGCATGACGTAGCTCTTCCCCTCGACGCGCAGCTTGCCGGCGGCACGGATCTCCTTCTCGGAGTGATAGGTCTCGAGGTCGCCGAGCGTATACACCTCGGCGCGGATGAACCCGCGCTCGAAGTCCGAATGGATGACTCCGGCCGCCTGCGGTGCGGTAGCGCCGATCGGCACGGTCCAGGCGCGGACCTCCTTCTCGCCGGCGGTGAAGTAGCTCTGCAGCCCGAGCGTCCGGTAGGCCTCACGAGCCAACGATGCGAGGGCCGGTTCGGTCAGCCCGACGCCGTGCAGCATCTCGCTCCGATCCGGCTCGTCGAGCTCCGCGATCTCCGCTTCGAGCTTGGCACAGACCGGAACGACCGACGCGCCCATTTCGGCAGCGCGGCGGCGGACGAGATCGACGAGCGGACTCTTCCCTTCGAGATCGTTCTCGGCGACGTTCGCGACGAACAGGATCGGCTTGGCGGTCATCAGACCGAAGCTGTGGATCGCCTTCCGCAGCGGCTCCTCGAGTTCGAGCTTCCGCAGCGGCGCGTCGGTGGCCAGATGAGCCATGCAGCGTTCGATCGCCGCGACCCGTTCCTTGGCTTCCTTGTCGCCGGACTTCGCGGCGCGCTGCGCCTTGGGGAGCGCATTCTCGAGCGTCTGAATGTCGGCCAGCATCAGCTCGGTGTCGATCGTCTCGATGTCGCCCAGCGGATCGACCTTGCCCGAGACATGGATGACGTCCGGATCCTCGAAGCAACGGACGACCTGCAGGATGGCATCGACCTGGCGGATATGAGCCAGGAACTTGTTGCCGAGCCCTTCCCCTTCGCTCGCCCCTTTCACGATCCCCGCGATGTCGACCAGCTTCAGGATCGCCGGGACCGTCTTCTGCGGCACGATCCACTTGGTGATCCGCGCCAGGCGATCGTCAGGGACCGGAACGATTCCTTCGTTCGGCTCGATCGTGCAGAAGGGATAGTTCGCGCTCTGAGCCCCTTGGGAACTGGTCAGGGCGTTGAAGAGCGTGCTCTTGCCGACGTTGGGGAGACCGACGATGCCAGCTTCCATGATGCGATGAAGGGGTCCTGAGGCGCGGGCGGAACCGGCGAGAGCATCGCGCTGCGGACAGCCTGTCGTGGCGCGAGACGGACCGCCGGAGAGAAGGGGATCCGAGCGGGTATCGTAGACGATTCGCCGAGGTTCGTCAGGAGGTTGCTCGGCGGCACGCCCCGCGCCCCGACCTCAGAACCAGAACGTTCCGGCCAGCATCATCGCGATCAGGATGACGACGATGACCAGATAGCCGAGCCCGACCGAGCCGCCGGCGGTCGGAGCCTCGCCGCAGCGGGCGCAGAATGCGGCATCGGCGTCGATGTGAGTGCCGCAGTTGCGGCAACGGATCGTGTCGATCCCCTCATCCTCGTCGTCCGGGTCGGGGTACTCGCGCTCGTCGAGCGGTTCGTCCCCTTCGATCGGATCGGCATCGAACTCGTCGCGATGATCGGAGCGATTCCCTCGGCGTCGCATCGGCGTCTCCGTCGGTCGTTCGGTGGTCGCAGAGAGGGTCGGAACTTCGTAACCGAGGCGGTCCGCGGTGGTCGTC
>CAZZBI010000417.1:0-4158 GCA_964652385.1 uncultured Pirellulaceae bacterium | reverse complement strand
ATCGAGAGGCGCAGCTCGCGTCGGAGCGAGATGCTGCCGAGATTCCGTCGGCCATCGTTCGGAACGACGGACGCCGGACGGAAAGGGATCGTCATCGGCCGCTCGTGACTCGGGCGAGTCGCACGGGAGCCGGAGATCCGGGATCGGAATCGAGTCGACTCCGATCGATTCGCTGCGCGGCGGAACGGCACCGCCACGGACTTCATGGTCGGACGAGTCGGCGTTCGGAGGGGAGCGGAGCCGTCGAGAGCGCCGACCAAGGTCAGCTCCCGAACTCCGTTCCCGCTCGTCGACCCGTTCGACGACAGCGTGATCGAGGTGCCGGTCCGTCGATCCGTCGCGTCCTGCGACCGCTCGACCCGCGACAGCCCCTCCTCGATCCCGACCGTCCGCTCCGCGAACGGAAGCAGGACGGGACGAGTCTCGCCGCGACGCACCGATCGGCGCGCCGGACGTACCGTGCCGTTCCCCCCGTCTCGCGATGCTGCGGTTCCCCGAGCCGCGATGACCGCCGATCCCGCCAGGGTGAGGACCGCCGTCGACGCCTCGTCGGACCGCTGGTCCGCCGACGCCTCGCTCGCCCGCATCCCGCAGGCTTCGGTCCCGATCGACCGTCGGCAGATCGCTCCGCCGACCTCTCCCGACCGCTCCGCGGACATCCCGTGTCCGCCGACGATCGAGCCGTTTCGTCGCACCGTCATGGGTACCAAGTTCGGACCTCCCGTCCTTCGCGGCGACTGATCGGAAGCGTCCTGCCTCCGCGGCCTCATCCTCGGCCTCGCCGACGGGACGAAAACTAATCGCTCGACTCGCGACCTCCAAAGCCTCGGCCCCATGTTGTCCCCCGGCGAGGTGCATGCACAACATCTTGGGCCGTTCTGCTAGCAGGCGCCGGAGGGTCCGGTAGCGCGACCGAGCGGCGCGGCCTCCGCGGCTCGCTCCTGGGCGCTGGGCTCTTCGAGCGGCTAGAATCTTCGGTTTCGCGGCGTGCGAGCCGGCTTTTCCTTGCCCTTGCGACAGGTCCGACGCTTCATGAGGTTCCGACGGGTCTGCCTGGAAAGCCTCGGCTACGTCCTTCCCGACGAGGCGATCACGAGCGACGAGATCGAATCGCGCCTCGAACCGCTCTACCGTCGTCTCCGACTTCCCGCCGGGCGCCTGGAACTGATGACCGGCATTCGCGAGCGGCGGTTCTGGCCGCGCGGGACGCTCCCGGGAGACGTCAGCATCCGAAGCGGCCGACGGGCTCTCGAGGCGGCCGAGATCGATCCCGCACGAATCGGCCTGCTCATCCACGCCTCGGTCTGTCGCGATCATCTCGAACCGGCCACCGCCTGTCGCGTTCATCACGCGCTCGGCCTGCGCGAGGACTGTCTGGTCTACGATCTGTCGAACGCCTGTCTCGGCGTGCTCAACGGCATCGTTCAGGCGGCGGCGATGATCGAGCTGGGCCAGATCGAAGCGGCGCTCGTCGTCTCGGGCGAAGGGAGTCGTTCGTTGGTCGAGACGACGATCGCCAGTCTGAATCGAGACGAGCATTGGACGCGGCAGTCGGTCAAGCTCGCCGTCGCTTCGCTGACGATCGGATCGGCGAGCGTCGGCGTCGTCGTCTGCAGCGACTCGATCAGCCGGACCGGCAATCGGCTGCTCGGCGGTCACGCCGTCGCGCGAACCGAGCACCATCAGCTCTGTCAGAGCGGCGCCGACGAGGCGGGAGGCGACGGCATGGCGCCGCTGATGGCGACCGATTCCGAACGGCTGATGGCCGAAGGGATCGCGACCGGAGCCGCTTGCTGGAACGGCCTGCTCGAGAAGCTCGAGCTCGGTCCCGGAGCGATCGATCGGACCTGTTGCCATCAGGTCGGCGCGTCGCATCGCCGCGCGATGCTCGAAGCGCTCGGCCGCTCCCCCGAGCACGACTACGCCACCTTCGAGTACCTCGGCAACACCGGCTCCGCCGCCCTGCCGGTCAGCCTGGCGCTCGGAGCCAAGAGCGGCTTCTATCGCGCCGGGGATCGGATCGGTCTGCTCGGCATCGGCTCGGGAATCAACAGCGTGATGCTCGGCATCGAGTGGCACGCGACTCGTGTCGCCGGTGACGATCCGCTCGCCGAACGGATGCCGTGGGGAACCGTCGCGGTCGACGCGACGTAGGACCTCGGTTCGCCCGATCGCGCCCGCCGCGGTCGCCGTACGCCTCGTTTCCGCAACCTTCGACTCCAGGAATCAACGCCGTGGCACGACGCGAACGGCTCACGCAGCTCTCGACTCGATCCGCCGCCGGACCGCTCGGCGAGAACCGCAGCTCGGCAACTCGTCGCAGCCGCACCGCGTCGCTCTTCGCGCGGTCGTTCGCGCTCGCCGGCCTGCTCGGGCTGGCGCTGTTCGGTTGCGGCGACGGCAAGCGTTCCGGCTCGGAATCGACCGGCGATCCTCAGGCAGCGGCCGCCGCTCCCGAGGTCGACGAGGGGTCGATTCTGCCGGCCGAGCGACGTCAGGAGATCTGGGATCTCGAGCATCTGGCCTTCGAGCTCGAGGAGCGTTGGGCTCCCGCCTGGCTCGCGCCGCTCGCCGCCGCCGATGCCGCGCCGCTCGCCGCGATGCTGCCGGGAACTCCGCGACTGATCCCGCTCGACGGCCTTCCGACGACGTTCGAGACTCCATCGCTGCGCGAGTCGAGTTGGCACGCCGCCGCCGCGGCCGACGCCTCGCCGACGCTGGTCGATGTCGCGGCCTGGACGAGCCGCTGGCAAGCGCGCTTCGCGCGTTTCGCCGCCGCGCCGGCCGTCTCGACCGAAGTCGTCTCGATCGCGCCGCTTTTGGCAGAAGAGGGGAGTTCCGCGGCCGATTCGCCGACGCACGTCGCGCTGCTGCGCTGGGTCCTTGCCGGCGACTCGACCGACGGCGGGCCGCTCCGCCTGGAAGGGCGCGACGAACTGACGCTCCGGATCGGCGATCCCTTGAAGGTCGATCGGGAGCCGATCGTGGTCGGTTGGCGCGAGACCGAGCGGATCGAGGCGTTGACCGCCACGCGCTGGTTCGAAGAGATCACCGAGCAGGTGAAGCTCGACGTCACCGGTACCGACGACAATTGGGTCAACCCTCCGGACATGCTGACGCTGTTCAAGTTCCAGATGGGGATCGAGGACTTTGACGGCGACGGTCGGCCGGATATCGCCGTCGGCGGCATCGGCGAGCCGCCGTTGCTGCTCCGTCGTCAGCCGAACGCCGTCTTTCGCACCGTCGCCTGGGAGCGGGAGATCTACTTCGCGACGCCGCTGTCGCTGCTGACCTGCGCCTGGTTCGACCTGGATCGGGACCGCGATCCGGACCTGATCTTCGCCGATCGCCTGTTCCGCAACGATCGCGGTGTCTTCACGGACGTGTCGACCGAGAGTCGTCTGCGGATCGAGCCGTTCTGCATGGGGGTCGTGCCGGGGGACTACGATCTCGACGGCGACATCGATCTCTATCTGGTCTATCAGCGAGCGGTCCAACAGGTCGGCGGCAGCGCCGCCTCGTGGATCGATGCGCCGGGGCAGGGACGCGCCAACGCCCTCTGGCGGAACGAAGGGAACGGAACCTTCGTCGACGTCACCGCCGAGGCGAAATGCGGCGGAGGGGCTCGCATGTCCAACGCCGCCGTCTGGTTCCATCTGGACGACGACCTCTATCCCGACCTGTACGTCGCGAACGAGTTCTCTCAGGACGTCGTGCTGCGCAACGCCGGCGACGGAACCTTCGAGGACGTGACTCGATCGATGGGGGGAGACGACTTCGCGATGTCGACCGGTATCGCGTCGGGGGATCTCGACGGTGACGGACGAGTCGACCTGTACGTCAGCGGTCTGACGAATCGAGCCGGCCGGCGGATCCTGTCGCGTCTGAGGGAAGGGGACCATCCGGCGCCGATTCTCGAACGTCTGGCGGTGACGGTCCGCGGAGGGCGGGCGTGGGTCGACAGCGATGCCGGTTGGCTCCGCGGCAATCTGCCCGAGAATGCCGCCCAGGCCGGTTGGGCCTTCGGCCCGGCGATCGCCGATCTGGACAACGACGGCCGCAACGATCTGCTCGTCGCCTCAGGATTCAACAGCCGCGACGGGTCCGGACACGACGGCGCGTCGAATTTCTGGCAGTCGATGGTGACCAGTCCCGAGC
>CAZZBI010000416.1:0-4159 GCA_964652385.1 uncultured Pirellulaceae bacterium | reverse complement strand
CAGTGTCGGATCAGTGCCTCGACTCGGGCCGTCGCTGCCGGGTCGAGAGCGCTGCACGGCTCGTCCATCAGCAGCACCCGCGGCTCGAGCGCCAAGGCGCGGGCCAGGCAGAGACGCTGTTGTTGCCCTCCCGACAAGCGAAGCGCCGAACCGTCCAGGCGATCGTGCACCTCGTCCCACAAGCCGACGTCGCGCAGCGCCCGTTCGGTCTTCCGCTCCAGTTCGTCGCGGCGACGAACGCCGAACTCGCGGAGCGCAAGCTGCAGGTTGCGGCGGATCGAGGTCGGGAACGGATTCGGACGCTGAAAGATCATGCCGACGTCGCGGCGCAGGTCGACGACCGCTCGTCGCACGTCATGGACCGATCGGCCGTCGACCTCGATCGAGCCGCTCACATCGGCCCCCGGGACGAGATCGGTCAGTCGGTTGATCGCCTGCAACAGGCTGCTCTTGCCGCAACCTGACGGTCCGACGATCGCGGTGACGCTCCCGAGCGGCACCTCGAGCGTCACGTCTCGCAGCGCGACTCGATCGCCGTAACGGATCGTCAACCGCTCGATCCGAATCATGACCGGTCTCCGAGGCGGGGCTCGCCATGTCGCGCGGAAGCAGGACGGTTCGGCGACGAGCTCCCGGCACCGAGCTGCGCGAGCGAGGCGACGACGGCCGAGTCGATCAGCACCATCAGGCCGATCAGGACGCAGGCAGTCGCCGAGGCTCGCGACGCCCCTCCCGGAACGTTCATCGCCAGATCGTAGACATGGACACTGAGCGTCCGTCCCGAATCGAACGGACTCGACGGGACCCGCATCACGTAGCCCGAGGTAAACAGGAGGGCCGCGGTCTCGGCGAGCGATCGCCCGATGCCGAGGGCGAGCGCGGCACCGAGGGCCGGCGCGGCGGCCGGAAGTTCGATCCGCAACAGATACGTCAGGCGACCGATGCCCAGTGCGGCCGCTCCCAGTCGCCAATCGTCCGGCAGATCGCGCAACGCCCTCTCGGCGGTGACCGTCATGAACGGAAGGATCATGCAGCCGAGCGTCAGTCCTCCGGCCAGGATCGAATACCCCATGCCGAGCGCCTGACAGAACAGGGCATTGCCGAAGAGCCCGAAGACGATCGACGGGACTGCGGCCAGGACGATCAGTCCCGAACGAGCCACGACTGCTCCGGACCGGCCCTGGCGCGAACGATCGGCCAGCCGGATCGCGGCGAGCAACGCGATCGGCGTCGCGCTCAGCATGGCGATCCCGAGCACGAGCATCGTCGATACGATCAGCGGGCCGATGCCGCCGCCGCGTCCCGCTCGGGTCGGAGCGGTCGTCAGAAAGGCGACATCGATCTCGCCGAGTCCCGCCAGGAGCGTCGCGACGACGACCCATCCGAGCAGCGCAACGATCGCCAGCGCCGCGAGCGAGACGATGACGCCCGCGATCCGGTCGACGTATCGGGAGGTCGAGCGTCCGTCAGTCATGATCGCTCCGGGGTCGAGCGACGGAGGCCAGCAGATACGGAATCGCGACGGCGACCATCAGCAGCAACGCGCTGACGAAGAGGATCGAGCGATGGGAAGCGGAGGCGTAGCCCATCTCGAGCGCCATGTTCGCAGTCAGCGTCCGGACCGGTGCAAGGAGCGAATCGGGAAAGGCGGGGACATTGCCGGCGACCATCAGCACGGCCATCGTTTCACCGACGGCTCGCGCGGCGGCCAACAGGATCCCCGCCAGCAGCGACGATCGTGCGGCGGGGAGCACGACTCGACTTGCGATGTCCCAGCGTCCGAGACCGAGCGCCGCTCCGCCGCGCACGAGTTCGTCGTCGATCGAACCGAGGGCCGCATCCGAGGCCAAGGCGATCGTCGGCAGCGTCATCAGCGCCAGCACGATCACCGCGGTCAGCAGCGACTGGCCGCTTCCGCCCCAATGAGCGATCAGCGGCGCCAGAACCACCAATCCCCAATGTCCGAAGACGACCGACGGCGTACCGGCAAGGATCGCGATCGCGCGACGATGAAGCCAAGCGAAGATCGGCGGCGCCCAGAAGCGGACCCAGAGCGCCGCCGCGATGCCCGCGGGGGCGGCCAACAGCACGGCGCCGACCGTGGTCAGTACCGAAGCAGTCAGCATCGGCAACAGGCCGAACTGTCCGGAGAGCGGAAACCAGTTGCGATCGGTCACGAAACGCGAGGGGCCTGGATCGCGCAGCGCCGGCCAGGCCTCGATCGTGACGAAGACCAGGATCAGCAGCACGATCGCCGCGGCGGTCAGCGCCGCCAGCGACGACGCGAGTTCGACCGCTCGATCAGCGAGTCGACGGAACGAAAAACGCTTCCCGAACCAGATCATGAACCGCTTCCGATCGGGCAAAGTCGATGAACGCGAGCGCCAACGGAGAGGGCTCGGACGCGACGACCAGATTCAGCGGACGACTCATCGGAAATCGCTCCGCCGCTACCTCGTCGCTCGTCGCCGGGATGCCGTCGAGCGGCAACAGTCGGATTGACGCGCCGAGATGCGCTTCGGTTTCGGCCGATCCGATCGAGACGTAGCCGATCGCTCCGGGGCTCCCCGCCACCGCCAGGATCGCCTGAGCATTCTCGCCGACGATCACGTCGGGGCGGATCGCCGTGTTGTCGATCTCGAAATGAGCGAGGAAGACCTCGAGCGTCGCTCGCCCTTCCGCCTTGTGCACGACCTGGATCGGCAACGCGGCTCCACCGACCCCGCTCCAGTCGTCCACCTCGCCGGTATAGATATCGATCACCTGCAGCCGAGTCAGCTCGGGAATCGGATTCGATGCGTGGACGATCAGGGCGACGCCGTCGGTCGCCAGACGATGCGCGACCAGGTCCCGTTCGTCTTCCTTCAGCGGGCGACTGGTCATGCCGATGTCCGCCTGACCCGAGCGGACGTCGGCGATCCCCTTCCCCGAACCGCCGGTCTGGATGTCGATCCGGACTGACGGATGGTCCGCTTCGAAACGCGCAGCGATCTCGGTGACCAGCGGCGCGACGGTGCTCGAGCCGGAGAGGAGCAAGCGCCCTTCGAGTCGATCCGCGGCGGATCGCTGGGCGTCTTCTGCCGTATCGGCCGGAGGGCGACATCCGGCCGACGCCGCCGAAGTCAGCGTCAGAGCGAGTGTCAGGAACGTGCGGAGTGGCGACGGCACGAACGCGTTCTCCCGGAGCAGCTCCGCCGCCGGGACGACAGAGACATTCGGACGATCGTACGATCAAGCGAAAGACCGATCGTAGTCGTCGCGGGGACGAGGGACAACGCCCCGAAGGGGCTCGATCGTCGCTCCGACTCGCCGTTCCCGAAAGTGTCGTCGCTCGGCGTCTGGTCGATCGCAAGGCGCCGCTCGAATTCGGGGGCGCTCGATCAGCGAGGCGGATCGTAGGATCGGACGATCAGGCGAACGGTGGGGCGTAGCGGCAGGGCGATTGACCGACGGGCGGTTCGGGTCGAGACTTGTTCGCCTGAAGGGAGTTCGCGTTTCGCGAGTCGACTGCCGAACGCTTGGCGGCAGTGCGGAACGAACGGACGGCAGCGGACCGACCGGTGCCGGCTCGATCCCCTTTGCAGGAGCAAGACGATGGCCGAAGGGGGAGCGGGCGACGAGGACTGCGCATCGCGACTGAAGGCGCTCGCCGATCCGGTGCGACTGAAGATCGTCAAGGCGCTACAGGCCGGAGAGATGACCGTTTCGGATCTCGCGGAACTGCTCGAAACCGAAGTCGCGAACGCGTCGCATCACTGTCGGGCGCTCAAGAATCAGGGCCTGGCGATCACCCGTCGCGACGGCAAGTACATCTACTACGCGCTCGATCCGCGGGTCCATTCGCGCAAGGCCCGCTCGGGCGAATCCTGCTTCGACCTCGGCTGTTGCCGCTTCGTGCTCCCGGCGGACGAAGCGGCCGGCGCGTGACTCGCGGAGTGACCGAGCCCTCGTCAGCGACTCGGTCCTGACGTTGGCCCGCGTCGTCCCCGACGCGCGGCAGTGCGACGTCGGATCGACGCGAAGCTTCGCAGCTCGTTCGGTGTCGTCATCGCACGCCCGCGGCTCGGGACGAGCCGCGGGCTACCCAGTGGCGTCGTCGGTCCGGTGCGACCGGGGGCGGTCGCACTACGGCAATGCAGTGCGACCGGGGTCGGTCGCA
>CAZZBI010000415.1:0-4167 GCA_964652385.1 uncultured Pirellulaceae bacterium | reverse complement strand
GCCCCCGATCACTCGCAACGCTTCACAGCTCGCTCGGCGTCGCTGTCGCACTCCCTCGGCTCGGGACGAGCCGGGGCTACGCGAGTCGAATCGGACCTCGAAGGGGAAGATTCGGCGAGGGGTGACGAACAGGGGACAGGCAACCGCCGTGAGGGGCTGTCTCTCGGATAGAATGTCGCGTCGACCTCGTTCCCGGTCCTCGGACGCCCCTCCCGCGCGATCCCTCCTTTTTTCCCGATCCGTCCCGCCGAAGAGACTCGACCGTGAGCATCGAGATTCAATGCGGCGGATGCGAGTCGCGATTGCGGGTCGCCGACGAACATGCGGGAAAACAGGCCCGTTGCCCCAAATGCGGGACGATCCAGTGGATCCCGGGGGCTCCGGTCAGCGAGCGTTCACCAGCTCCGCAGTTTCCCGCCGCTCCTTCGGTTTCGGCTCCGGCCCCCTCCTCCTTTCCGCAGCCGACTCCGGCCGGGCCCTCCCCGCGGCTCCTCACGCCGGCAATGGCTGCTGCGGCGCCGCTCCTCTCGCCTCGATTCACGAACGAGTCCGACGGAAGCGGGCTGCCGGACGAGTGGTACCTGCGGACTCCCGACGGTCGCGACTTCGGGCCGGTCCCGCGGCGCGAACTCGATGCGTGGGTGGGCGAAATGCGGGTGTCGCGCGAATGCCGCATCCGCCGCGCCATGACCGACTGGGTCCCGGCGACGACGCACTACGCCGAGCTCCCCTCGTCCGCCAATCAGCTGACGCCCGGGCACGGAGCGATCTGGAGCCCCTCGTCGATCTACCCCGAGCGTCATCGAGGGACGACGGTCCTGCTGCTCGGCATCCTCGGACTCGTCTTCACCTGTCCGATCCCGAGTCTGATCGCGTGGGTCATGGGAGCGAAGGATCTCGCCAAGATGAAGGCGCGAGTCATGGATCCGGCGGGCGAAGACATGACCAAGGTCGGTTACGTGCTCGGCATGTTCTGGTCGCTGATCTGGATCGGAGCGGCGTGCGTGCTGATGTTCCTGGCGATCGCCTCGGCTTCCTGAGCGACGTCGGCCGGAAGGGACCGAACGGTTCGACGGCGATCGAGGCGGTGGCAGGCGGTTCGAGCGGAGCGACAACGGCGGGCGACGATGAAGGTGACCTGTACCCAATGCGATCAGGTCCTGGCCGTTCCGGATGCGGCGACCGGACGCTACGCCCGCTGCCCGTCGTGCGGTTCGATCTTCGCCGTCCTGACCCCTCCGACCGCCGGCGTTCCCTCACTCTCCGAGGCTCCTTCCGGCCGTTCGTCGAGCGCTCCGGTATCGGGGCACGCGGCGCCCGAGAGCCGCTTGTCCGAGTCGCCGGGTTCAGGCGGAGCGTCGGCGCCGGCGAGCGGATCCTGGGGACCGACCGTGTCGAGCTCTGCGGGGGGAGTCGGGGACGGAGGCCGTCCCCCGGTGATGTCGCTGGACGATTGGGGAGCCGATCTGCTGCAGTATCGGGGGCTCTGGGAACTGCAGATCGCCGACGGTCGACGATTCGGGCCGGTCCCTCGCGCGACGCTCGATCAGTGGATGCGCGAAGGGCGGATCGGCGTCGATTCGCTGTTGCGGCGCGAGGGGGAACCGCTCTGGAGTCGCGCCACGCGACTGTATCCGCATCTGACGACCGGCCATGGTCACGGGCACGGCGTTCCGACTCGGGCCGCCGTCAACGCGGCATTCTCGCGAACGCCGGACGCCGGGCCGACCAGCCGACCGCTCCGTTACGGCACCCCGATGTTCCTGGCGTTCTTCGGGTTCTTCTGCTGCATGCCGCTGTCGATCTTCTCGATCATCCTGATCCTGGCCGAGCTGAACCTGTTGCGGAACGGGACCGCCGATCGACGAGGGCTGACCGGACTGACCATCGCGGGGATCATCGCGACGACCGGTCTGGCGCTGCAGATCACCGCGATGTTCGGATCGGGAGTGGTCAACGAGATCATGCAGGAGTTGTTCTGAGCGGGCGGTGCGGCCGCGAGCGAAACGGCTTGCGCAAGGGTAATGACGCTCGAGCCCGGAACGACGTCGACTGATGCGCACCGTTACGTCACTTCGGCCTACTCGTGCGCCGCGTCGTCGTCGTTCGAGTCCGCATCGTTCGAGACGGCGCCCCCCGAGACGTCTTCGTTCGGCGCCGATGCGGCGGTCTCGACTGCCCAAGCTCGCTCGCGGATCGGTGCGGACGATCCGGGGTAGCGAGCCCCGTCATCGTGAGGCATCGACAGACGAGCCCAGACCCACGGATCGATCGCCGGATCGATCAGCTGAGTCGCGCCGTTGGCATGCGTGACGTTCACCCCTTCCGTATGGCGACTGGCCGGCCGCCGCCAACGGCCGGTCGGCGTCGGCGCGCCGGAACGTTCGAGGCCGGCCCAAAGCCAACCGACTCGCCCGAATCGCGGTGCAGCGGGGAGCGACTCGTTCGATGCCTCCTCTTCGGGCTCTTCGGGGCCACCGTCGCCCCGTCCCGTCGTCGCAGCGAGTTCGCTCGCGGGCCATCCGAAGACGTATCCGACCTGCGCCTCGTCGGTCGCGCCCCAAGCGCCGGCCCCCAGGCCCTCGGCGAGCAGGACGGTGTGGTTGATCCCGTCCCACGCTTCGACCTGTTCCAGGCGGGTGAAGAGCATCGGCCCGGGAGGATCGAAACGGTCGACGAAGAGCGCCGTCTCGGGCCAATCGGGAGGGGCGATCGCGGAGGGGGCATCGGGAAGACCGGCCGCAACCTGCCACGAAAGGAACGTGGTCGGCGGCGGACCTTGGCGAAGGAGATCGGTCCAGGCGGCCGGGCAGATGAACTCGTCGATCTGAGCGGTGATCGGCCCGGAACGAAGCTCGAGCGGGCCGGCCGGTCCGTAGCGGTCGAGAATCTCGCCGATCGATCCGGGTCGAGGGGTGATCCGCTCGCCCGACCTCAATCCGAACGGCTCGAACCCCTCCTCTTCCCGTTCCCCCTGAGGGCCGGTGACGAGGACCGGGCGTCCGACCGGCGTCAGGAACGGGAGGATCGTGAAGGCCCACGAACCGGCCAGAGCCTTTCCCGACGCATCGTTGGCGCGAAACTGACGCCACCCCGGCAGACGCTGAAACTCGAGGTCGTACTGCTGGATCGCCAACGCGGTCCGAAACTGACGGACGCCGCAGGTCGCCAATCGAGCTCGCCCGCGACTCGCCAGGATCAGGGGGATCGCCAGCGCGACCAGCGCGACGACGCAGCCGACGATCGCGATCAGATCGACCCGAGTCAGACCGCGGCGGAGGTCGGAATCTTCTTGACAACGCCGGGGGGGCTCACTCGAATGAAACAGGCGCATTCCCCGAGCCCCTTGTCTTGCTCTCCGGCTCCGATTCGTCGAACGCATCATCGGATCGTCACTCCTCGATGCGACTCGGGATCGGCTACGGCGGCGAGCCGTTCGCGTCCGATCTCGTCTCTACCGACCCAAGCAGCCATTCTTATCCTTTTCCGGTCGACGGCGCCCCATCCTTCCTCTCGGGTGCCTCGCAGGAGTCGCGCCATGACCGCCGTTCGTCTTGCCGAGCCTGGCTCGGTTTCCGGAGTCGATCTTCTCCAGACTGCCGAATCGGCCTGTCTTGTATCCGCCGAACTGTCTCGCACCAAGTCGCGTCGCTCCGGCGGCATGCGACGAGGGCTGACGCTGACCGAGATCCTGATCGCCGTCACGGTCACGTTGGTGCTGATGGCGGCTCTCGTCAATGCCTTCGCGGCGATCAACGACGAGATCTCGTCGAGTCGCGCGGTGCTGGAGCTGGCGGGGCAATTGCGCGGGAGCAGCGAGACGATTCGCGAGGACCTGCGCGGGGTGACCGTGCCGGTCGGGCCGTGGGTCGATCCGTCGGAAGGGCTCGGGTACTTCGAGTATGCGGAGTTCGCGACGGCGGGGACGGGGGTCAACCCTCGAAACTTGCCTATCGCCGGTGTCAACTTCAGCACTTACCACGAGCGAGCAGACAATCTTGTCGGCGATCTCGACGACGTCGTGATGTTCACGTGCCGGAGCAACGGCAAACCGTTCCGCGGCCGACTGCGCGTCCCCGGCGGGACGCGGATGATCGAGAGTCCGCTCGCCGAGATCGCGATCTGGACTCGTCTGAACGATGGCGACGGCGACGGCGTGCTCAATCG
>CAZZBI010000414.1:3655-4181 GCA_964652385.1 uncultured Pirellulaceae bacterium | reverse complement strand
TCCCTTGGGTGCGCCGATAGAGCCCGGCGACCACCGCGCGACTGAGTTCGGTCAGCGGCCGGCCCGATAGCCCACCGGCTCCGATCTGCCGGACCGTGTCGGCAGCGGTCTTCAGCCTCTCGCGACCGATCGTGGTATTGGTCGCGATCAGCCCGGCCAAGCGACAGCTCGCGGCGAGTTCGGCGATGTCGTCGAGCTGCGATTCCTCGAGGTCCGGAGCGATCTTCAGCAACAGCGGCAACGGGCGCGAGCGTCCGGCGTTCTCGTGCTGCAGCGCTTCGAGCAGTCGCTGGAGCGGTTCGCGATCCTGCAGCTGCCGGAGTCCCGGCGTGTTCGGGCTGCTGACGTTGACCGTCACGTAATCGGCCAGGTCGGCCAGCCGCCGGAAGCTCGTCAGGTAGTCCTCGAGCGCCTGGTCGTTCGGCGTGATCTTGCTCTTGCCGATGTTGATTCCGAGCGGAACGCGCGACTTGGGGGCGCGATTCAGCCGCTCCGCCGCCGCTTCGCTCCCGCCGTTGTTGAATCC
>CAZZBI010000414.1:0-3645 GCA_964652385.1 uncultured Pirellulaceae bacterium | reverse complement strand
CGTCGAAGGTGCAGACCACGCGGAAGGTGCCGCTGCCGGAATCGACCACCGGCGCGACCCGATCGACGCGGCCCTCGAACCGGCGGGCCGGCAGGCGGAACAGACGAGGTTGCGGATTGCCGGGCTGCGCGTGCGCCGTGAGCGTCCCGACTTCGACGAAGCCGAAGCCGATCGCCGGCAACTCGCGGATCAGCATCGCATCCTTGTCGAAGCCGGCGGCCAGACCGACCGGCGCCGGAAACGACAACCCGAACCGCTCGGTCGCCAGGCGCGGATCGACGACGCGCGTCGTCGATCCGATCGCCGCCAGCAGGCCGGGAACTCGCCCTGCCATGCGCAGCGAGCCGATGCCGAGATGATGCGCCCGTTCGGCCGAGAAGCGGAACAGGAGCGGGCGCAGGATCGATCGCCAGATCATCGGCTACCAGTTGAGACCGAAGCGGTCACCCCCCGATTCGCGATCGCGACCTCCCTTGAGGTCCCCCGAACGCTTCGGCACGATCGACTCGCGCGGCGTGTCGTCCTCGACCACCTCGGCCTTCTCGTTCGAGGCGCGCTGCGGCGCCTGGACGAGCGCCTTGAGCGAGAGCCCCATCTTCTGCCCCTCGCCGTCGACCGAAAGCACCTTCGCCTCGACCTCGTCCCCTTCCTTGACGTGGTTCTTCACCGCGACGACGCGATGATGAGCCAGTTCCGAGATGTGGATCAGCCCTTCGACTCCCGGTTCGAGTCGGACGAAGGCGCCGAACTGGGCGATCCGCGAGACGGTTCCCTTGACGGTCGAACCGACCGGGTACTTCTGCTCGATCCCCTGCCACGGATGCTCGAAGGTATCGCGGTAGCTGAGGCTGATCTTGCCGTTGTCCTGGTTGACCTTGTCGATCTTCACCTGGACCTGCTGACCGACCTGGAACACCTCCTGCGGATGTCCGATCCGATCCCAGCTGAGCTTGCTGATATGGACCAGCCCTTCGACGCCGCCGCCGATGTCGACGAACGCACCGAAGTCCATCAGTCGAGTCACCTTGCCCGGGACGGTGCTGCCGATTTCGATCGACGCGAGCCGAGTCTTGCGTTCTTCTTCGAGCGACTTCTCGAGGAGCGAACGGCGGCTGAGCACCAGATTCTTCCGCGCCCGGTTCGCTTCGGTGACGACGCACGCCATCTTCTGATTGACGAACTCGCCGAAGCTCTCGACCCGATGCAGATCGATCTGACTGGCCGGAATGAATCCGCGAATCCCGTTGACCGTGCATTCGAGACCGCCGGTGTTCGAGCCGGTGATCTTCGCTTCGACGACCGTCCCCGGTTCGATGTCCTCCCATTCGGCGACGTCGACCGCCGAGCCGGGGATCCCGACCTCGTACAGTCCGTCGTCCGCCAGATACGAGCGGACGACCACCTCCATCATCTGGCCCGGTTCCGGAGGGGTCTTGAACGAGCGGACCGAAGCGACGCCTTCGTAACGCCCCTTGAGCGTGAAGAAGACGTTGTCCTGATGCAGCCGGGTGACGGTCGCCTTGACGCGCGAGTCGGCTTCCAGCTCGGTCGCGTTCGCCGCTCCCGCCTCGGCCACCAGCGCTTCGAGCGAGGCATCACCCAGGGCCGCCGCCAACTCCGCTTCGATGTCGTCGTCCTTCATCCGCCGATTCGGGATCGGGACCGAGCCGACCTGCGGGATCGGGATCTGCAGCCCTTGCGGGCGCGGCTTCCCTCCCTTGCCGCCGGAACGCGCCTCGCGAACCGCCTTGGGCTGAGCCGGATTGAGACGGGGATCGGCCGGGTCGCGCTGCGAACCGATGGTGATCGGCTTGCGCCCCGCGGCATCCGTCTCGGCGCCGACGCCGGCCGGAGCCGACTCGGCGACCGGTTCGGCGACCGGAGCGACAGGAGGAACGGCGGGGACCGAGTCGACAGGATCGGGGGTGTCGTTCGACATTGGACGGCCGCGGACGGGGCGGCTCCCGGTAGCGTTCGGGCGAGAATCGGCGAAGCGCGGCAACGTGCCGCAGGAACCCCGTCGATCCGCTGGGGATCAGGCGCGACAGTCTAGCAACTGTCCGGGCGCCAAGATAGAACCGCGATCGTTCCCCGAGGTCCCGCCGAAACGCATCGGCGAAAGGTCGCCAGGCTGGCGAGCTCCGAACCGGCGCGAACCCGAGCCGCGATGTTCCGATCCCTTGCCGGATGCCCGGCGACGGCGACGTTCGGTCCGAACCGTTCGGATCGCCATCGTGCCGCCGCCGCGCGAGCGGAAGATCCATCGCCATGAACAAGAAGCAGCTCGTCCGTCTCGGCGTCCCTGCCGATCTCGTCCCGCTGGCGGTCGCCGGACTGCATGCGGCGAGCGGTCGAGATCGCGCCGACTTTCGCGCCAAGCGATTCCTCCCTCGGCTACTCGAACAGCCCGAGCTGTTCGTTGCTGATCCCGACTTCGGTCCGCTCGCCGCCGCCATCGTGGACCAGGCGCAACAGGCGTCGGTCGTGCATGAGGTGCGGTATCGTTCGTGGGGAGTCGATCTCGATCCGGCGTCGATCGGCCAGATCGAGACGGCGTGCCGATTGCCGGTGGCACGCGCCGCGGCGCTGATGCCCGATGCCCACGTCGGTTACGGGCTGCCGATCGGCGGGGTGCTCGCTTGCGAGAACGCCGTCGTCCCGTACGCGGTCGGCGTCGACATCGCCTGTCGCATGCGACTGACCGTGACCGATCTGCCGGCCGAGCCGCTCGAGCGGAACGAGGCGTCGGATTGCGAACGGTTCGACCGAGCGCTCGAGAAGGGGACCAAGTTCGGTGCCGGGGAATCGTGGTCGCGGCCGTTCGATCATCCGGTGCTGGACGAGGACTGGACGATCACCGCGGTGACGCGCGAGGTGCGCGACCGCGCGGTCGGCCAGCTCGGCACCAGCGGTTCGGGAAACCACTTCGTCGAATGGGGCCTGCTCGAACTCGCACAGCCGGAACTCGGCCTCGAAGCGGGGCGCTACGTGGCGCTGCTGAGTCATTCGGGGAGCCGCGGGGCGGGCGCGCGAGTCTGTCAGCGCTACAGCGATCTGGCTCGCCAGGCGGTGCCGCAGCGGATCCGCGACGATCCGCAGCTGCGTCATCTGGCGTGGTTGTCGCTCGACGACGAGCGGGGGCGCGAGTACTGGGAAGCGATGGAGCTGATGGGACGTTACGCGGCTGCCAATCACCAAGTGATCCACGAGCAGGTGCTGGCGCGAGCCGGAGGCGAGTCGCTGGCGGTCGTCGAGAACCACCACAACTTCGCGTGGAAGGAGCGACACGGCGATCGCGATCTGATCGTCCATCGCAAGGGAGCGACTCCGGCCGGAGCCGGCGTGCTCGGGGTCATCCCCGGCACGATGGCCGACAGCGCGTACGTCGTCCGCGGCAAGGGAGAACCGACCAGCTTGCTGAGCGCGTCGCACGGTGCCGGTCGCCGCATGTCCCGCACCGCCGCTCGCAAGGCCTACACCTGGAGTCCGTGGCGCGATCATCTGAAGCACAAGCGAGTCCGTCTGCTCGCCGGAGGGCTCGACGAAGTGCCGGGGGTCTACAAGGAGATCGACCAGGTGATGGCCGCTCAGCGTAACCGTTCACGGCCCGGTGCGAGAAAACTGATCTGGACATGAACGCGGGTG
>CAZZBI010000413.1:0-4199 GCA_964652385.1 uncultured Pirellulaceae bacterium | reverse complement strand
GGCACGGGGGCACGAGGGCACGGGGACCCCTTGCTGACGCTGCGGGCTGGGAGACGCGGAGGCTGGGAGACGCGGAGACGCGGGGCGACGTCGGTCGCCTTATCGCACCGCCGAGGGTTCGTCCGGCCAGGGAGCTGCTTCCTCGATCGGGACCGCGCGCCATCGACCTTCGGACGTCCGAGTCGCCATGTCGAAACGCTCGAGTTTCGCGAGCGCATCGTCGATCTCGAAGTCGATCGCCAAGCCGAGCATCCGTCGCAATCGCCGCTCCGCTTCGGCATCGATCTCAGAAACCGTCGCCCCTTCCGGGCGATCCAGGTCGAGCAGGACGCGATACGCGATCAGCGTCTCGCGAAACTCCTGCTCCTCGGCCTCGTGCACCAGACGAAACAGGACGCCGACGTTGTTCCCCAGGTTCTGATAGTAGAGATGCCGAGTCAGGTTCAGCTGGTACTTGTCCTTGGTCGCCAGGTAGCCGAAGAACGACCGCAAGCTGTAGCCGACCGAAGCCGCGATCAGCATGCCGAACGCCACGACTCCGTACACGCCGGTGAAGAAGGTCGCGACCAGGCCGACCTTCACGACCTTGGCGAGCGAGAGGCCGATTCCCGAGAGCGTCGGCAGGATGATCTTGCCTCGATCGAACCAGTTCAGGCGGACGCGGCAGGTCGGCAACAGCGAGTCGATGTCCGAGACCGGAATGTTCTTGAAGACCTTCAGGAAGATCGAATCGGGATCCGCCCCCTCGCGACTCTCGTGCGCCGCGTCCTGATAGACCAGGACCAGTCGGCGATGCACCGGCACGTCGATCGTCTCGGCGCGATACAGACGATACCAACGCCGTACGGTCCAGCGATCGGTATGCTCGCCGCGTACCCAGACCGACAGATGCGCGAACGCGTCGAAGTCGACGACCAGCCGCATGCCGAGCGCCTTGGCCGACGCGAGCGCGGCGGAGATCTCTTCGGGCGTCAGCCGTCGGAAGTTCGCCTGCCGCAGCGCTTCGGCCAGTCGCTCGTGGAACCGAACCCGCCGCCCCTCGTCGCTCTGTTCCTCCGGTCGCCGAATGTCGACCAGGATGCAGTCGGGATCGAACGGCGCGTACGTCTCGATCAGCTCCTGCATCGCCCGCCGATGCGATCTTGCGAAACGCTCGTCGATCCGGCGGACCAGGGCGGCGAAGGCGAGTTCGGTCAGCGGGGACTCGCGTCGCGCCTCGTCGGTCAACAGCGCGATCAGATCTTCGCGGCCGATCGGAATGAAATGATCGCGCAGCGAGCGGACATCCTGCTCGATCCGATCGGGTGACTGCAGCGTCATCGGCCTCTCGCTTCGCTCGTCGTCCCTCCGTCTCGCCCCGCCGTCCGTCGCGTCATGACCCCAGATCGATCCGCTCGGGGAGCGACTGGCGTTTCGCTTCGCGACGCCGTTCCAGATACCGCCGATCGGACCAGCGGAGCCAGAGGATGCCGATCGCGGTCGCTCCGGCGGCGGTCGCGAAGATCGCGACCGCCACGCGGTTCAGCATCGCCTGACCGACCGCCGCGGTCGGTGCCCCCTCCAGTCGCGTCGCGACGAGCAGCGGCGCCACCTGACGCAGCTCGGGCGAGATTCGTCGCAGGTACTCCGAGCGATAACGCCAGTTGCGATAGAAGACCCCTTCCGCCTCGATCGGCAGATTCAGATCGCTGCCGGTCGAAAGGCCCGGCGGCAGCTCGGCCACGCAGAGCGTCAACGGATAGCGATTCGACACCACCGCATCGGGATGCTCCGATCCGATCCGGACCTTTCGCCCTTCGAGCGCCACGAGCAGATCGATCTGATAGTAGCGTTCGAGCCCCGCGTCGATCGCATACTGGTCGTTCCCGGTCCCGATTTCGGTGATCCGCTCGATCGCGCCGCGCAATCGAACGACTCGACCATGCCACGCTTCGGGAGCTCCGAGCAGGTCGAACAGTTCGAACGGTTCGGCCTTCGGCAGCGTCTCGGGAGCCTCGTCGCGCACCGCCGCGATCAGTCGATACAGCCCCGGCGCATCGAGCGGTCGGAGCTCCTCCCCTTCGGTCCGTCGAGCCGCCTCCCAGACCGAGGCATCGAGCCCCAGCGGATACCAGGTGGCATCGATCGCGTGCGCCGCATCGTTCGGATACCAGCGCGGAGCGGCGGCCAGCACGAGCGGAACCGAGGTCGTATCGGCGTCGCTGACCGGCTCCAATCGGAGCAGCGCTCCGTCCGTTTCGATCCGATCGCCGATCGGAATCCGGTCGAACCACGATGCCGGAATCGAGCCGACCCAAGCGACGACGCGATGATCGGACGACAGACGCGGGTCGACCGTCACGCCGTCGGCCTCGTCCGCCGGATGCCGCTCGCAGGCGATCACCAGACGATACACCTCGTCCCGGTCGAATCGATCGGCGGTCAGCTCGTCGAGTTCCAGGATCTCGAGCGAGACCAGTTCTCCGGCGATCGTCGCCAGATCGGTCCGATGGTTTCCCGGCTCGGTCGTCCAGCGACGCCGCAACCCCTCGTTCCACGGCTCGGCAGACCGCCGTAGCGCGAGCGGCCCGAGCCGCTCGAGGCGACCGATCATCTCGAGCACGATCGGCTCGCCCGTGCGCAGGATCGTCCCGTCGCCGAGACGCGCGAGTTCCGATCGCGGAAGGTCGGCGAACGGCTTCAGCGGCGATGGCTGTCCGGCAGCGGCCGAGCGCACCTCGTCCCGAGTCAGCCACGGCGGAGGCGTCGGTTCCTGACCGGCGGCGAACGGAGACATCAGTGACGCCGTCGCGATCGTCGTCGCGAGCAGCAGCATCGAGAGGCCGCCACCCGGGAGCCGCGACCGATCATCGCGATCTGCGCGAGTCGGTTCGGAATCGCTGTCGGCGGACTCGGCCGGCGGTCCGATCGACGGCTTCGGGAAGCGCCCGGCGAGCGCCTTGAGGTCTCGGAGCGTCGCATCCTCGTCCGCCGTCCGGCGCTCCTGCTCGAGCGTGGGAGGGCGTCGCACCATCCGCTCGATCCGCACGGCGATGAGGACCGCCGCCGCCACACAACCGACGACGACGGCAAGGATCGAACCGAGGCCGATCGACTCGCTCTCGGAAGCGGAGAGCGGTCGGGTCCATCGGGGCTGGTCGGCGACCAGTTGCGGGGCCACGAGCGTCCCCATGCCCGAGACGTAACCCATCCGCTTGAAGAAGACCCCGTCGATCGTCGCAGGTTGGTCGATGTCCAACGACGACACGCCGTCGGCAGGACGAGGAAATCCTTCCGGCAATCGTCGTACGGCGATGCAGATCAGCCCTTCCGGACCGCTGTCGGGCCGGACCCACAAGGTCCAAGGGGGAGCCGATTCGCGGCGATCGTCCGGGACCGGTTCGCGAACGACGCGACGGACCTCGCCGGACACGCGAACCCATTTGCCTCGGTAACGATCGGGCTGGCGGTCGAGTTCGTACAGCGTCACCGGCACGACGGACGGAGGGACTTCCTGGTCTTGCCACTCGGCGATCCGATCGACGACTCGAAACCAGGCGTGCTGCTCGTCCGGATGATGTCCGACGGTCAGATCGGCGACCTGATCGAGCAGGACGCGGTCCCACAGCGGGACGAGTTCCTGTAGCTGTTGCAGATCGCCGAGCGTCGCCCGCTCCGGAATCGTCCCTTCCGCGATCGCTTCGGCCAGCAGGCCCAGCCGTCCGGTCGCCTGATCGAGCAGGCCGTCCCACGGCGTCGGGATCGAACCGCCGATGTCGGCCGCTTCGGCACTCGGTTCCTGGCCGGCTGCGACCGCCCGCTGCGCTTCGGTCCGCAACCGATGATCGATCGCCGCCGCCACCTGTCTCAGGCGACTCGCCAGTCGCGTTCTAGCTTCGGCATCGTCGGTCGATATCTGATGTTCGTTCGCCAACGAGACGAGTTCGGTGGTCAACAGCTGCCGCTCGTCGTTGTCGAACGTCACGAAGATGAGTTCGAGAAACCGGAGGAGCGTGCCGCGGATCGCAAGCGAAGTCGAGTCGGCCTCGGCACCGACCTCGTCCGCCGACTCTCCCGAGTCGTTCGGATCCGGAGCGGGGCGCGTTTCGGCCGCTATCGCGTCGAAGAGCGTCGCGGCGCTCGGCGTCGGCTCGAAGAGGTCGACCAACCGCTCGGAAGCCTCTCCCGGAGTCCCCGCCGAATCGGTCGGAGCGACCGGG
>CAZZBI010000412.1:0-4199 GCA_964652385.1 uncultured Pirellulaceae bacterium | reverse complement strand
GCCCGCTTCCTCCGATCGCTCGGCGCCGGTCGTCGGCGCCGACGATTCCGCTGCCGTGACCGTCGGGCGTTCGCGGCGGGCGAAGAGCGAGCGACGGCGTTTCGGCGTCTCGGCGACCTCGTCCGACAGCCGAGCGGCCGTCTCGTCGGACTCGGCGACGCCCCCCTCTTCCGACGACGTTTCGGCCGAAACCGCTCGACGCTTCGTTCGACGTCGGAGGCGCCCGCCGCTCGCCGCATCGATGATCACGAAGCGGGCATGCAGCAGACCGACCGCGACCGCGCCACTGCCGGCGATCAGGTCGTCGAGTGCCGTCGCGGCGATGGTCCACGGCGTCACCGAGACGAGCGGGGGCACGATCAGCGCCGCGGACCAGAGACTCCAGAGCGCCAGCGCCAGGACGAGCGAGCCGCGATTCTCGCGGATCTCGAACCCGATTCGGACGATGACCGCGGTCCCGAGCAGCCAGCGAAGCGCGAGGCCGATCCCGGCGGCTCGCATCGGATCCAGTCGCCCTGCCGTCGCCATGGCGGCAAGGTCGTTCGCGACATGCGCCGTCGCGTCGATCGACATCAGCACCGCCAGCAACGAGAGCCGGCGCCACAGGGCGAAATGCCCTCGATAGTCATCGCGTCGATGGCGACGGACCAGAAAGATCTGCGAGCCGATGAGAGCTGCGATCAGCCACGATGCCGAGGCGGACCAGGTGGCCACGCGAGCGAGCGCCCCGAACAGACCGTCTCGCATGTCAGGGCGAGGATCCAAGCGAAGGGGAGCTGACTGACCGGCATCGAGCACCAACCCGGCGGTCAACAGCGCGACGATCGACAGCAGGGCCGCGAGCGTCGGTCCGAGCGATCTCCAGCGGAGCGGCAGGAGATCGACGATCGCCGGCTGATGCCGGCGGCGCGCAGCCGCTCCGTACCGCGTCCGGACGCGCCGCCCCAGACGGCGGCGTCCCGCTTCGGTCCCTTCGTCGACGCTCCGCTCGTCCCGCAGGACGCGCCGTCGACGATCATCGCGCTGAAGTCCCTTTCCGATCGCCATCCGTTTCGATCGCCGAGAACGGCGATCCGACCTCCATTGTCGCGGACGACTCGGCTCCGCCGAATCGATTGCGTTCGTTCGACCGACCGGATCCCTCGCTCGTCAGCGGCGGGGCATGCGATCGGCCTTGGGCAGTTTCGGTCGACCGTCCGAGCGAAATCACTTCGCCGGTCGTGAGACGACCGGATTGACCAGAACCCCCAGTCCATCGATTTCGACTTCCGCCGTATCGCCGGGCTGAAGATAGACCGGCGGCTTCCGAGCCGTGCCGACTCCCGGAGGGGTGCCGGTGAAGAGCAGATCCCCCGGCTCGAGCGTGAAGACGTTCGACAGGTGAGCGATGAGCTGATCGATCGGGAAAATGAACTGCCGCGTGTTCGACGACTGCAGCTCGCGGCCGTTCAGACGAAAGCGGACATCGAGCGCATGGGGATCGGGGATCTCGTCCTTGGTCGCCAGGAACGGACCGGTCGGGCCGAACGTGTCGAACGTCTTTCCGAGCAGCCACTGACCGCCGGGACGCCCCTTTTGCCAGTCGCGGGCCGAAACGTCGTGGCCGCACATGTAACCGAAGACATGCTCCATCGCGGTCGAGCGATCGATGCGCGTGGCGGTCTTGCCGATCACCACGACCAGTTCCGCTTCGTAGTCGACCTGACTGCTGATCTCGGGAAGCTCGATCGCCGCTCCGGGTCCGATGATCGCGGTCGGAAACTTGTTGAAGACGACCGGTTCGGTCGGAATCGGAGCGCCGGTCTCGGCGGCATGATCGGCGTAATTCAGCCCGATACAGACGACCTTGTGGGGGCGAGGGATCGGCGGGGCGAGTGCGACCTCGGTAAGCGGACCGACCTCGGGGAGCGAGCCGGTACGGAGTCGTTCCGCAAGAACGTGTCCGAATCGATCCCAGCGGCCGATCAGCTCGCGCAAGCAACGTATCCCCTCGACCGCGTCGGTCAGATCGAACACGCGATCGACTCCTCGACCGCCGAGATTCGCCAGAGCGCCGATCCGCATCGAACGGTCGGCCGACAGATAGGTGACCAGACGCATGGCCGGACGTTTGCCTCGCACGAGGGGCAGGAAGATCCGTAACGGAACGCTGGGGTGTATCCGAACGATCGGGGCGTCGCAAGTCGGACTGGGGGAGGTGGGAGCGATCGCGACGCCGGAACCGGGCGGTTTGCCGGGCGGAGGGGATGACCTACGGTTCGACGTCATTCCCGTCTCAACCGCCGAATCAAGGTCGAGCGATGTCCGAACCGACTCCCAAGCCCGTCTCTGTGCCCGTCCCGTCGGACACCGTCGCCGAGAGCGGCCTGAACCGGATCTCGACCCTGCTGTCGCACCTGGACGAGGTGCGAGGAAGCGGCGCGGTCGATTCGGCCAAGGAGGCGATCGCGACGGAGGACCGCCTGGCCGCAGGGCGTCTGGGAGTCGCCTCGGGTCTTTTCTCGAGCCTGCGCGCCAAGCACTCGCCGACCGCTTCGCACAGTCTGCGCGTGGCGCTCGGTCTGTCGAACTGGGCTCAGGTGATCGGCCTCGAAGACCCTCATCTGCTCACCCTCGAGACCGCCGCGCTGATGCACGACATCGGCAAGATCGGCGTTCCCGACGCGATCCTGACCAAGCCGAGCAAGCTGTCGTCGGACGAGACGGCGGTGCTCGACCGCTATCGCCTGCACGGCCTCGACATTCTCGCCTCGTGCTGCCTGTCGGCCGAGATCGTCGACATCGTCCGATTCGCCGGGAGCTGGTACGACGGGAGCCGCGGCGATGCGGAACGGAACCGCGACAAGCTGCCGGTCGGTTCGCGGATGCTCTCGATCGTCGACGCCTACGATTCGATGACGACCGACCATGTCTATCGCCGCGCCATGTCGAGCGAGCGGGCGATCGCCGAGCTGACGAGCTTCGCCGGCTCGCAGTTCGATCCGAAACTGGTCGAGAGCTTCCGCCGGCTGGTCGAGACCGATCGGATCCGCCTGGACCGCGCCGCTCCGGAACGTTGGCTCGCGAAGATGGATGCGAGCCAGTCGCGCACCTATTGGGGGTTGGGACGAGTCACCGCGGGGAACTCGACCGCGACGGTCGATCAGCTCTTTCAGCAGCAGCTCGTCGCGTCGATGGTCGACGGCGTCTTCTTCGTCGATACCCAGTCGACGATCCTGCTCTGGAATCGGGCCTTCGAGAAGATGTCGGGAATCGCTTCGGCGAGCGTCTTTCAGAAGCAGTGGATTCCGTCGATGCTCGATCTGCGTGACGCGTCGGGCGCCAAGATACCGGATGCCGAATGCCCGATCGCCAAGACGATCCGGACTCGCAGCCCCGGCGCGGGGCGATTTTCGCTGCAGGGGCGGAGCGGCAATCGTCTGACGGTCGAGATGCAGTTCCAGCCGGTGACGAACGTCGAGTCGGTGACCTACGGCGCGGTGGTGATCGCTCGGGACATTTCGAGCGAAGCGACGCTCGAAGCGGCGATCGAAAACCTGCATGCCAAGGCGACTCAGGATCCGCTGACCAAGGTATCGAATCGAGCCGAGTTCGATCGGGTCCACGATCTGCTCGTCAGCGAACACCTGGCCTCCAAGACGCCGTGCAGTCTGATCATCTGCGATCTCGACTTCTTCAAGCGAGTCAACGACGACTACGGTCATCAGGCAGGGGACGACGCGCTGATGATCTTCGCGTCGATGCTCAAGCGAGTGCGGCGTCAGGGTGACCTGGTCGCTCGCTACGGCGGCGAGGAGTTCGTCTATCTGGCGGCCAACTGCGACGTCGCCGCGGCGACGGTGATCGCCGAAGAGATCCGCCAGATGCTCGAGCGGACACCGCAGCCGATGCTCGCGGGAAAGTGCTGCACGGAGATCCAGCCGGGAGATACCTCCGAAACGATGCTGCGGCGAGCCGATCGCGCCCTGATGATGGCGAAGGAAGCGGGGCGCAATCGCGTCATGCAACTCGGATCGGGGCTCGGTTCGGTCGCCGAAGCGCCGGTCGATCGGCGCAAGGGGAGCGGGCTGTTCGGCTGGTTCAAGGGGAGCGATCAGCCGACCGAGTTCCGTCACCGCCTGATCTCGACCGTGCCCCTCTCGATCGCCGTCGAAAAGCTGCGCGGCTTCCTGTCCGATCACCATGCCCAGGTCGTGAAG
>CAZZBI010000411.1:3306-4210 GCA_964652385.1 uncultured Pirellulaceae bacterium | reverse complement strand
GGTGTGCGGTTCGTGCGGCAGGAACGGCGCGTACCACAGGAAGAACGGCGTTTCGCGATGCGCGTCGACGAACGCCGTCACCTCGGCCATCCCCTGACGACCGATCGTCAGACCATGATCCCCATGGCGACCGCCGCGAGCCGGGTCGCCGTGAGTCATGCCGGCCGTAAAGCCTCCGCGCTCGGCGCTCCCTTCCCACCACTTGCCGCTCTGGAAGCTCGCGTAGCCGAGCGGCGCCAGCAATCGCGGCAGAGTCGGGTAGCGATCGATCCGATCGATCATCGCGGCGCAGCGAGCCAGATAAGCCGGGTCGTCGCGCCCCGTCATCCCCGGCAATCGAGACGGATCGTTGCCGACGATTCCGTGCTCATGAGGCCAACGTCCGGTGATCATCGACGCCAGGCTCGGCCGGCAGAGACCGGTCGGCACGTAGCCGCGAACGAACGTCAGACTCTCTGCCGCCAGGCGATCGAGATGCGGCGTACGGATCGCCGGATGTCCGGTGAAGCCGTAGTCGGTCCAGGCGTGGTCGTCCGAGACGATCATCACGATGTTGGGGCGAGGCTCGTCGCGGACGCTCGACGAAACGTCTCGCGAAGCGATCAGATTCGGTTCCCCGGTCGACACGAGCGTCGCCGCAAGGGTCGGGCAAGAAACGACGTTCGTCGGTCCGATTGCCGCAGCGGCAATCGGGACCGACGAGTCGTGCTGCGCGAGCGACCGGGAAGCCGACCGGCGAGGGGGAGTCACGACGGACTCGATCTCGTCGAGCCGGCGGTCAGTCTTCCGCTTCGCGGTCAGTCGTTCGCTTTTTTTTTTGCGACCGTCGTCGATCGACTTCACCGCGACATCGTCCGACCCGGACTTCATGTACGCGATCAGATCGCGAATGTCGTCGAGCGTG
>CAZZBI010000411.1:0-3296 GCA_964652385.1 uncultured Pirellulaceae bacterium | reverse complement strand
GGACCATCTCGTCGATCTCGTCGACGTTGACCGGCGTCAACGATCCCGGATCGAGCATGTTCTGCTGCACCAGGTAGTTGTTGCCGTTGAGGTTGATGACTCGGCCGGCGATCTGTCGTCCGTCCAGCAGCGAGAACAGGGTCGGCTGGTACTGATCCGAAATCACCTTGCTCGGTTCGACAAGCGCCTCGAGCAGATTCTGCTGATTGAACCGCCGCCCCGAAGCGGTAAGGTCAGGCCCGACGAGTCCTCCCTCGCCGCTGAAGCGATGACACTTGAAGCACTGGGCGATCGCGAAGACGCGACGGCCGTTTTCGAGATCGCGCCCTTCGTAGACCGATTCGTCGTCGGACATCAGATCGGCGACGGTCCAGTCCTTCACCACCTGGCGCGCCGCGAGTTCGGCGAGCGCATCGACCGGCTGCGGCGCCGCGTCGAGGATCGGCTGCAGTTCCTTGCGGACCATCGAATCGAGGTTGCCGATCGCTTCGGTGCGGATGTTGGCCAGAAAGCCGCCGAACGAGTTGCCGCCGCGCAGTGCCGCGGCGCGGTTGAACCAGGCGAAGTAGTCGCGGCGATCGTCCGCGCTCCAGCCGCTGCGCAGCACCCGCAGGCAGTAGGCGTAGTGGATCTGTTCTTCCTGCGTCGGCGCGACGGCCAGCAGATGGAGAGTCCGCGACGCGACTTCCGGCGCCTCGACCGCCACCAGCAGACGACAGAGTTCCTGGTTGAGCGTGACCGAGCGGCTCGGATACATCGCATCGAACTGGGCGAGGACTCCGTCGCGCAGCGCCGCCGAGACCCCTCCGAGTCGAATCGCGGCGAGTCCCCAAGCGCGCATCAGGTCGAGCTGCCGGGCTTCGTCGAGCGACGCGACGTCGATCTTGGCGAGCGCCGCCACGATCCGCGCCTGGTCCGACGCCTCTCCGGTGCGAGCGAGCGCGATCGAGGCCTGAATCAGGACGTTCGGATCGTCGGCCGTCTCGAGCCGTTCCCGCCACGACGCGACCGGCTGATGCTCGAGAATGACTCGCGCCGTGTAGCGCAGCGTCCGATCCTCATGGTTCAGATAGCCCCACGCGGTCGCGACCGCACTCGGATCGGCCTGACCGACGAGCGATTCCAGCCGGCGCCGGACGCGTTGCAGCTCGGTCAGCTTTCGCGGTTCGACCGCCGCCGTCGGCTGGTCGCCGACGTAGGTGATCCGATACAGCCCCGATTGGGTTCGACGGCCGCCGATCGCGAAGTAGAGCGCCCCGTCATGGCCGATCACCAGATCGGTCCCTTGCAGCGCCGGCGCCGAACAGAACGGTTCGGCCGTTCCGGTCCAGGTCGAGCCGTTCGGTTCCAGATGCACGGCATACAGGATGCCGTAGCTCCAGTCGCTGATGAAGAGCGCCCGCTGGTACTTCTCGGGGAACTTCGCGCCGGTGCCGAAGACGATCCCGGTCGGCGAACCGAACCCGATGTCGACGACCGAACCGAGGCTGTCCGGATAGAACGCCGGCCACTTCGCCGTGCCGGTTCGCCAACCGAACTCGGCTCCGGGAGTGACGTGATTGACGCGGGTCGGCCGGTACCACGGCGAGCCCACGTCCCATTCCATATCGGCGTCGTAGGTGAAGAGTTCTCCTTCGGGCGAGAACGCGATGTCGTACTCGTTGCGGAAGCCGATCGCGACCAGCTCCCAGCTCTTCCCCTCGGGATCGGTCCGGCAGACCCAGCCGCCGGGAGCTCGGATACCGACCGCATGTCCTCCGGCATCCGGCATGCTCGGCAGCAACTGATCCTCGTCCCAGTTGCGCGGGACGAGCGACTTTTCCGGAGCCGGGATGCGGGTGTGGTTGCCGGCGCAGATGTAGAGACCCTGGCCGTCGGGGGACAGGATCACCGCATGCGGTCCGTGCTCGCCGCCGCCGTCGATCTTGCGCAGCAACGCCACCGAGTCGTAGCGATCGTCACCGTCGGTGTCTCGAACCCGATACAGTCCCGCCCCCTCGCCCGCATCGCCGTTGACGACGGCGTAGAGCGAGTCGAAGGCGCAGAGCAGCCCCTGGCACATGCCGAGTTCGACGTCGATCGCCTCGACCTTCGTTTCGGCATCGCTGCCGATCGGAGCCGGCGTGATCCGGTAGAGCTTGCCGTACTGATCCGACGCGATCAGTCGCCCCTGAGGATCGACCGTCAGGCTGACCCACGACCCCTGTTGATCGATCGGCACGTTGTACAGACGCTCGATCCGGAAGCCGTCGGCGAGCTTGATCTTCTCGACCGGAGTCGCTTCCTGGTCGCTCGCGACGAGGTGAGTCGAACCGATGCCCCCGAGCGTCAGCAGCCCGAAGGCGACGAGACTCGCGCAGAACGCGAGTCGTTCGAACCGGTGGTACAGCATGGAGAGTTCCTTGACGATTCGGCGACCGAGCCGCGATCGGGTTGCTCGGTGACGGGTGGAAAACCGGGAGGGGATGCGCGCCGCGCCGAACGGGAGCGCTGTCGGCAGGAGTCGCGGGAACGGCGGGAGCGGGGAGCGCGATGGCGACCAAGTCGTTTCGCTTCGCCGCAACCGTCAGACTAGGCGACCGGCAGGCCGGAAGCTACCGGATCGAGTCGCTTGGATTGCCGGCAGGACGAAGTCCCGATGCGGTCACGGCGTGGGAGTGCCAGGAGCGACGGCGCGCCGCGCGGCCGCTCGACGCGAGCCGCGCCGGCGACCGACGGAACGCGCAGCGAAGCGGCGTCTAACGCCGCCCGGCGGCCAACGGCTGGAAACGGACACAGACGCAATTCGGCACGTCGAGTCGCCCCGCTTCGGTCAGCTCGCCCGACTGCGAATCGATCCGGAAGATCGTCACGAAGCCCGAACTCTGGTTCGCCGCCAGCAACCAGCGGCCGGTCGGATCGACGGCGCAGTTGCGCGGGGTCTTGCCGACGGTCTTGACCGTTCCGCGGCCGACCAGGCGTTCCTCGTCCGCTTCCCAAGCAAACACGGCGATGCTGTCGTCCCCTCGATTCGAACCGTAGACCCACCGACCGTTCGGATGCACCACCACCTCGGCCGTCGAGTTCCCCGGCTCGATCCCGTCCGGTTGCGTCGTGATCGACTGCAGCGAGGCGAACGTGCCCCCTTCCGCGTCCCACCGAAGCGCCTCGATCGTGCAGGCGAGTTCGTTGATGACGAAGGCATGCCGGCCGTCGGGATGCCAAGCGAAATGCCGCGGACCGGCACCGGCCGGCAACACCAACGCCGCCTCTTCGCGCGGCGTCAACCGACCGGTCTGCGGGTCGAAGCCATGCAC
>CAZZBI010000410.1:0-4238 GCA_964652385.1 uncultured Pirellulaceae bacterium | reverse complement strand
GAGCCGGATCGGCCGTCGCGGTCTCCTGCGCGATGATTGCGGGGAGCCACGATACGCCGACGAGCGCAAGGACCGCGATTCCGGCGAACGGAGAGAGCCACGAACCGACGACGCCACGCATTCCCGACCTCTTCGACAACCTCACCGGCCCACCGAGAACCGAACGCGCTCCGATCGCCTCACAGCCCGAGCAACAGACTCTCGAGCGCCTGATCCTTTTCGGGGCCGGACAGGAAGTCGAACGCGCGGAAATAGCGCGCCTGTTCCTGTTCGGTCATCCCTTCGGTCTTGAGGATCTCGACCAAGAGCTCCGGCGTCTTTCGGGCGCGCGACCGCCAGATGATGTCCCGAGCGGCCGGAGTCGTCCGATCGCCGATCTGTTCGAGCCACGCCTGCAGACAATCGTCCCAGCGGAGAGCCGCCGAGATTCCGAGCGCCTCGAGCGACCAGCGATCGCTCGGATCATGATGCTGCGCGAGCCTTGCCCAGAGCTGCGGCATCCGCTCGTCGGCCGAGAAGCGAAGCGCAATCGCCGCTTCGCGACGGACCTGCGGATCGGCATCATCGACCAGTCGCTCGACGATCGGAATCGGGTCGAGATTCAGACGCCGCGCGATCCGCACACCGAGCTGCCGAAACTCGGACTGACTCGACGTCAGGCAGCGTTCGACGGTCGCAGCACCTCCGCCGGCGACGATCGCATGCGCCCAGAGGGCACGAGCGGCGAAACGGAGGTCCGGGTCATCGGCCGCTCGAGCCAGCCGCTCGGCCGCTGCCGCTCCGAATCCCTCCAACGCCTTCCACGCGAGATACCTGGTCGCCGAGTTCGGGCTGCGCAGCGCCTCGACGCTCCCGTCGATCGTCGCGAGATCGATCGGCGGAGTGCGATAGACGGATCCCGGCGGCGCGATCCGGAAGATCCGTCCTCGTTCGAGATCCCCTTGGCCGTGCCCGCCGACTCCCGGATCGTACCAGTCGGTAACGAACAGGCTGCCGTCCGGAGCGACGGCGACGTCGGCCGGGCGAAACCAGTTGTCGCGAGCGCCATGCAGCAGGTCGACGCTCGTCGCCGTGAAGCCCGCGCCGGCGTCGGTCACCGGATAGGCGCGGACGATGTTCGGACCGGCATCGCAGTGGATCACCTGCCCGCGGAACGCTTCCGGCAGGAGCGTCCCTTCATAGACGGTGATGCCGGTCGGCGAACCCGCTCCGGTCTGCAGCAGGTTCGGCACGACTCCGGGATCGTTCAGATGCCAGTGGCGAAGCGGAATCTCGGTTTCGAGATTCGTGCGCGGCGTCTGCCACCCCGCGCCGGTCGCCTCGTCCAGATAGCCGTAGTTGCCGAACTCCATCACGTAGTTGATGCGGACTCCTCGATTGCCGTCGTCATCGTTGTCCGACTGCCACAACCGACCGAAGCTGTCGACCGTCACTTCGTAGTTGTTGCGGAAGTTGTGCCCGAGCACCTCGAACTCCGAGCCGTCCGGATTGCAGCGGAAGACCATGCCGCCGTAGTACGGCTTGCCGCCGTCGCGCACTTCGTTGCCGGCTCGATCGACGATCACCTTGCCGTCGGCATCGCAGACCTGCTGTCCGGTGTTGCCGAAGTTCCAGTAGAGCTTGCCGTCGGGCCCGAACAGGAACGAGTGAGCCGAGTGATCGTGCTGCGGCTGGCCGGTCTTCGAGAAGAGGATCTCCTTCGAGTCCGGCAGGTCGTCGCCGTCGGTGTCGGTAAAGACAAGGACGTTCGGCGACGCCGAAACGATGACTCGATCACCGAGCACGCAGATCCCCATCGCCGAATCGACGTCGCGCCCCTGGTAGAAGACCTTGGTCTTGTCGCAGATGCCGTCGCCGTCGGTATCCTCGAGGATCAGGATCCGATCCCCTTCGGCGCGCGAGCCGTTGTTGCCTCGATAGTTCATCACCTCGCAGACCCAGATGCGGCCGCGAGCGTCGATGTCCAGATTCGTGACGCTCTTCAGATCGGGTTCGCTGGCGAAGAGCGTCGCTTCGAGTCCGTCGGCGACATCCAGTCCGGCGACCGCGACTTCCGGTTCGCGTTGATCGCCGCCGACTCGAGGTCGCTCGGACCAGACCGAGAAGCGGACGCTCGACTGCTGACCGCAAGCTCCTTGCTCGGCGCCGCCGTCGTCGAGACCGCCGCTCACGCGGAGCGTCTCGAACCCTTCCGGCAGATCGAACGCGATGACGCTGTTGGCATGCGTGCCGATCCCGAACGCCACCGGCCGCCCATCGACCTTCAACTCGCCCCCGTCGACGTTTCGATGCTTGCGGACCTGACCGAAGTCGGCGGAGGCGGCCTTCCAGTCGAGTTCGGTCAGCTTGCGGGTTCCGGCCGGTCCGACCAGCGTCGGCTCGATCCAATCGGCCCAGTCGCAACTGAACCCGTTCCCTCCGTCATCGACGACCAGAAAGAGTTCCTTGGCGCCGCGCAGGTCGACTTCAAGAGCGACGCTACGGCCCGGCGTGTCGCGCGTCACGATTTCGCTGACGGCGAGCGGTTTGGGAGCGGGCCCGCGCGACCGCGGTGCAGCGGCCAACTTGAAGCGACGACGAATCGCGTCCCGATCGAAGTCCGCAGGAGGCGTGAAGTCCTGATCGGCTTCCAGGCGATCGAGCGTCAGCGGCGCTCCGCCGACTCCGTTCGCCGGGACGTCGCCATGAGCGGCCCAGACGATCGCGTTGAGGACCACCTTGCGGAAGTTCGGTTCGGACCAGTTCCAGTGAACGTGCCCGCCGGTGAAGCCGAAGCCGCGAGCGCCGTTGGCTCGCTCGTAGGTCCACGCGACATGCTGCGGCTGTCCGACTTCGGCGCGGACGGCGGGGTTGCCGCTGTGCGGACCGTCGGGGCGCGACAAGGTGCTCTCGGGCGGGATCGCGGTGAGGATCGGGGTCACCCCCTGCATCTCCGGGCGAAACCGCATGTGGTAGTACCACTCGTCCTCGATCGAAAACGGCTCGACGCCGCGCGAGACCGGATGTTCGGGAAAGGTGACGAAGTCGGCCGTCCAGTGCGGATTGACCGACCAATGCGTCTCGAAGTAGCCGCCGATCCAATCGAGGAATCGATCTCCCGGTTCCCCCTTGGGGACTTCGACGGCGTAATGCAGACAGAGGACGCCGACGCCACCGTCGACCAGTTGCTGAACCTGATCCAGGTGCGGAATCGCGGGATGCCCGCCGCCGCCGTCGCTGTAGATCACGACCGCAGCGCAGCCGTCGAAGGCGTTCGGATCGCTCGGCCAGCCGTTGCGATAGACGACGGTCGACCAACCGGGCATCCCCTTCTCGATCCCTTCGGCCAGGATTCGGCTCCCCGCATAGTGTTCGTGAGCCCCGTAACCGTGACTGGGCCCCCCCGCGACGAAGGCGATTCGCTTCGCCGCCTCTTCGGCCGGAAGCGGAGCGATCGGAGCGAAGCTCGCGAAGGCCAGCAGCATCGCGATCGGTCGGAACGAGACCATCGGCAGGGACTCCTGAGGGGAGGCGACAGGTGGGAGCGACGCGGCACGTTCGTCGGCGGCTCGGCAACCGCGCGAGGGGTCGTCGCCGGGATCAATGTATTTGTGTCGCGCAGCAGTCGCAACGCTCCGGCGGGCAGGTCGTCATCATGCTGCAGGGGGCAGCGTTCCGGCCGAGGCGACTTGCGGTGCAGGTCGCGAAGCGGCGATCATGATCGGGTCGAAGGCCGACCGAGCGTGCACGAGTCGTCGATTCGCGACGATTCTGCCTGTGTCACCGACCGACCTTCGCCTCGCATCGAGGGGCCGTCACATCGGCCCTTTACTCCGCTCGTCTCCTCGTCCCTACTTCCCACCGGAGAGCTGCTCTCATGACGATCGATCGACGCCGGTTCGTGCAAGGTTCGTCGGCGCTGCTGTTGGCCTCGGCGGCGCTCGGTCCGCGGGCCACTGCCGCGTCGCCCGTGTCGGCCGAAGATGTCTCGCTGGCGGGACGGATGTACAAGACGCTGAAGATCGGCATGGTCGGAGTGCCGGGCACGCTGACCGAGAAGTTCGCGGCGGTGAAGGCGGCCGGCTTCGACGGCATCGAAATGGACAGCCCCGGCATGGACGTCGAAGAGACGAAGCGCGCGATCGCCGAGTCGGGCTTGCCGGTCGACGGAACGGTCTGTTCGACGCATTGGCAGATCCGTCATACGAGTCCGGACGACGCGGTTCGTCAGCAGGCGCTCGCCGATCTCGAAAAGGCGA
>CAZZBI010000409.1:0-4244 GCA_964652385.1 uncultured Pirellulaceae bacterium | reverse complement strand
GTACGGATGCGAAGATGCCTTTCACGCTCCCGGCGTGCAGCAGACCGCGCTCGAGATCCTGCATGATCTCGCCGGCGAGTGTCGCGGGATGGTCGTCGCGATCGGCGTGCCGGTGATGGTCGCCGGAGGGCTGTTCAACACGGTGGCGGTCGTCGTCGACGGCGAGATCGTCGCGTTCGTCGCCAAGCGTCATCTGGCCGGAGACGGGATCCACTACGAGCCGCGTTGGTTCAAGCCGTGGCCGACCGGAGTCGTCGGATCGGTCGAGATCGGAGCCCGCGACTATCCGATCGGCGACCTGATGGTCGAGTGCGGCGACGTGCGCATCGGCTTCGAGATCTGCGAGGATGCCTGGGTCGGTGAACGTCCCGGCGCTCGCCAGGCGGCGGCCGGAGTCGATCTGATCCTCAATCCGAGCGCCAGTCACTTCGCTTTCGGCAAACACGAGATCCGCAAGCGGTTCATTCTGGAGGGAGCGCGCGCGTTCTTCGTCACCTACGTCTATGCCAATCTGGTCGGCAACGAGGCGGGGCGGGCGATCTATGACGGTGACGCGATGATCGCGGCCGAAGGACGCATCCTCGCGACCGGTCCCCGTTTCTCGTTTCGCGATCATCAGGTGACGACCGCCGTCACCGATGTCGATGCGACTCGGATGCAGCGGGCTCGAACCAGCAGCTTTCGACCGGCGCTCCCCTCGGGTCCCGAGGTGGTCGAGGTGCCGTTCCGACTGCCGGAAGCCGATCTCGAGACCGATCCGCGGACCGCTCCGGCCTGGGAGTCGAGCGACGAACTGAAGTGCGAGGAGTTCGGTCGCGCGGTGGCCCTCGGCCTGTTCGATTATCTGCGCAAGAGTCGCTCGCGCGGCTTCGTCGTGTCGCTCAGCGGCGGAGCCGATTCGGCAGCCGTCTCGGTCCTCGTCGCGCTCGCGGTCGCGTGGAGTCGCCGGGAGCTCGGTCATGCGGCATCGCTCGGCACGCTCGGAATGCCTCAGCTGACCGAGCGGATTGCCGCCGAGGCTCCGGATGCCGAGGTGGTTCGCGAGCTGCTGACGACCGCCTATCAGGCGACTCGCAACAGCACCGCGACGACGCGCGACGCAGCCGCCGCTGTCGCCCGAGGGATCGGCGCAAGGCATTTCGAGCTCGATGTCGACGCGTTGGTCCAGGGGTACCGCGAACGAGTCGAACGGGCGATCGGTCGGGAGCTCAGTTGGCAGCTGGACGACCTGGCGCTGCAGAACATTCAAGCGCGCGTTCGGGCGCCGAGCGTCTGGATGCTCGCCAACCTGGACGGCAGGCTCCTGCTGTCGACCAGCAATCGCTCCGAAGCGGCGGTCGGTTATGCGACGATGGACGGCGATACCAGCGGCGGCCTGGCGCCGATCGCCGGCATCGACAAGGCGTTCCTCAGGTACTGGCTGCGCTGGATGGAGATGCGCGGCCCGGCCGATCTCGGGCCGATACCGAGTCTCGCCGCGGTCAACGTCCAGCCGCCGACCGCCGAGCTGCGACCGACCGAGCGGAAGCAGACCGACGAAGAGGATCTGATGCCCTACGACGTGCTCGACCGGATCGAGCGACTCGCGATCCGCGACAAGCGTCTGCCGGCCGAGATCGTCCGAATCCTGGAACTCGAGCGCCCCGAGACGCCTCGCGCTCGGTTGGTCGAATGGGTCGTCAAGTTCTTCCGCCTGTGGTGCCGCAATCAGTGGAAGCGGGAACGCTACGCGCCGTCGTTCCACCTGGACGACGAGAATCTCGATCCGAAGACCTGGTGCCGATTCCCGATCCTGTCGAGCGGCTTCGCGCGCGAACTGGAAGCGCTGCAGCGCACCGTGATCGCCGACTGACGCGCCGTCGGGACATTCTCCCGACCCGCAGATCCCCGACCCGCAGATCCCCAGCCCGCAGCGTCAGCAAGGGGTCTCCGTGCCCTCCCAGCCCGCAGCGTCAGCAAGGGGTCTCCGTGCCCTCCCAGCCCGCAGCGCCAAGCGCAGGGGCTCTCCGAGCCCGAGGTCGGGTGGATCCCGACACCGCTCACGCCGCGAAGCGAATCGCGACAGCGCCACGAAACCTCGCCTCGGCCACGGAGTGGCCGGGCCCACGCCAGTCCGCAGCGGGCCTCACCCGTCGCGGGCTTCCAGCTCTTCCCAGCGCGCATAGGCATCGGCGAGACGGGTTTCGAACGTCTGCAGCTCTGCCTGAAAGGCAGCGATCTCCGCGCCGTCCCGCTTGTAGAACTCGGGCTGAGCGATCGTCTCGTGACGCGCCGCGATTTCGGTTTCGGTCCGCTCGATCAATCCGGGCAACTCTTCGAGCTCGCGGCGCTCCTTGAAGCTCAACTTCTTCCCGCCGCCGGCGGTCGAGGATGACGCGGGGCGAGAGGATTCGCTCGTCGCTCGCTTCTCCCCATCGTTGCGTTCCGCCGTTCGACTCCTTTCGATCGCCGCCGCCGGAGCCGCGCTTCGAGCCGCTCGCTGACGGACCCAGTCGGAATAGCCGCCGTCGTACTCGCGGACATTCCCCTCCTCGAAGACGAGCGTGCTGCCGACGACATGATCGAGAAAGTCGCGGTCGTGACTGACGACGAGCACCGTTCCGCCGAACTCGACCAGCCGCGACTCGAGGATTTCGAGCGTCTCGGCATCCAGATCGTTCGTCGGTTCGTCGAGCACGATGACGTTGGCCGGACGGGTGAAGAGTTTGGCGAGCAGCACGCGGTTCCGCTCGCCACCGGACAGGAAACGGATCGGCGTGCGAGCCCGCTCGGCGGTGAACAGGAAGTCCTTCAGGTAGCCGATGACGTGGCGCGAGCCTTCGCCCAGGCGGACCGTGTCGTTCCCCTCGCCCACCTCGTCGACCACCGTCGCTTGTTCGTTCAGGGTGCCGCGGAGCTGATCGAAGTAGACGACCTGCAGACGCGTCCCCAGACGAACCGTGCCGGCCTGCGGCTGCAATTGGCCGAGCAACAGGCGGAGCAGGGTCGTCTTCCCCGCTCCGTTGGGACCGAGGATCCCGATCTTGTCCCCGCGCATGATGCGCGTGCTGAAGTCGCTGACGATGGTGCGATCGCCATAGGCGAACGAGAGGTCGCGCACGTCGGCGACCAGCGCGCCGCTCCGCTCCGCTTCGGTGATCGTCAGACGGACGTTCCCCGTCTTGTCCCGCCGCTGGGAGCGTTCGACCCGCATCGCCTCGAGCGCTCGCACGCGTCCCTCGTTGCGAGTCCGGCGCGCCTTGATCCCTTGCCGGATCCACACCTCTTCTTCGGCCAGCTTCTTGTCGAAAAGCGCCTGTTGCTTCTCTTCGGCGACGAGCGCCGCTTCCTTGCGAGCCAGAAAGGTATCGTAGTCGCACGACCAGTCGAACAGTCGTCCGCGATCGATCTCTAGGATTCGCGTCGCGAGCCGTCGGAGAAAGGCGCGGTCGTGGGTCACGAACAGGAACGACTTGGGCCAACGGCTCAGGAACTCCTCGAGCCACTCGATCGAGGCGACGTCCAGATGGTTCGTCGGCTCGTCCAGCAGCAGCAGATCCGGTTCGGCGACGATCGCCCGTGCGAGCAGGACGCGCCGCTTGAGCCCTGCCGACAGGGCCTCGAATCGCCGATCGGTCGGCAGACTCATCCGCTCGATGATCCGGTCCAGACGCTGTTCGGCGAGCCACGGGGGATCGTCGGGTCGAGGCATCAGCCCCTCGGCGACCAGATCGCGCACCTCCCCTTCGAGATCGTCCGGGACCTCTTGAGGAAGCAACGCGACGCGGGCATCGGGAGCGAGTTTCAGGCGGCCGTGGTCGGGCGGAACGACTCCCGCGATCATCCGCATCAGCGTCGTCTTTCCCGATCCGTTGCGACCGAGCAGACCGATCCGCTCCCCAGGGCCGATGGTGCAGGTGACGGCATCGAGCAGCGTCGGACCTCGAAATCCGATCGAGAGTTCTTCCAGGCGAAGGAGCGACATGGGCGTTAGGGAACCGGATGGGAAAATCGAGCGAGCGCGGACGGCGAAGAAAGCGGAGCAGCGGGATTATGCCCCATTCCGGTCGATCGGTTGAGGGGTTGCGACGCGAACGAATCGTCCGGTCCGCGCTTGCCGCGATCCGTCCGGATGGGATAAACCGTGTCGACGACGCTCGAACCCGCCTCGGGAAGCGATTCGGACCGACATCGAGCCGAGATTCGTTCGTCCCTTGCGAATCGTCCTTTGCCCGTTCGAGTCCTGCCGGGCCTCGAACAACGAC
>CAZZBI010000408.1:0-4302 GCA_964652385.1 uncultured Pirellulaceae bacterium | reverse complement strand
TCGCGGTTCTCGGCTACGGCGATCTCGATCCGCGGCGACGAGTCGCCGAGCTGTCGGTCAGCGTCCGCCAGATGATCGAGATCGCTCGGGCGTTGGCGGCCGAGGCGCGCGTGGTGATCTTCGACGAGCCGACCAGTTCGCTCACGCTCCCCGACGTCCGGCGTCTGTTCGCCGTCATCGACACGCTGCGGGCGCGCGGCGTCGCGATCCTGTACATCAGCCATTTTCTCGAAGAGGTGCGGCGCGTCTGCGAGTCGTATCTGGTGCTGCGGGACGGGCGCCAGGTCGACGCGGGAGAGCTGTCGTCGACCGACGATCGGCGGCTGGTCGCATCGATGGTCGGCCGGGATGTCGACGAGTTCTTCCCGCGGATTCCGCATCGGATCGGCGAGGACCGCCTGACGATTCGGGACCTGTCGGCAGGCGACGGCCCCTTCGACGTGCATCTGACGGTCCGGCGCGGCGAGATCCTGGGGATCGCCGGTCTGGTCGGTGCAGGGCGAACCGAACTGCTCCGCACGCTGATGGGTCTCGAACCGCCGGTCTCCGGCGAACTGCGGCTGGACGACCGGCGACTCGGTTCGTCGATCTCCGGCCGGATCGCGCGCGGCCTGGGGATGGTCAGCGAGGACCGCAAGAGCGAAGGACTCGCGCTCGGCCTGCCGATTCTCGAGAACGCGACGCTCGGCAGGCTCGGGCGATTCTCGCGCTGCGGGCTGCTGATCGGACGTGCGCGACGCCGCGTGGCCGAGGGGTTGGTCGAGTCGTTTCGGGTGCGCTGTCGCGGGATCGATCAGCCGGTCGGCGAGCTGTCGGGAGGGAACCAGCAGAAGGTCGCGCTCGCGCGCCTGGCCGCTCAGGACGCCGAGATCCTGCTGCTCGACGAACCGACGCGCGGCATCGACGTCGGTACCAAGGCCGAGATCTACCGACGCCTGGGCGTGTGGGCGAGCGAAGGCCGCTCGATCGTGATGGTCAGTTCCTATCTCCCCGAGCTGCTCGGGACGTGCGACCGGATCGCCGTGATGTCGCGAGGCAGGATCGTGGCGGTCCGCGACGTCGCGGAATGGACCGAGCACGCGATCCTCGCCGCGGCGATCGGCGGCGACAGCCGCTCGACCGATCCCCCCTCCGACTCGGCGACCGACGCCGCTCGACCACTCCCTCTCGACGGACCGCATCGATGAGCGAATCGACTTCCCCTCGTCCCGCCGCCGATCCGTCGCGACGCTCGCCGCTCGGAACCCTGCTGCGCCTGTTGGCTCGCCCCGACGTCGGCCCGGTATTGGCGATGCTGCTGGTGGCGTTCTTCTTTTGGGCGATCGATTCCGGAGGGGTCTTCGCGTCGCCGACGAACGTGCGATTGATGCTCGCCAATGCCGCGAGAATCGCGGTTCCGGCGCTCGGGATGACGGTGATCATCATCGCCGGCGGAATCGATCTGTCGTCCGGAACGGCGCTGGCGCTCTGTTCGTCGGTCCTGGCGAAGATGCTGGAGCTCGAGTTCGGTTGGCCGGTGGCGGTGACCGCTTGCCTGCTGACCGGCGTCGGCTGCGGACTGTTGAACGGAGGGATCATCTCGCTGACCGGAATCGTTCCGTTCGTGGTGACGCTCGGCACGATGTCGATCTTTCTCGGGCTGGCCAATCTGGTGACGAACGAGACGTCGCTCGAACCGCCGCGCAGTTCGATCCCGTGGTGGCTGAACGATCTGGCGGCGGCGCGCGGATCGTCGCTCGGCTTCGAAGGGAAGCCGTGGTTTCCGCTCGGGCTGGTCGTCGAAGGGATGGCGGCGTTGATGCTGGGGCTCGTCCTGTATGCCACCGTCTTCGGCCGCCGCATCTTCGCGATCGGCTCGAACGAACGGACCGCTCGACTGTGCGGCATACCGGTCGGCCTGACCAAGACGGCGGTCTACACGATCGGCGGCCTGTTCGTGGCGCTCGGCGCGCTGTACCAGTTCTCGTTCATCAAACAGGCGAGTGCGCGCGACGGCATCGGCCTGGAACTGCAGTTCATCGCCGCCGTCGTGATCGGCGGCGGGAGCCTGAACGGCGGGCGAGGATCGATCATCGGTACGCTGGCCGGAGCGATGCTGGCGGCGATCATCGAGAGCGGCGTCGTGCAGCTCGGCCTGAAGAGTCCTGCGAAGTCGATCGTGCTCGGCGCAGTGATCATCGCGGCCGTCGGAGTCGATCGGTTCCGCAACGATCCGCCCGACTGGCTCCGTCGCCTGATTCGCCGCTGACGCTTACCGAGCGATTTCCGCTCGCCCACGTCTCACGAGCCGCCGCGACTCATCACCCGCCGCGACTCGGGCGACGGATGTCGTACTTGCGGATCTTCCGATCGAGCGTCGAGCGTTCGATCTCGAGGATCCCGGCGGCCTGACTCTTGTTCCAGCCGGTCGCCTCGAGGGTGGCGGCGATGTGTCGCCGCTCCATCTCGGTCAGGCTGATCGGGACGAACGAGGCTCGGGGGAGCGCCATCTCGAACGACTCGCTCGTGTTGGCCAGACTCGTGAGCGCCAGATCATCCGCTTCGATCCGTTCGCCGCGGGCCAGCACCACGGCCCGTTCGACGACGTTCTTCAGTTCGCGGACGTTGCCCGGCCAGTGATAGTCGCGCATCTTGCGGAGCGCATCGGGCGAGAAGCCGCTCAGTCGCCGACCGGTTTCGGCATTGAACTTCTTCAGGAAGTGTTCGGCGAGTTCGACGAGATCGTCGGGGCGTTTGCGGAGCGGGGGGACCTGGATCTCGAGCACGTGCAGTCGAAAGTAGAGGTCCTTGCGGAAGTTCCCTTCGCGGACCGCCGTCTCGAGATTGCGGTTGGTCGCCGCGATGACTCGCACGTCGACCTTGATCGGCTTGCTTCCGCCGACTCGTTCGAACGGATGTCCCTCGAGCACCCGCAGGAACTTCGACTGGATCGCCATGCTCATCTCGCCGATCTCGTCGAGCATGAGCGTTCCCTTGTGAGCCGCCTCGAACTTGCCGATCTTCCGTTCGGTCGCTCCGGTGAACGCTCCCTTCTCGTGGCCGAACAGTTCGCTTTCGAGCAGCGATTCGGTCAGCGCCGCGCAGTTCAGGCAGACGAACGGTCCGCGTCGGCGGGGGCTCGAGAAGTGGACGGCTCGCGCGACCAGTTCCTTGCCGACGCCGCTTTCGCCGCGCACCAGAACGGTCGCGTTGCTCGGCGCGGCGCGGACGATCTGTCCGTGCACGTCGAGCATCGCCGTACTGGATCCGACGATCTCGCTCTCGACCGCCAGACGCTGCCGCAGCTCGTCCAGTTCGTTGCGGCTCTTCGACAGATCGTCCGCCAGGACCTGCTGCCGCTGCTGCGACGTCAGGGCGACCGCCATGTTCTCGGCGACCGCCAGCGTGAACTCGAGATCGACCGGATCGAGCGATCGAGTCGCCTCGGTCGAGTACAGATGGATCAGCCCGAGGATCCGCTTGCCCGAGCGGATCGGAGCGCAGATGACGCTGGTCGAGACCATCTCACCTTGGCTGTCGCGGATCCCGAGCTTGCTGTCGCCGGCGATATCGCGAGCCAGGACCGCTTCCCCTTCGCGGATCACGGTGTCGGCCAGGTAGCGCGAGACGCTTCGGTAGACCGGCAGCCGATCCGAACGACTCGCCAGCACGTGCAGCTTCGGCTCCCCCGATTCGTCACGAGCCAACGTCAGGACCGCGCCGGCATCGGCCTGAGTCCCGTCGATCAGACCGTTGACGGCGATCTGCGCGACCCCTTTGGGATCGGGCTGTCGAGCCAGATCGAAGGCGAGCTTGCAGAGCTTGGCGGCAGCGTTGCCGAGCTTCCCTTCGTTGGACGAATCGAGCTGCGGGGCTTCGAGCAGCCGGGTGTTCTGGCGGCGGTGCGTGATCACCGTCGGCTCGTGCAGGTCCCCCGTCTCCTCGATCGGAGCGACATCGGCGGGGGAGAGGGCTCCCGCCGGCAGCGTTCCGGGAGCGACCGTCTCGGCCCCGTCCTCCCCCCCTTCGCCGCGTCGGTAGGCGTTGGCCAGATCGGTGACGAAGGCCAACTGCGTGCCGGCGATCCGGATCTGATCGCCGACGGTCAGCGGATGATCACCGCGGATCGATTCGCCGTTGACCTGCACGCCGTTGCGGCTGTCCAGGTCACGGATATGCCAACGACCGTCGGCCAGAAAGATCTCGGCATGCTGACGACTCGCCAGCTCGTCCCGGATCACGATCTGGTTGGTCGTGGCGCGGCCGACCGTCACGCGCCGTCCCGGGACCAGCCGAAAGACGTCGGACCACTTCGTACCGTCG
>CAZZBI010000407.1:0-4310 GCA_964652385.1 uncultured Pirellulaceae bacterium | reverse complement strand
ATTTCCCGGTCGGATCGTTCCATCGGGAGGGGGATCCCGGTCACGATTCGGCACCGAACGCATGACGCACGATCCGAGCCGCTGGAAAGACCAGCTCCAATACGCGGCGATCAGCGACATCGGCATGCGTCGTACGAGCAATCAGGATTCGTACGCGGTCGAGCTGCCGAGCGACGACGAGACGTGGCGGCGACGGGGGTTGCTCTTTCTGGTGGCCGACGGCATGGGAGCTCATGCGGCCGGCGAATTGGCCAGTCAGCTCGCCGCCGACTCGGTCCCGCATCTCTACTTCAAGCACCGCGATCTTTCGGCTCCCGAGTCGCTCAAGCGTGCGGTGATCGAAACGAATGCCGAGATCAATCGCAAGGGGCAGGCGAATCTCGACTTCTACAAGATGGGGACGACCTGCAGCGTCCTGACGCTGTTGCCTCAGGGAGCCATCGCCGCCCATGTCGGCGACAGTCGCGTCTATCGCCTTCGGCAGGGGACGTTCGAGCAGCTGACGTTCGATCACAGTCGTCTGTGGCAGCTGCGCGCCGCGGGGCTCAGCCAACCGGGGACCGAAGCGGACAACGCGATTCCCCGCAACGAGATCACGCGATCGCTCGGGCCGTTTCCCGATGTCGAGGTCGACGTCGAGGGACCCTTTCCGGTCCAGCGCGGCGATACGTTCCTGCTCTGCAGCGACGGGCTGGTCGGCGAGGTGGCGGACGAAGAGATCGGAGCGCTGCTGGCGACGCTCGAACCGGACGAGGCGGTTCGAGCGCTGGTCGATCTGGCGAACCTGCGCGGCGGACCCGACAACATCACCGTGATCGTCTGTCGAGTCGTCGGCGACGAGCTGGTGACCGGGCGGACGGCGGCCGAGCCGATCACGATCGGCACCCGCCCGGCGAAACCGTCGGCAGGGAGTCCGATCCTGTGGGCCGTCGTCATCGCGGCGTTGCTGTTGACCGGTCTGATGGCGCTGCTGCAGACCTGGCCGGCGGTCATCGCTTTCGGTGCGGTGACTCTGATCTCGTTCCTTGCGGCGATGATCCGTCAGTTCGGCGGCGATATCGGAGGGACGATCGTCGGCGAAGGACGCCGTTTCGGCCGCGGCCCCTACACCCGGACTCCGGCCGAGCCGAATCGGACGTTCGTCGACAAGCTCGCCGCGATGATCGACGAACTGCGGATGGCAGACGAGGAGAACTCGTTGGCGCTCGACTTCAGCGCGGTCGACCGCTGGCAATCCGAGGCTCAGGCGGCGTTGAAGGCCGGGGACTTCCGCCGCGCATTGGCCGGTCAGCTCCGGACGATGTCCCGGCTGATGGAGCAGCTCCGCGAACGACGCGGGGATCGCGGCTGAGCGAGAGGGGCCGGCACGCGTCGGTTCGCGTCCGGTCGCCGAGCGATCGTCGCTCTTCGGTCGGGGAGTTCCTTTCGCGAGGAGCCTCGATCGCGATCGTCCGCTTCGGAATCGAGCTTGCCCCCTTCGTCCGGCCTCCGTATTCTCCCCCGCGCCCTGCGCTCGAAGCGGCGCAGCGCCGTTCGTCCCCGACGCCGGAAGACGAACGAGAGGACGGGTTGCCGTGGGTGGAGAGGCAGGATGAAGACCGAAGCGTTGGCTCGAATCGGGCTCCTGCTGGCGGTGTCGTGCGCCTCGATCGGCTGTGTCCATCGCCGCCTGACGATCCGCAGTTTCCCTGAGGGGGCGGTCGCGTACGTCGACGATCAGGAGATCGGCGTGACGCCGGTCTCGACGCCGTTCACTCATTACGGCACGCGGACCGTCCGGTTGGAGAAGGACGGCTTCGAGACGGTCGAGGTGGACGAACGCGTCGACGCTCCGTGGTACCTGACCCCGCCGCTCGACTTCTTCGTCGAGAACTTCTGGCCTCGCGAGATTCGGGACGAGCGAGTGGTCGATGTCGAGATGGTCCCGCTCCGGACCGTTCCTCAGAACGAAGTGATCGATCGGGCGGAGCAACTGCGGCGTCAGACGCAGCAAGGGGTGATCGTCCCTCGGTCTTCGGCGGCCGGCAACTGAGCGTCGGTCCCCGGTCGACGGACCGAACGCTCGGACCGAACGCTCGGACCGTGAGGACCGATCGCGTCTCGCGAACGTCCGTGTCGCGAACGTCCCGATGGCCGGCCGGTCCGTCGTTCATTCGTAGAGAACGGGGAGCGTGGTCTTCGGGCCTCCGCCGTCGGCGCCGCGGTCGAAGGCGCCTCGCACCACGACTCCCGGATCCCGATTGAGCTTGTCGGCGAAGCCGCGCAGGTCGTTGACCAGCGGACGCATGCGGAGCGTGATGTCCTCGACGTTGGCGGCGGTCCCGACCAACCGCTCGTACAGTTCGGGATCGTGAACGAGCAGACCGAGCGAACCCTGACTGTCGTTGAGCGAACGGGTGAAGGTCTCGAGCTCGCCGGCGAGCGTGTTGACCTTGGCGAGGGTGTCGCGGATCTCGGCGGCGAACTCGTCGCCGTTCTCGCCGAGCGCTTCGGTGAACGGTTCCAGGTTAGCGAGATTCCTGTCGGCTCGCTCGCCGACCGAACCGAACCGATCGATCGTGGCGCGCGCCTGTTCGAGCGTGCTTCGCGCTTCCGACACGAGTTGGGGAAGTTCGTCGAGCGAGGTGCGGATCTTGGTCTTCATCCCTTCGTCACCGACGATGTCGTTGACGTTGACCAGGATCTTGTCGAAGTTCGCGATCGCCGTTTCCGCTCGTGACGTCGCGCGACGCAGGTCGGCGAAGAACTGCCGGAACTCGCTGTCGTCCTCGCCGAGGGCGTTGTTGACTCGCCGCGAGACCGAAGCGATCTCCTCGCTGGTCAGACGGATCGCGTCGCCGGCGTCGCGGATCGAGGTGAATGCCTGCTCGACCGAGTCCTTCATGTCGACGACCATCTCGAGGACTTCCTGGCTGCGAGGCCCGACCTTGATCTGCCGGACGCTGTCGCCGTCCTGCAGCAGATCCCCGCGCTCGATCCCCTGAACGAAGTTCAGCGTCGTATCGCCGGCCAGCGGCGAACTGAGGAACTCGCAGACCTCGCCGCCGAAGACCTTCTCGCCCTGGTCGATCTGCAGCGTCAGCAGGACGCCGTCCTCCTGCGTCTCGATTCCCGAGACACGGCCGATGCGAATGCCGTTCTTCATGATCGGCGTCCCCTTCGAGACGCCCGGGGCCATGTCGGTCTTGAGGAAGAGCGAGTACTTCGCCTTGAACCCCTCGCCGAAGTAGAGGACCAGGATGATGCCGATGCAGACCGAGGCGACGACGACGATGCCGACTCGAAACTGGATGATCCGTTCTTCCATGATCGTTCGCTCCTCGGTCGATGGGCGACCTTGACCGCACCGTCGCGGCGCGAACTCGATCGCGCCGTCGCTGCGCGACCTCAATCGCGCCCTTCCTGCTGCATCTCGCTGAGTCGCTGGCCGGCTTCGCCGGCGACGAACTGTCGGACGCGACGATCCCGGACCGCTTCCAGTCGATCGGGACGTCCGTCGTAGATCATCTGCGGTTCGTCCTCGTCCAGTCGCGCGATCGGATAGAGCATCACGACTCGATCGGGGACCTTCCGCGCGGTCGTCATGTCGTGAGTCACGACGATTCCCGTCACGGTATACCGGTGGCGCGTCCGGAGCATCAGCTCGTTGATGACGTCACTCATGATCGGATCGAGGCCGGTCGTCGGCTCGTCGTACAGCACCACCTCGGGGTTCAGTACCAGCGCCCGCGCCAGGCCGACTCGCTTCCGCATTCCACCCGAGAGTTCCGCCGGCTTCTTCACGAGGACCGAGCGAGGGAGTCCGACTTCGGCCAGTCGCGCCGCGACGACGTCGTCGATCTGAGCGGGGGAAAGGTCGGCGTGCTGCCGCAGGGGAAAGGCGATGTTCTGGCCGACGGTCATCGAATCGAAGAGGGCGGCGTTCTGAAAGACGTAACCGAAGCGGATCCGGACTCGGGCCAGCGCCTTTTCGTCGAGAGTCGCCAGATCGACGCCGTCGAAGAAGACCTGTCCTTCGGTCGGACGGATCAGGCCGATCACCGTCTTCATGAGCACGCTCTTGCCGCAACCGCTTTCGCCGATCACCGCCAGCGTCTGACCGGCGGGAATCGCCAGGTCGAGGTTCCGGAGGACGGTCTGCTTGCCGAAGCGGATCGTCACGCCGCGCAGTTCGATCAGGGCGTCGGTCGCGTTGCGCAGCGAGGAGCCGGCGGCAAGCTCGCTCGCCGGGGCGTCGTCCTCGGGATTCGGATCGTCGGCTCGGTTCATGTCAGAGCAGCCGGGCCTGATCGGGCCACAAGGTCTTGTAG
>CAZZBI010000406.1:0-4313 GCA_964652385.1 uncultured Pirellulaceae bacterium | reverse complement strand
GCGGTTTGGCACCTCGATGTCGGCTCATCACATCCTGGGGGTGGAGAAGCTCCCAAGGGTTTGGCTGTTCGCCAATGAAAGTGGTACGTGAGCTGGGTTCAGACCGTCGTGAGACAGGTCGGTCCCTATCTGCCGTGGGCGTTCGAAACTTGAGGGGATTCTTCTTTAGTACGAGAGGATTTGGAAGGACGTAGCTCTGGTGTACCAGTTGTCACGCTAGTGGCACGGCTGGATAGCTATCTACGGAAAGGATAAACGCTGAAAGCATCTAAGCGTGAAGCCCTCCCCGAGATTAGGTTTCGTAGCATTCGCGAAAGTCCCCAGGAAGACAACCTGGTTGATAGGTCGGAAGTGTAAGCGCAGCAATGCGTTCAGCGAACCGATACTAACGGACGAAAGCTTGGCCACTTATATCCAGGTCTCTTGGATCTTGAGCGGGCTAGGCGCTGTTCGAGAAACCGCTTACCCACAACACCGAATTGCGTCCGGCACGGCCTTACCGCCTGCCGGACGATTCGCGGCGACCATATCGGGAAGGTCACACCTGTTCCCATTCCGAACACAGTAGTTAAGCTTTCCGAGCCGATGATAGTGCCAAAAGCGTGAAAGTAGGTATCGCCGCACTTTATACAAGCCCGCCGGGTTTCGACCCGGCGGGCTTTTTTCGTTCTTGCCTTCTGCTGCCGCGGTCGCGTCCCGCGGGCCTCTGCCCCCACGAGGCATACGGTCGCCCGATCCCCGCAGCCGCTCACCCGGCTGCTCCCCTCCCTGACGTCGCCGGAGACCTCGCGAAGACGCGATGGTGGCCCGACAGGCGGAACCGAGTCAGCCCCGACGTCGACCGAACGCCGGAGACCGCTGACTACCGGATGTTCGAAGACGGCTTATGGTCCGGGATCCAGCCGGTCCGCTCGGCCCACTCCCGCGCCGCGAACCAGATCAGATCGACCGCCGGATCCTTGACCGTCGCATAGCGCGCGGCCTCCCGCAGCTCCGTCGCCAGATGTCGCTTGAGCTGCGCATAAGCCGCCGCCGCCTGCGGTCGTGCTCGCAGATAGTCGCGGAAGAGCAGGGGGTAGAGCGCGTTCGCTGCCCCCGCGCGGCGAACATGAATATTCGCTCGGCGATCCCCCTCTCGTTCGACGTACAACTCCTTTCGCCATTCGTCGAGCGACTCCGGTTCCCCCGGAGGAACATGATCGCGGTCGATACGCGGATGACGACGGAATCCCCCGCGTACCATGCGCCGACCGATCTCCGGATCCCAGTCGCCGACACGGATCTGAACGTCGATCACGTCCTTGGCCGGCAGCCCCGGTACTGACGTCGAGCCGATGTGGTCGATCCGTAGAGCCGCGTCGCCGAGCAACTCCTCGAGGCGATTCGCCAGGTCACGATACTCCGCGCCCCAGCTCTCTCTCGGTGCCACGATCTCGATCATGCTCGGTTCCCCGGATCTCCGCCTGGTTGCGCCCCGCCGATCAGCACGGCGGCGGACCGAATCGGTGTCGCTCACCCCAGCATTCAGCGCTGAGGGCGCGGGCGCTCCATGATCCGATCCGGTCCGGCGTAGGCACCGTCTGCTTCCAGACGCAGACTGCCGAATCGCTCGCGGAATTGCTCGGTCGAATCGCAGTTTCCGATCACGTAAGGCCCCCGAGCCGAGCCGCTCGGCTTGTCGTAAGCCGTTCCGACCACTTCGATGGCGCCGAAGAGAGTCGGCTTCCCTTCGACTCGGATCAACCACGCGCCGTCCGCCGAGAGCTGATCGGGAAGCACGATCGGAGCCATCAAGCGGTTCAACCCGACCGCGATCAGCACCACCATCCCGGCGAGCAACGCCAAGCCCCCGAGCACCATCAGAATCGGGCCGCGGGCCGACTCGCGCAGCGGTTCTTCCCCCAGCTGCACCGTTCCCGCGCGTTCGATCCCGGCTCCTGACTTCCCTTCCCCGGACGTCATCTCGACTTCTCCGCATGGCTCAACGGGCGTTCGCTCGTCTCGGCCGAATTGACCGGCGATCCCTCACGGTAGATCTCGCGATCGTCGCACAAGATGCACAGACTCCTCAGCCTTGCGAATCGGTCGAACTTCAACCGAATCGCCAGTCGGACCTCCCCCCGATCGGTCGCCAGCGTCAGGTCGAACCGTTCGGTGAGCCGAACCAGCGGGAGTTTCCGCAGAGCACGCCGTCCGTCGATCCGAATCTCGTCGAACAGCCCGAACGCATCGTACTCCAACTCCATCTGCAACGGCGCTTCGAACCTCAGTCGCCGATACAACCAACGACTCGCCAGCGGGATCACCACCGGTTCCCGACCGGGGTCCCACGGAATCCGGCGCCCCGTTTCGGTTCCCGGCGGGCGGTACGGGTTCGATTCGGCGTCCGGTGCCGTGCGATTCGATCGACTCATCTCTTCGTCTCTCCCCGACGCTCGGCCCGATCCGGTCGCTCGGCTTCCGTCGCCGGTCGGCGACGGCTCCGTTCGAGTCTAGCCAGGTCGGTTCGATCGCGTAGGGCCGGCAAGAAACGACCGCGGGGAGATCGGCGCCCGCACGCCCCGATCTCCCCGCGTCTTATTCACGTTTCCGACCGACTACGAGACGAGCTCCTGGACGAACTCCCCTCCGGTCACCAGCGGAATCGGTCGCCCGACGCCGCTCATGTTCTCGTGGTCAGGGTCGATTCCGAGCAGACGATAGACGCTGCGGAACAGATCAGCCGCCTCGACCGGCCGCTCGATCACCTCGGAACCCGATTCGTCCGTCCCTCCGATCACTTGTCCTCCGCGCACCCCGCCGCCGGCGATCGCAGCCGAAAAGGCTCGCGGAAAGTGGTCTCGCCCTCCCCGAGGATTGATCTTCGGTGTGCGGCCGAACTCTCCCATGCAGAGCACGAGGGTCGATTCCAACAGGCCGCGCTGCTCGAGATCCTCGATCAGACGAGCGAACGGCTGATCGAGCTGTCCGCAAAGCTCGCGGCTCTTCACGAAGTTGTCCTGGTGCGTATCCCAATTCCCGAGCCCGACCTCGACGAACGTCACCCCCGACTCGACCAGTCGCCGAGCCAACAGGCAGCCGCGCCCGAAATCCGAATCGCCGTACGCCTCGCGATCCGCCGCACTCTCACGATCCAGATCGAAGACGCTCATGCTCGGACTGAGGATCATCGTCGACGCCCGCCCGAGCAGTTCCCGATGATCGGCCATCCCGCGCGGATGAGCCGAGGCGGTCGATTCCAGCTGCTCGACCAGTCGCAGGCGGCGGCGAAAGCGAGCCGTCTCGGTCGTCGGAGCCGTGTTTTCGGGAGGGGTCGTCGGATCCGCAACCACCAGCGGATCGAACTTCACCCCCAGATACCCGCCGCCGCTGTCCGCTCGGGCCCCGCGTCCGATCCGGACGAACGCCGGAAGCTCGGCCGTCGGATCGCCCAGTTGATGCGCCACGTTGGCGCCCAGCGTCGGATAGCGCAGAGCGGCGGTCGGCAGGTAGCCGGTATGCATCAGGAACGACGCCCGCGGATGGCTCCCTTCCTTACCGGTCATGCCGCGAAGCAAGGCGACCTTGTCCATCCGTCGAGCCAATTGCGGCAGATTCTCGGACAATCGAATCCCCGCGACATTCGTCTCGATCGCCCGCGTTTCGCCGCCGTTCGCATGCTCCGGTTTCGGATCGAACGTTTCGAACTGACTCGGTCCCCCCTGCATCCAGAGGAGAATGCACGCCTTGCCTTGCCGGCGCAGCGTCGCGGCATTCGCGGCGAGCGTCGATTGCCAGCCGAACAGACCGGCCCCCGCCAGTCCCATCGCCGCACTCCGGAGCACATCACGACGGCGCCAACCGCGTCGAGTCGGCGTCAGATCGGTCGTCACGAAGCTTCGGTCGCTCATCGTTCGTTCTCCGCTGCTCTCGCTCACACCGTCGAATCATCGAACCGTCGAAACCGCTTCGGACGATCGCTCGTCCTGCCGTCGGTCAATCCCGATGCAGGAACTCGGACGAGTTGATCAGCGACCAATGCAGGTCCTCGAGCCCCTCGCGCCGCTCCGGAACCGACTCCAGATGCCGCCGCACGACCGACCGCTCCTCGTCCGTCGGCAGTCGCGCCAGACTGAACGCATAGATCTCGTCGACCTGAATCTCCAGCCGATCGGTCTCGCGCATCACCCGCGCCGTCAGGCCGTTCTCTCCCCGCACGAAACCGTCGACCACCGGACCGTTCATCAGGAACAGCGCCTGCGGAATGCTCTCGGCCCACTCCTCGCGCGAATCGCTCGGATCGAAGCCGAACAGCGTCTGGAGGCCGCGTCGAG
>CAZZBI010000405.1:3921-4315 GCA_964652385.1 uncultured Pirellulaceae bacterium | reverse complement strand
GGACATCACCGATCTGATCATCGGTCAGGTCAACGGCGGCCAGGCCGCTCCGGCCACCGCGACTCGTCCGACCGCCGGACCGAATCGCTGAGTCGCCTCGCGATCCGAATCGCTCGCTTCGTTCCGCTCGCTCTTCAGGTGGTCCTGCCGATGTCGTCCCGCGATCCTCAGCGGACTCTCGCTCGTCCCGTTTCGGTGACCGGTCGCGGTTACTGGAGCGGGCTCGAAGTCGAGGTCGCTCTCCATCCGGCTCCCGCATCGAGCGGCATCTGTTTCGTGCGGACCGATCTCGCGGAACGTCATCGGATTCCGGTCTGCGTCGGCAATCGGATCGAGGTGCCGCTGCGGACGGTGCTGGCGAGCGGGACCGCGTCGGTCGAGATGGTCGAGCACG
>CAZZBI010000405.1:0-3911 GCA_964652385.1 uncultured Pirellulaceae bacterium | reverse complement strand
TGCTGGCCGCGCTCGCCGCTGCGGGGATCGACAACTGCGAGATCCGAGTCAACCGAGCCGAGCTGCCGGGACTCGACGGCTCCGCCGGTCCATTCGCTCGCGCTCTCGAACAGGCCGGTGCGGTCCTCCAGTCGCTCCCGGCGCCGACGTTGGTCGTCCGTCAGACGATCCGCGTGGGGGACGAGCGGAGTTGGGTGCAGGCCGAACCGTCGCTCGCCGGCGAATATCGTTGTGAATTCCGCGTCGACTATGCGGATGATCCGGTGATCGGTCAGCAGCGCTACGCGCTCGACGTCACGCCGGCGAACTTCGCTCGCGAACTGGCCGATGCCCGAACCTTTCTGCTCGCGCGGGAAGCCCAGTGGCTCCGCGATCAGGGACTCGGTCGGCATGTCGGTCACGAGGACCTGCTGATCTTCGACGAGCGGGGACCGATCGGGAACGCCCTGCGTTTCCCGGACGAATGCGCTCGTCACAAGACGCTCGATCTGATCGGCGATCTGGCGTTGGCCGGATGCCGGCTGGTGGGACGCTTCACGGCCTACCGAAGCGGTCATCGGCTCAATGCGGAAATGGTGCGGCGACTGCTGCACGAAGCGGAGTGGCGCGAAGGGGAGCTGTCGGAAGCCTCCCGCAACGCCTCCGAAGGTTTGCCCAAGGCCGTCAGGAAGACGGCCTGAAGACGACCGACGACGTCACGACCGCGCGGTGCGGATCGTCGACCCGTCGACGTCGAACGTCCGAGATCGCTCGCACACCCGTTCCTTCGCGGAGCGATACGAGCCTTTCGGACGACCGGTTCAGGGACGCTACCGGAATCATCAGCATGGCAACGCGCATCTCGAATCTGGCCTCGGTGGATCCTCGGGCGGAGATCGGCGAGGACGTCTCGATCGGTCCCTTCTGCGTCATCGGGCCGGACGTCCGGATCGGCGATCGGACGGTGCTCGAGAGCAACGTCGTCGTGAAGGGACGCGTCCTCATCGGCTCCGGCAACCATGTCCACCCGGGCTGCGTGCTCGGCGGCGAGCCGCAGGACGTCAGCTATCACGGGGCGCGGACCTGCGTGATGATCGGCGACGACAACATCTTCCGCGAATGCGTCACCATCAATCGGGCGACCGAAAAGGAAGACGGCATCACGCGGCTGGGAAGCAAGTGCTTCCTGATGGCCAACGTCCACATCGCCCACGACTGCAAGGTGGGAGATCGGGTCATCATGGCCAACGGCACGATGCTCGGCGGCCACTGCCATGTCCACGACTTCGCCACGATCAGCGGCGCGGTCGCCGTCCATCACTTCACGTCGATCGGCAGCTACAGCTTCATCGGCGGTCTCAGCCGGGTCATCCACGACATCCCGCCGTACATGCTCAGCGAAGGGATTCCGACCCGACCCCGCTGCGTCAACGTCGTCGCCCTGAAGCGCAACGGCTTCCCGCTCGCCACCATCCGAGCGCTCACCGAAGCGCATCGGCTGCTGTATCGCTCGCGAGTCGGCGTCGAGAACGCCCGCGAGATCCTCAAGGCGAACGGGACGATGGTCCCCGAGGTCGAGAACCTCTTCGCCTTCATCGACAATCAGGTGCTCGGACGCCACGGCCGCGGCCGTGACAGGAGGAAGGTCGCGTGAGTCGCATCGCTACGGTCGTCGTCGGAGCCGGACATCTCGGACGGATCCACACGCGTCTGGCCTGCTCCCTCGAATCGCTCGACGTCATCGGCGTGATCGATCCCGATCCGGCGGCTCGCGAGCGGATCGGCAAGGAGTTCGGCACATCGACCTTCGCTTCGATCGACGAACTGTCGCGAACGCCCGAAGCCGCGATCATCGCCGCGCCCACCGCGCTCCATCATCAGCTCGGACGACGATTCCTGACCGAAGGGATCCATGTCCTGATGGAGAAGCCGATCACCGTCGACTCGCGCCAGGCGGCCGAACTGATCGAACTGGCGCAGCGCTCCGACGCCGTGCTGCAGGTCGGCCATGTCGAGCGATTCAACCCCGCCTTTCGGCGACTCTCGGAGCGGATCGAACGAGCCAAGTTCGTCCAGACGCGGCGCCTGAGCGAATACACCTTCCGCTCGACCGACGTCGGGGTCGTGCTCGATCTGATGATCCACGATCTCGATCTGGTCCTGTCGTTGATCGAGGCTCCGGTCACGAAGGTCGATGCGATCGGCATCTCGATCATGGGAGATCACGAAGACATCGCTCAGGCACGCCTGGAGTTCGAGGACGGCAGCGTCGCATCGCTCGAAGCGTCTCGATGCAGCTTCACGCGCGAACGGAGCGTCACCGCGTTCTCGGATCGCGCGTTCGCCCGAGCCGACCTGACGGCCGGAGCGGTCCGTTCGATCGCTCCCGATCCCGATCTGCTCGCCCGAGCCGTGCCGTTCCTGTCGCTCGACGCGAGCGTCAAGGATCAGGTGAAGAGCGAGCTCTTCAGCCGCTGGTTGCCGCTGGTCGACGAACAGGTCACCCCGTCCAACGCGATCCTCGACGAACAGGCCGACTTTGCCCGAGCGATCCGAGGGGATCGTCGTCCCACGGTCGACGGCCGACAGGGAATGCGTGCCCTGCAGGTCGCGGAACGGATTCTCGACGAGATCCGCGAACACGCCTGGCACGGTCGCTCGATTCCCGTTCGCGGTCCGCTCGCCGGGCCGTTGCCGCGAGTCGTCGGACAGTCGGAACCGGCGACCGAGAAGCTGTCGGTCGAAGCGCCGGATGAGGCCTCGCGCCGCCGTGCCGGCTGATCGCCGTCACGTGATGTAAGGCGAGACACGGTGTGCCTCTGCGTAGCCGCGGCTCGTCCCGAGCCGAGGGCGTGCGACGACGACTCGGTTCGCGCGTCGGAGCAGCGTCTCGACGCCCGATGTCGTTTGGCCGAGGCGATGCGTTCACCGTAGCGCGCCCCCCCCTCGGGCGCTTCGCCTTTTCGCCGTGAGGTACGGTGTGACCCCTCGCTGACGCTTCGGGCTGGCGGAGTTGTGACCCCTCGCTGACGCTTCGGGCTGGCGGTGTCGTGACCCCTCGCTGACGCTTCGGGGTGGCGGAGTTGTGACCCCTCGCTGACGCTTCGGGCTGGCGGTTCAGTGAGGCATTCTCGGCGACTCGCTCGAATCGTCTCGATTGGCATTGGCGCTCGCTTCGAGGTCCTGGTAACGTCCGCGCCGAACGACCGTCGACGAGTCGCGCGCCCAGGGCTGTGCGACAGCCATTCCTTGCCGCATCGTCGACCAGCGCAACGTCGGGAAGCGTCGCATGAATCCACGGATGATGTCGCTCGTCGGGCTGCTGATCGCCACGAGCGTCGGTTGCGCCGAGGGGCCGTTCTGGCGACTCGGGCGCTACAACCCCTGGGTCGTCAAGAAGTGGGAAGAAGAGAACCGCTTCGCACTCTCGCGCGACGCCAAGCGAGCGACGATCCGCAGTCTCGGGCGGTCGGCCGCCAAACTCGATCGCCTCGATTCCGAACAGTCGGTCGCGCGACTCAGCGAGATCCTGCACGAGGACGATCAGCCGCTCGCCCGGATCGAAGCGGCTCGCGTACTCGGCGATTGCCGTCACCCGCGCGCGGTCGCGGCGCTCGAGACCGGTCTGCGCGACGAGGATATCGAAGTGCGGATCGCCGTCTGCACGGCGCTCGGCAAGACCGGATCACCCGATGCCGTCCCGCTGCTTGCGGCGACGCTCCAGGGTGAGACCGAGTCGTCGGTCCGACTCGCCGCCGCTCGCGGTCTCGGCAAGTTCGACGATCCGGCGGCGATGCAGGCGCTGGTCGCGGTGCTCGACGACCGGAGTCCGGCGATCCAGTATCGGGCCATCGAGTCGCTGCGCGATTCGACCGGTCAGGACTTCGGGCCCGACATCGAACGGTGGCAGGCCTACGCCCGCGGCGAAATTC
>CAZZBI010000404.1:0-4347 GCA_964652385.1 uncultured Pirellulaceae bacterium | reverse complement strand
AACAGACGTGTCGAGCGGATCTCGTGTCCGCCGACGACCCAGCGATCCCAAGCGAGCAGATCGAGGCCGGCGAACCGCGGGAGCTCGCTGACCAGTCCCCACGATTCGGTCTTTCCGGCTCGCAACGCGGCGAGGCCGAGAATCGTGGTCGTCGCGACGCCGCCGCGAACGCCGACGAACCAGATGCCGACGCGACCTTCGTTCATGAGGGGTACCGTTGCAGCGAGAGGCGAGAGGGAGGACGCCGCGCAAGACATCGCGCCGCGACCGGCCTCGGAAGGCGGGAGGGGGGGAGTCGCGCGGCCGATGACCTGCGACTTCCGTTTCGTGCGTCGATTGTGGTTCGACGCGAGCGGTTCGAACAGAGGAGCCCGGGCCACGCCGGGATCCTTCGTGCCCTCCCAGCCCGAAGCGCCAAGCGCAGGGGTACTCCGTGCCTCGGTTCGAATCCTAGTGCGACCGGGGACGGTCGCGAGACGTGGCCCCGGGCTCTCCGAGCCCGAGGTCGGGTGGACTTCGACGCCGATCACGCTTCGGGGCTCGTCCGGCAGCGCGACGAAACCTTGCCTCGGCCACGGAGTGGCCGGGCCCACAAGGATTAGGGCTTTCGGAGGTGCGACCGGGGTCGGTCGCACTACGGCGAACCGGTGCGACCGGGGTCGGTCGCACTACGTCAATCCAGTGCGACCGGGGGACGTCCTGGACGATTCCCGGCGCCCCCGATAGATTGTCCAGGCCTCGAAAAACCGAGGCATCTCCGCTTGCCGCACGACCCTCCGGCGAGCGGTTCCGGCAGTGCCTCGAGGGTCGAGCGTCGCGAGGTCCTACGACCGCTCGCGACGCCGGCGCTCCTCTGGTCGGCCTTGCGAACCGCTCCGTTCGCATCGCCGCGACGGAACCCTCGCGATGTTCGAGCTGATTCAGGCGGCCCCTCCCGATCCGATCCTCGGCCTGGGCGAGGCGTTCCGCAACGACCCGCGGACCGACAAGATCAACCTGTCGGTCGGCGTCTTTCAGGACGACGACGGGCGGACGCCGATGCTCGCCTGCGTCAAGGAAGCGGAGCGGCGACTGCTCGAACGAGAGACGAACAAGAACTACCTGGGCATCGACGGCCACGTCGAGTTCCGGCGCCGCACCGCCGAGCTGCTGCTCGGAACCGGTTCGGCGGCGCTCGCCGAGTCGCGTGTCGCGGCGGTGCAGAGTCCGGGAGGAACCGGAGCGCTGCGGATCGCCGCCGATCTGATCGGTCGGCAGTTTCCCGGCGCCACCGTCTGGATCAGCCAACCGACCTGGCCGAACCATCCGCAGATCTTTCAGGCGGCCGGGCTGCTGACCGCATCGCATCCCTATCTGGATGCCGCCGGGACCGGTCTGGATCTCGACGCGATGCTCCGCACGCTCGAGACCGCTCGCCCCGGCGATGCCCTGCTCCTTCACGCCTCGTGCCACAACCCGTCGGGGATCGATCCCGACGCGGCTCAGTGGGAGCGGATCTCGAACTTCGTACGCGAGCGAGGGCTGCTCCCGATCCTCGATTGTGCCTACCAGGGGTTCGGTCGCGGATTGGACGAGGATGTCGTCGGCGTGCGGAGGCTGGCCGAGTCGGGCGAGACGCTGATCTGCAGTTCGTGCTCGAAGAACTTCGGTCTCTACGGCGAGCGAGTCGGCGCGCTGACGATCGTCGCGAGCGATGCCGAAGCGGCGAAGGCGACCGGCAGCCAGGCCAAGGCGTGCGTTCGAGCCAACTACTCGAACCCGCCGATCCACGGTGCCGCGGTCGTTGCCGAGATTCTCGGCGACGCGGCCCTGACCGCGCAGTGGCACGACGAGCTGGCGGCGATGCGGCGGCGGATCCACGCGATGCGCCAGGCGTTCGTCGCCGCCATGGCCGCTCGGGTACCGAACCGCGACTTCTCGTTCATCGCGGACCAGCTCGGCATGTTCAGCTTCTCGGGGCTGACGCCGATGCAGGTCGATCGCCTGAAGAGCGAGTACGGCATCTACATCGTCGGCAGCGGCCGGATCAATGTCGCCGGGATCACTCGCGGCAACCTCGACCGCCTGTGCGACGCCATCGCGACCGTGCTGTAGCGAATCGGACGCACCCGACCCAGCCCGCAGCGTCAGCAAGGGGTCTCCGTGCCTCCGCGCCTCCCCAGCCCGTAGCGCCAAGCGCAGGGGTCTCCGTGCCTCCGCGGCCTCCCCAGCCCGCAGCGTCAGCAAGGGGTCTCCGTGCCTCCGCGCCCCCACAGCCCTCAGCGCCCAGCACAGGGGTCCTCCGTTTGATCGTCAGGCGTCGTCGATCGCGCTGCGCGCACGCTTGCAACCCCGACGTTTCGCGGCCGCGCGTCGAGGACGACGCGGGCCTACGCAGAGACGACTCGGAGGGGCGCCGCTGACGGCATGTCGCTGCGCGCCCCGACTTCGGCGCGTCAGCTGCGCCGCTGGAAGGTCCGCTGAGGCGTCTCCTTCGACGGCTTGGGGCGTTCGATGATCATGTGGACGTTGCCGTGGCCGAGCAGCTCGCGAAGCCGCTCGATCAGCTCGTCCTGCAGATCGATCCGGATCCGGTTCGAGCGGACTTCGACCTGGCGTCCGTCGGCCAGACGCATCACCAGGTGCAGCGCTCGATCTCCGGGATAGCCGCGGACCACTTCGTGAATCTCGCGCAGACCGACCTGATGCCCTTCGTCGAGCACGATTCGGATGCCGGTCGTGAACTTCTGCTCGAGGTCGGCGAGCTGAAAGACCTCGTTCACCACCAGATTCGCTTCGTCCCCGCCGCGCCGATCGAGCACCCCTCGCAGCACGAGAATGGCGTCGGCCTGAATCAGCGATCCGCTGACGGCGAACTCGGTCGGCCACTGGATGCAGCGGATCGCTCCCTCCATGTCCTCCAGATCGAACATGACGTAGCGAGTCGGAGCGCCCGGCTCCCGCACCTTCTTGACGTGCGCGTGCTTGATCGACGCGACCATGCCGCCCAGATAGACCTCTTCGCGATCCTTGACTCCCTTGACGCTGCCGGTGGTGTGCGAGCAGAAGGTCGAGAGCTGCCGTTCGTACTGCGCCAGCGGGTGACTCGACAGGTAATAGCCGAGCACTTCCTTTTCGTACCCCAGACGTTCGCGCTCTTCCCACTCGGGGATGTCGGGGAGCGACGCGTCCTTGGCCCCCTTGGCCACCGGCTCGTCCTCGAGATCGCCGAACAGACTCTTCTGCCCCGCCTTGAGATCGGCCTGCTTCTTGGCTCCCGACTGCAGCGCCTTGTCGAGCACGGCCGAGAGCTGAGCGCGACGGGCGCCGAACGCATCGAACGCGCCCGCCTTGATCAGCGTCTCGATCGCCGTCCGGTTGCACGCGCTCGTCTCGACCCGCTCGCAGAAGTCGAACAGGTCCTTGAAGGGGCCTCGCGCGGTCCGCTCGCGCACGATCGCTTCGCTCGCGCCGCCGCCGCATCCCTTGACCGCCGCCAGGCCGAACAGGATCTCGCCCCCTGCGACCGAGAAGTCGACGTCGCAGCGGTTGACGTCGGGGGGAACGACGTTGATCTTCATCCGCTCGCAGTCTTCGATGTGCTCGACCAGGGCGTCCTTCTTGGTGAAGTTCCGTCCCGGGATGTCGCCGCTGAGCAGCGCCGCCATGAACTCGACCGGATAGTGCGCCTTGAGGTAGGCCGTCTGGTAGGCGATCAGCGCGTAGGCGGTCGAGTGGCTCTTGTTGAAGCCGTAGCCCGCGAACTTGATGATCATCTCCCAGAACGCTTCGGCCTGTTTCCGATCGAGGCCGTTTTCGACGGCGCCGTCCAGGAAGAGGTCCCGGTTCTTCGCGATCAGCGATTCCTTCTTCTTGCTGATCGCCTTGATGCAGGTGTAGGCGGCGGCGAGCGGAATCTTCCCCAGACGATTGAGGATCCGCATCACCTGTTCCTGGTAGACCATGACGCCGTTGGTCTCGGCCAGGATCTCCTCGAGCACCGGATGCAGATACTCCGCCGGCTTGCGTCCGCGCTTGACGTCGATGTAGTCCTGCACCATGCCTCCTTCCAGAGGCCCGGGGCGGTAGAGCGCGTTGGTGGCGATGATGTCGCGGAAGTGGTCCGGCTTCATCTTCTGCAGCAGGTCGCGAATGCCGCCGCTTTCCAGCTGGAACACCCCCTTCGTCTCGCCGCGCTGCAGCAGCGCGAACGTCTCGGCATCGTCCAACGGGAACTTCAGCGGATCGACCGTCTCGCCGCGCGACGTCGTGATCAGATCGACCGCCTTGCGGAGGATCGTCAGGTTCCGCAGGCCGAGGAAGTCCATCTTCAGCAGCCCCGCCGCCTCGACGTCCCCCATCGACCAC
>CAZZBI010000403.1:1235-4377 GCA_964652385.1 uncultured Pirellulaceae bacterium | reverse complement strand
ACTCGGCGCGACGACACGCACCGCATGGCCGACGCCAACAAGGCGTTCGCTCACTTCGCCTGGTGAGTCGAATCCGAACGGAAAACCGCGGCACCGGGTTACCCTGCCGCGGTTTTTTTGTTGCGCTGCCGCCAATTCCGACTCGGTCCGCTCCCCCGCCGCGATCCGTTCTCGATTCCCGTACGCCCCGCTCGTTCGCTGCTCCCTGAGCCTCTGCTCGCTCGACCGCTCCCGCCCGAAACTCGTCTTCCGACCGCTCTGCCGCGGCGACCGACTCCGAAGGACCGACCGACTCATGACACGACGCATCGATACGCTGCGGAACATCGGGATCATCGCTCACATCGACGCCGGCAAGACGACGGTCACCGAGCGGATGCTCTTCCTGAGCGGGGCCAAGCACAAGGTCGGACGAGTCGATCATGGGACGACGACGACCGACGACAACGTCGAAGAGCAGGAACGCGGCATCACGATCTACGCCGCCTGCGTCACGTTCCCCTGGAAGGAAGTGACGGTCAATCTGCTCGATACGCCGGGGCATGTCGACTTCACCGCCGAGGTCGAACGCTGTCTGCGAGTGCTCGACGGAGCGGTCGTCGTCTTCAGTGCGCGCGAAGGGGTCGAGGCGCAGAGCGAGACGGTCTGGCGGCAGGCGGACAAGTATCAGGTGCCGCGCGTCGCGTTCATCAACAAGATGGATCGCGAAGGAGCCGACTTCGAACGGGTCCTCGGCCAGATGCGCGACCGGCTGCAGGCCGTGCCGGTGCCGATCGAGATTCCGCTCGGCCAAGGCCCGCCGCACGTCAACGATCCGTTCCGCGGCGTCATCGACCTGATCGCCATGAAGCTGATCACGTACGTCCCCGAGTCGGACGGGCGCGAGTTTTCGGTCGGCGAGATCCCGGACGAGCAGCGGCTGGATGCCGAGACGTGGCGCGAGGCGATGCTCGACGCGCTCTATGACCACAGCCCCGAGATGACCGATCTGGCTCTGGCCGAGAGTCCGATTCCCGAAGAGCTGATCGTCCGGACGCTGCGCGAAGCGACCTTGGCTCGCAAGATCCAGCCGGTCCTCTGCGGGTCGGCACTGCACGGGATCGGCGTCCAGCCGCTGCTCGACGCCGTCGCGAAGTTCCTCCCCTCGCCGCTCGACATCCCGCCGGTCGCGGGCATCGACCCGACCGACAAGAAGGAAAAGGCCGAGTCGCGCAAGGCGTCGTTCGACGAGCCGTTCTGCGGCCTGGTCTTCAAGATCCTGCCGGCCAAGACGGGCGACCTCTATTGGCTTCGCGTCTATTCGGGAGTGCTCAAGGCGAACTCGCGCGTGCTGGTCCCCGGGACCGACAAGAAAGAGAACGTCGCGCAGCTCTGGCAGATCCACGCCTCGCGCAAGGAGCGGGACGGGCAGGTCGACCAGGTCGGAGCCGGCGATATCGTCGGAGTCATCGGGCCGCGCTACGCGGTGACCGGCGATACGCTCTGCGAGACGCGAGCGCCGATCCGACTGGAGAGCATCAGCTTTCCGCAGACCGTCATCGAAATGGCGATCGAGCCGTCGACGACCGCCGAGCGGAAGAAGCTGGCCGAGACGCTCGAGATGCTCAAGCGGCAGGACCCGACCTTCAAGGCGGCCGAGAACGAGGAGACCGGTCAGACGCTGATCGCGGGAATGGGCGAGCTCCATCTGGAAGTGATCAAGAATCGACTGCTCCGCGATTTCGCGCTCGACGTCAAGGTCCACAAGCCGCGCGTCTCGTACCGCGAGACGATCGAAGGGAAGGTCGAAGTGACCGGCGAGTGTCATCGCCAGGTCGCCGGACAGCAGCTCTTCGCCAAGGTCCGGATCCGGATGGAGCCGTTCCCGGCCGATCCGAAGGTCCGTTGCAGCAATGCGATCTTCGACGAATCGCTGACGCCGGAATATGTCGAAGCGGCGATGAGCGAGCTGCGCTCGCGAGCCGAAGGAGGAGGTCCGATCGGCAGCTTCCCGCTGGTCCACATGAAGGTGACGCTGATCGGCGGCGAGATGAGTCTCGAGCAGTCCAACGCGATGGCCTTCTCGATCGCGGCGGCTCAGGCGTTCGAGGAAGGACTGCGGCAGGCCAAGCCGGTGCTGCTCGAACCGATCATGAAGCTCGCCATCACGACGCCCGACGAGTACTACGGCGACTTCGTCGGCGACCTGGCTCAGCGCCGCGCCCGGATCGTCGAGACGGACAACCGAGGCGGACTGACGACGATCGAAGCGCACGCGCCGTTGGCGGAACTGTTCGGCTACAGCGGGGCGATGCGCAGCCTGAGCCAGGGGCGAGCCGGCGCGAGCATGGAACCGCTCGAATACGCCCCCGCCCCGCAAAGCGTCGCCGACAGCTTCGCGATGTGAACGCCCCCGGCCTCTCTCTCGCATTCGCCCCGCGCCCCCACCAGCCCGAAGCGCCAAGCGCAGGGGTCCCCGTGTCCCCATCAGCCCGAAGCGCCAAGCGCAGGGGTCCCCGTGACCCCACCAGCCCGAAGCGCCAAGCGCAGGGGTCCCCGTGACCCCGTGCCTCGGCGTAGGCCCGCGTCGTCCCCGACGCGCGGCAGTGCGACAGCGCCGTTCGCGAAACTTCGCAGCGTGATCGTTGTCGAAGTCTCACACGCCCGCGGCTCGGGACGAGCCGGGGCTACGCAGGGTGCCGCGTCGGTTTACGCCCCACGCCCCCCACCGCGTCAACGCTGCGGCTTCCGCGTCTTGCTCTCCACGCCGGACCCCCGGAGGCGCATTTCCTCGGGCGTCGGCAGCGAATATCTTCGCGGTCCGGACGAATCCCGAAACCTTCGTCGAACCCGTCTCGTCTCATTCCCGATCGGAGACCGACCGTGACGCGATCCCACGAAATCGACTACCAGATCTTCGGCAACGAACTGCAGATCGTCGAGATCGAACTCGATCCGGGCGAGACGGTGATCGCCGAGGCGGGAGCGATGAACTACATGGAGGAAGGGATCACCTACGAAGCGAAGATGGGAGACGGCTCGCAGGCGAATCAGGGGATCATGTCGGCGCTCCTGTCGGTCGGCAAGCGGATGCTGACGGGCGAGTCGATCTTCATGACGCACTTCACCAACTCGACTCATGCGGGCAAGCGGAAAGTCGCGT
>CAZZBI010000403.1:0-1225 GCA_964652385.1 uncultured Pirellulaceae bacterium | reverse complement strand
GCCGTATCCGGGAAAGATCGTTCCGATCGAGTTGGATCGGATCGGCGGTCGCCTGACCTGTCAGAAGGACGCGTTCCTTTGCGCCGCACTCGGCACCAAGGTGAGCATCGCCTTTCAGAAGAAGCTCGGCGCCGGCTTCTTCGGCGGCGAAGGGTTCATCCTGCAGAAGCTCGAGGGGGACGGCAAGGCGTTCATTCATGCCGGAGGGACCGTCATCTCGAAGCAGCTCAACGGCGAGTCGCTGCTGGTCGACACCGGCTGTCTGGTCGCGTTCACGGAAGGGCTGAGCTACGACATCCAGCGCGCCGGCGGCCTGAAGTCGATGATCTTCGGAGGCGAAGGGCTCTTCCTGGCCAAGATCTCGGGGCACGGTACCGTGCTGCTGCAGAGTCTGCCGTTTTCGCGACTGGCCGATCGGATCATCAGCTGCGCTCCGTCGATGGGCGGAACACGCACCGGTGAAGGATCGGTCCTCGGCGGGCTCGGGAACCTGTTCGGCGATTGAGGTCGAGACAACGCGATGCACGTGGGCCCGGCCACTCCGTGGCCGCGGCAGGGTTTCGTCCCGATACCGAATGAGCTTCGCAGCGCCAGTGGCGTCGGCACCGTGCGTAGCCCCGGCTCGTCCCGAGCCGCGGGCGTGCGATGACGACACCGCTGGAGCCGCGAAGTGTCGCGAACGGCGCCGTCGCACTGCCGCGCGTCGGGGACGACGCGGGCCAACGTCTGGGCAACGCGATGCGCGTGGGCCCGGCCACTCCGTGGCCGAGGCAGGGTTTCGTCCCGATATCGAATGAGCTTCGCAGCGTGAGCGGCGTCGGCATCCACCCGACCTCGGGCTCGGAGAGCCCGGGGCCACGGCGTGCGATGTCGATACGGCTGGAGCTGCGAAGTGTCGCGAACAGCGCTGTCGCACTGCCGCGCGTCGGGGACGACGCGGGCCAACACTCAAGACACGGGGTCGCGGGGGCGCGGGGACCCCTGCGCTTGGCGCTTCGGGCTGTTGAGGGCGCGGGGCGAATGCGAGAGCGCGTAGCCCCGGCTCGTCCCGAGCCGCGGGCGTGCGATGTCGATACCGCTGGAGCTGCGAAGTGCCGTGAACGGCGCCGTCGCACTGCCGCGTGTCGGGGACGACGCGGGCCTACCTCGAGACACGGGGGCTCGGGGTCACGGGGACCCCTGCGCTTGGCGCTTCGGGCTGTTGAGGGCGCGGGGCGAATGCGAG
>CAZZBI010000402.1:0-4392 GCA_964652385.1 uncultured Pirellulaceae bacterium | reverse complement strand
ATCCCTATGTCCCCGGCGACTCGGATCCCCTGAATGCGGGCCGGCGGAGCGGGGCTCGCGCGATCGGAGGTCATTCGGTCGCTCGGTTCGGAATTGCAGGAGGAGGGAAGACGTGGAGCGGATGGCTGATCGCGCCGGCATGTCGACAGGAGGTCGAACGCTCGTTCCGGTACTCGCCGGCATCGTCGTTTCGTTCCTCGCGTTCGCGGTTTCCTCTCCTCTCGCAGCTCGTCAACGTCCGCGAGCCGATCGGCTTCTCCCTCCGGATACGCTCGCTTTCGTGTCGGTCCCTGACATGCAGGCGATGGTGGCCGGCTTCGAGGCGACCGACCTCGGCGCACTGGCGGCCGACGAGCGATGCCGTCCGTTCTTCGACGACCTGAAACGCCAGCTCGAAGAACGGTTGGCGGGGCGTCTCGCCGAAGGAGGGCTGACGCTCGACGATCTCAAGGGAGTTCGGACGGGCGAGATCGGACTGGCTCTCCTGCCGATCGAGAACGGAGCCGGTTCGATTCTGGTGGTCGACGTCGACGGACGACAGGCCGAAGCCCGCGACTTGTTGGGGCGGATCGTCGCGGATCTCGAACGCCGTGCGGCTCGCGAGAATCCGCCTCAGCAGCGATTCGGTGCGACGGTCCGTTCGTTCACGCTCAAGCCGCGCCCCGGACAGATCCGTCTGCCGCAGATCCAGCTCGTCGAGCACGCCGGCTGGATCGTCGTCGGCTCCGATCCGGTCGCGACCGATCAGGTCCTCCGCCGCATGGCGGGCGAAGCAGGGATCGGATCGCTCGCGGAGCAGCCGGCCTATGCCCGAATCGATCAGCGTCTGGCGACGACTCGAACCGCCGCCGCCGCTCACCTCCGCTGGCACATCGATCCCTTTCGCCTGGCCGCAGCGATCAAGCGCGAGCAGAGCATTCCTGCTCCGATCTTCAAGTATCTGGATGCGATGGCCGAGACCGGGTTTGCCGAGATCAGCGGTATCGGCGGCGATCTGCGGTTCGCCAGCGGGGCGTTCGACGTCGAATACCAGACCTTCGCGGTCGTCCCCGGAGCGGCCGGTCTGGACGCGTCGCTGCTTCAGTCGGCACGCATGCTGCCGCTCGTTCCCAGCGACGAGCAGATCGCGCCGAGCGCCTACGTGTCCGGTGCGGCCGCCTCGATGATCGCCGGTAACTGGCCGTTCGCCCAGACGATCGGCGCGGCCGATCCGCTCGTCGATCGCGTGACGAACAAGGAAGGGGCCTTCGCCAAGATCCTGAACGACTTTCGGATCCAGACCGATCGCCCGATCGACTTTCGTCTGTTGGCCGCCGAGATCGGCCCCGGCTTCACGTTCTCGACCGAGATCGTCCCCCCGCTGACCGCGGAAGGGGAGAAGCTCCTGCTCTCGACCCGAGTCGCTCGCCCCGAGCGGATTCTGGAGCACCTGTCGAACCTGATGGCGGTCGAGGGGTACGAGCCCGAACCGATGACCGGCGCATCGATCGCCTGGAAGTACGTCCCGCCTGATCAGGTCGACGATCCGGTCGGCAACATCCTGGACGGCAACACCGGCGAGGCCCCGCCGAGTCCCGAGAAGCCTCCGTTGATGGAAGCGTTCGCGCTGGTCGACGGCGAACTGCTCGCGTCGAACGACGTCGCCTATCTGGCCGAGGTGATTGCGCGTCGCGGGACTGCCCCGCTGGTCGCCGACCCCGATTTTGCGGACGTGATGATCCTGATCGGCGATCGGCTGCCGGGAGGAGCCACGCTGGTCCGATACGGTCGCCCCGATCGGATCTATCGTCTGACGTACGAGCTGATGCGCCGCGACGAGTTGACCGGTTCGGACACGTTCGTCGAGCGGATGCTCCGGCTGATCGACGGGACCGAAACCGGAACCGTTCGCCGCCGACAGATTCAGGCGACCTCCCTGCCCGAAGACTTCGACGCCGTCGTGGCCCCTCGACTCCATCCGAGCGGTTGGGCGCTGAGTGTCGAGCAGGACGGATGGTTCGTGACCGGCGGGATTCTCGCTCCGAAACGTTGAGTCTCGGGCGTGGTTCCCGATCGCGGCGGAGCGCCGATCACCGCAGCGCGGTGATCGCGCGGGCCCTCGGTCCGTCCGACGATCGGTCCGTCGGATGGGCGGATCGGCCGATGCTCTCGCTCGCCCGGCAAGCCGCCGCGAAGCGAATGGTCCACTGCCGCGTCACCTGGGGCCGCGGAACCGGCCGCTCGTGTCGGTTCAGGGGCGTCCTTGCGGGAGGTCGATCCGCGCCCAGAACGGATGTTTCCGCTCGGCCCGCGACCGAATGTCCTCCAACAGCACCTCACGACTCGGTTCGAACGTCGACCGGACGCGGGTTCCGCGAAAGTTGATCTCGATCGCGGAGCCGGGCGTCAGCGGGCCCGGAGCGAGCCAGACCGTTGCCCGAGCTGCCGGGCAATCGGCGATCAGGATCTGGTTCCGTTCCGCGACGATTCTCGCTTCGTAGCGCCCCGCCGACTTGTTCGACAGCGGCCATTCGACCGGATCGGCGACGGTGGCGGCCGGCATGTCGTTCACTTCGAGCCACCAGAGGAAGTTGTCCCAAGGACGCATCGCCTCGAACTTCAGTTCGGTCGGAGCGGCGGGACGGCGGTGGACCTGCATCCATTCGAAGATGCGGAGCAGCTCTTCCTGGAAGTGTTCATGCCCGCGCCCCTTGTATTCGACCACGAGCACGTCGCAGTCGTCCTTCTTCAGGTACTCGTTCCAGACCAGGCGATTCGACGACATCCGCTGGTGGTCGAACTCGCCGTGGACGAAGTACATCGACAGCTTCCCGATCGGGTTGTTGCGGTAGTGGTTGACGTACTTGTCGGCTGAGGCAGTGATGCCGACCAAACCGGCGAAGAGATCGGGGTGCGAGACGGCGATGTCCCAAGCGGCATCCCCGCCGGCCGAATGACCGCTGATGAAGATCCGGTCCGAGTCGACGGCATATCGGCGCCGCGCGTCACGCAGCGCATCGAGAACGCGCGCATGTTCGAGCGGCGTGTACTCGTACGACCACTGCTCGGCTCGGCGCCATTCGGGAGCGATCACGATGTAGCCGTATCGAGTCGCCTGGCCGACTCGCTGGCCCGAGCCCCCGCGGGCGTCATACGGGCCTGCCCACCAGTCGATCTGGTCTCCCGGCAGCCGATCGCCATTGAGCGTGACGATGACCGGGTAGCGACGATCGGGGTCGTATTCGGGAGGGAGTTGGACCCGGTAACGAAAGGCGCGGTCTCCCTCCATCGCGATGTCGAAGCAACCCGGCACGTCCGTTTCGGTCGCGACCGAATCGATGACTCCGACCGGAGCGGTCAGCTGCGAAGCAAGGCGAGCGATCGTCGCGACGTCGGCTCCTTCCTGTCCGTCCAGCCGCTCGAGAATCGCTTGCCTCTCGTGGGGCAGACGCGCCTCGAGATAGTCGCGGACCAGCTTGCGGGTCGTCACATGGTCGAGCGCCAGCGGCAGGTTCCCCGCCAGGTCCGCCTCGCCGAGCAGCCATCCCGAAACGGCGAAGGCGAGTTTCTGATCGATCGTGTGTGCCGGATCGGAACGGAACTGGTTGAAGCCCGCGAGGCGTGCGACGTTGGCGAGCGAGAGTCGCTCGCGAATCTCGTCGGTGATCTGCTTCAACGTCTCGAGCTGATCGGACTCCAGAGTCGTCCCTTGCGCCGCCTGCTCGACGAGCGCCGCGAGGTCGGTCCGGAGCCGTTCGATCAGATCGAGCTCTCGGTTCTGCTCCTGCTGCAGTTCGAGAACCTGACCGAGCAGGTCGCCGGCGATCCCGACCTTGGGAAACTGTCGCAGCATCGCTGCGGCCTGACGCACCTGTCCGGCATCGCGCCGCAGTCGGATCTCTCCCAGAATCTGCCGGGCGTACGACTGGCGGAGCAGGTCGACGAGCGCCCGCTTTTCCGTCAGATCGGGGAAGTCGTCCAGAACCTGTTCGAGCTCGATCACCGCGTCCCGATAGCGTTCCGCCTCGATCAGCAACTGCACGACCTTCATCCTTTCGTTCGGATTCGTCTCGTCGATCTGACGTCGGATGACGGCCGAGAGGATCTCGCGCGGGATGGTCGCCGTCGCGACCTTCGACTCCCACTGCGCATTGAAGCCGCTCATCGACAGCGACTCGAGCACGCAGTAGGTCGGCGTGATCTTGGTGATGCCTTGGACGAACTCGCGCGGTCCGTCCGCTCCGGCCAGTACGATCGTGCGGCGGCCGCTGGTGTTGAATGGCGTCACGCTCAGCGGCCGTCCGACCCCTCGGATGATGTCGACCTTGGTGGCGACCTGCTGTTCGATCCGGATCACGTCCTCGGCGATCGCCTCTTCGACGATCGGCGCCGCGATCTGGCCGTCCGGAAAGA
>CAZZBI010000401.1:4174-4418 GCA_964652385.1 uncultured Pirellulaceae bacterium | reverse complement strand
ATCTCGAGCTGCGCACTGCGCAGCAGTTCGATCAGCTCGCGTCCCCGTTCGAGACGGTCTTCCTGCAGGTCGGTGGCGGCAAGACGCATCAGCACGTCGACCACCGCCGGCTCGGCTCCCGGCTGAGCGGCAAAGGCCGCGGCCGCCGTCTGACGCAACTCGGGGACCATCTCCTTGATGCGAGCGAACTGAGCCAGCAGCGATTCCCGCAGCGCGGGAAGATCGCCCGGGGCCGCGGTCCGAT
>CAZZBI010000401.1:0-4164 GCA_964652385.1 uncultured Pirellulaceae bacterium | reverse complement strand
CTCGATGCCCGCCAGCAGATTGTCGACCTTCTTCTCGCCCATCCGCTCCAGCTCCGCATTCGCCGCGTTCCAGCGCTCATGCACCTGTCGAAACGCTTCTCCTTCGTCCTGAGCCGACAGCGGCGCGAGCCCGCCGAGTCCGGATCCGACCAGCCACGCGACGAGCATCAGCAAGATCGCAGGCCGAAGCGTTCGTTCGTTCGAGCGGGCATGGCGACCCGATCCGTTGCGGAGTCCCGTTCCGTTCTTCGTTTCCATCGCGTTCGTCTCCGTACTGAGCGGGGCCGCTTCGGAGTGCGGCGGTCGTCGAGTGGGTTCGCGTCAGGGGGGCATCCGTCGGGCGGCCGATTCGCCGCTCGGCATCGCTCGACGAGCGAGTCGTCGCGGCGGCGGGGGGCGGCCGATGCGAGCAGATCGATCGTCCGGTCAGACTTCCGGTCAGCCCCCGTTCAGCTTGCGGACGGTGGGCAGGCCTTCGCGGCGGCGGATCACTTCCGCCTTGATGATCGTATCGGGGACTTCGGTCCCCTCGAGCTTCTGCGGATCGATCGGCGCAAGTCGCTCCACCGCTTCCATCCCCGAGACGACTCGACCGAAGGCGGTGTGCTTGCCGTCGAGCGGCTGGAGCGGCCCGTAGCAGAAGAAGAACTGCGAGCCGCCGGTATCGCGCTGGCCGGTGTTGGCCATGCTGAGCGTCCCGAGGAAATGTCCGCGGGCATTCTCTTCGAAACATTCGCAGGGAATGAAGTACCCCGGCCCCCCCATGCCGTCCCCGTTCGGACAGCCTCCTTGCGCGACGAAGCCGGGGAGGACCCGATGAAAGGTCAGGCCGTCGTAGAAACCGGCGTCGACCAGTTCGATGAAGTTGGCGACCGTCATCGGCGCCTGATCGGCGTACAACTCGATCTCGACGACGCCGGTCGACAAGGTCATGCGGACCCGCGGCAGGTTCCCCGCCTCGGCATCCTGACGGCGGAACGCCTTTTCCCGCTCCCAAGCCGGAACGGCCATCTCGAGCATCATGGCCGCTTCACGATGCTTGTCGTCGAAGGTGCTCGGATCGGCGGTCGACAGGAAATCGATGAACTCCTGGAACTGACCGCAGCGAAACGCCTGGAGCGACGAGATCGGCTTGATCGCGTCCGCCAGTCCGACCGTCTTGCGCAGCAGCAGGATATTGCGGTACGAGGTCCAGGCGCGCTGCTTTTCCGCGTCGTCGAGAATCGCCGACAGCAGGAAGCGATACATCACGCCGTCACGACTCGGTTCCGTCGCGTAGATCCGCGCGGCTCGATCCTGCAATTCGAGCAGCAGCCTTTCGCCGGCCGATTGCTTCTCGGCGAACTCGTTCTGGATCTCGCGAACCTCGTCCTGATTCAGCGCGAACCTGAACTGATGCTGCAGGATGTACAGTCGCTTGAAGAGGTCGCGCAGCTCGCGCGACCGTGACTCGAACTCCTCGCGCACCGTCGCCAGCTGCTCGGGAGCGAGCGGGTCGAGACCGGCGGTCGGTTCGCTCGCCACCGGAAAGTCGAACGGCTCGGTCGGCAAGTAAGGGACCGACGCCGGCGTCCCGGCGGCGCCGGTCGGCTCATCGCCGCCGGTCGGCCTGTCGTCGCCGGTTTGAGGTCCGATCGACTCGGCAGGAGCTGCCGGCGCGTCGGTCGTCGTCTCAGACGCGGGGGGGTCGGACGCAGGCGTCTCCTGACCGGGCGTCGAACGCGGGGCGAGGCCGAACGGCAAGGCGAGCGAGCCGGCGATCGCTGCCGTCGTGGCGACGACTCGCCAACGCCCCCCGATCCATCGAGTCGCGTGATCCCACCGGTAGGTCGCCATCGAATCCTCGCGGATGATTTCGTCGTTCCGATCGTCGAACGATCGCCCTGACGATTACGTCGACCGGCCTCGGGAGGTTTGCCTTGCCCGTTCCGCCGACTGGGATCGGTCAGTATAACGGACCGTCGGGGAGCGGTTCGAGGCCCCGATCAGGTCGTCCGATCCCCTTCCCTCCCCCATCGCCCCTCCGACACTCGAGCTTGCCGAACCGCTTATGGGACACGCCGATCGCTCAGGTCCGAAAGGACGCCGCTCCGGTCCCTCGGCCGATTCGCCGGGGGGATCGCGCGACGCGGGATCGGGCGGAAGCCGCGGGGGACGCGGCAAGGGGAAGAAGAGCGGCGACCGCGGGGCGTCGTTCGATCCCGATCTTCGCCGACCGGAGCCGGTCGAGTCCGAGATGCGAGTCGTCGGCGGCGAGTTTCGCGGCCGCAAGATCCGCTACAGCGGCGACCCGCGGACTCGGCCGATGAAGGACGCGACGCGCGAAGCGATCTTCAATCTGGTCGGCGGTTGGCTTCCCGAGCGGCGCGTCATCGATCTCTTCGCCGGCACCGGCGCCGTCGGGATCGAAGGGCTCAGCCGGGGTGCGAGTCACGCTCACTTCGTCGAGCGGCATCATCCGACGGCGCGGATCATCCGCGACAATCTCGAGACGCTCGGCATCGCGGACCGCGCTTCGGTCGATTCGGCCGACGGCTTCTTCTGGCTCCGCGAATGGCTCACGTCAGCCCCTCCTGTCGACCCCGCCTGGGTCGTCTTCTTCTGCCCCCCCTACGATCTCTTCCGCTCCCGCGGCGCGGAGCTCAAGGAGCTGATCGAGCGGACGATGCATGGCGCGCCCGAGGGGAGCGTCCTGCTCGTCGAGGCTCCCGATACGCTCGACCCGAGCTGGTTTCCGGAGTGGGAGACGTGGCGGTTCCGACCTTATCCCCCCGCGCTGATCGGCGTCTGGCGCCCCGGCGCCGAACCGTATCAGCGCTCCTGACCGCGCCGTTCGCGGCGGTCGCCGCCCCTCGCGTCGTCCTCTCGTCGCCGCACCTCGAACGTCCCCCTCGCCGCTCTCCCTGCAACTCACCGGCGTGATCCCCGCGCACCTCTGCCCGACCCGCCGATCTCCGGAGTCCGCCTGATGGATGTCGTTCGCCTCGATTCGGTCACCCCGTTCATCACCAAGGACGGATCGGAGATCCGTGAACTGCTGGCTCATCGCAATTCGTCGATCCGCCGCCAGAGTCTGGCCGAGGCGCGGATTCCGATCGGCGGAGCGACGACCGCGCACCGCCATCCGAACACCGAGGAGATCTACTTTCTGCTTCAGGGGACCGGTCTGATGGCGATCGACGACCAGTCGCGCCTGGTCGGTCCCGGCGACGCGATCGCGATTCCTCCCGGAGCGATCCACAAGCTGACGAACGTCGGCGACGTCGCGCTGCGGCTGCTCTGTTGCTGCGCCCCCGGCTACGAACACGACGACACGATCCTGGTCGAAGAGGAAGTCGGCTCCGGCGCCGCAGCCGGCAGCTCGCGCGACGCCGCCGACGACTCGCTCGTCGTTCCTGACGATCGGTGCGAAGACGTCGGAGGCTGAAACGCTCCGAACTCGATCGAGGCGTCTGCGAAACGGCGCCTATGCGACATGGGCCGAAAACCGTCTCTACGCCATGTGATCGCCGAGCAGGACGTAGGTCGCGCAGGCCGAAGCGAAGAGCAAGCCGCTCGCGAAGAGGATGCCGCGGGCGTAAGTGCGATAGCGCCCCAGCGGCAACACCTGGAACGCCAAGTCGAACGGGTAGGCCGCACAGAAGCAGAGGTTGGCGGCGATTCCGAAGACCGTCAGGACGACGATGCCGCCGACCAGATCGACCAGTCGCCCCGAGAAGATTTCGCCTCCCCAGCACGCCAGCGCCAGCGTCGCGAGGACCAGGTTGTAGGGGATCCGCAACCGCTCCCAGTAGCGACCCGAATCGAGGAGAAGCTCCGCCCAGCGGCCCAACGACTTCGGCACGGCAGCATCTCCGGTTCGCATCCGACTCACAGCATCACGCGCGCGGTCGCGAGCATCTGGTCGATCACTTCCTTCGCCTTGCCCGACGGAATCGCGTAGCTCCGGACGCGACCGCTGCGCGCGATGTTCAGGCCGACCACCTTCCCGTCCAGGTCGAGGACCGGCGAGCCGCATTGCTCGGGCCAGAGCGGCAGGTCGGTCTGGAAGACCAGCTCGAAGTCGGACATCCGTCCGCTGAGCGACGCCCCCATCTCTTCCTGCGGCGACCCGTTGAACTCGGCCGGTGCATCGACGCCGTCGAGCTGCACTTCGACCGAGAT
>CAZZBI010000400.1:0-4420 GCA_964652385.1 uncultured Pirellulaceae bacterium | reverse complement strand
TCGTCATCGCACGCCCCGCGGCTCGGGACGAGCCGGGGCTACGTCGATTCGGTGCGACCGGGGGCGGTCGCACTACGTCAATCCGGTGCGACCGGGGGCGGTCGCACTACGTCAATTCGGTGCGACCGGGGGCGGTCGCACTACGGTCGGACCCTCGTCCGACGCAGCGCCTCGCCTTAGGCTCGCGTCGTCCCCGACGCGCGGCAGGGCGGTACCGCGAGCTGAAGACGCTCCGAGGCGTGAACCGATTCGTCATCGCTCGCCCCGCGGCTCGGGACGAGCCGGGGCTACGCCGAACCGTTCCGCCGCTCGCCGCCGTGCCTCACCTCTCCCTACCTCGCTTCCGAAACCGGCTTCGACCTCCGATAGGTCGGCGCCGCTCGAGGGCCCCGGTGTGTCTCGATTCGGACGCTCGGGCTCCCCGCTTCAGCCGAGCACCTCCCGGACCTTGCGGCAGAGAGTCAACGGCGTCAGCGGCTTGTGCAGGAACGGGACTCCCGCGTCGATGCGCGTTCGCATGATCGCATCGTCCGTGTAGCCCGACATGTAGAGCACGCGCAGGTCGCGGTCGACGTCTCGCAAGCGATCGACCAGCTGCCGACCGCTCATCCTCGGCATCACCACATCGGTGATCAGCAGGTCGATCGATCCTCCGTGCGCGCGACAACTCGCCAACGCCCCCTCGCCGTCGCTCGCGACCAGCACCGTATAGCCGACCGCCTCCAAGGCGATGCGAGCCGTTTCGCGCACCACCGCCTCGTCGTCCACCAGCAGGATCGTCTCGGTCCCGCTCGGAATCGGCGTCGTCACCGGCGTCGACGCGGCGTTCACCGCCGGCTCCGAGAAGCGAGGGAGGCAGACCCGAAACGTGCTTCCACGCCCCGGCTCGCTCTCCACGTCGATCGTCCCTCCCGACTGTCGCACGATCCCGTGAACGACCGCCAAACCGAGTCCCGTTCCTTCGCCGGCCGGTTTCGTCGTGAAGAACGGCTCGAAGATCTTCGCCTTGGTCGCCGCGTCGATGCCGGCTCCGTCGTCGGTCACCGACAACGACACGTACCCCTCCGCTCCCCCTTCGCCCGAACTGCCGAACGGCACTTCGATCCCGTCGACGTTGCGCGTCTCGATCGTCAACCGTCCGCCGCCGGGCATCGCATCCCGAGCGTTCACCACCAGATTCAGGATCACCTGTTCGATCTGTCCCGGATCGACCTTCACTCGACCGAGCTGCGGATCGAGCACCGTCCGCAGGTCGATGTCCGCTCCGATCAGCCGGTCCAGCATCCGCGACAGATCGGCGAGCAGCACGTTGAGATCGAGAGCCACCGGCTGCAGGACCTGCTTGCGACTGAACGCCAGCAGCTGCCGCGTCAGCGCTGCCGCTCGCTCGCCCGCATTGCGGATCTCGCGCAGGTAGTCCGCCTGTGCGGTCGACGGGATCATCCCGGCCAGCAGCAACTCGCTGAAGCCGTTGATCGCGGTGAGCAGGTTGTTGAAGTCATGTGCGATGCCGCCGGCGAGCTGCCCGAACGCTTCCATCTTCTGCGCCCGACGGATCTGCTCCTCGAGCCGCCGACTCTGCTCGATCTCGGAACGCAACGCCTCGTTCGCTCTCGCGAGCTCGTCGGTCCGCTCCCGCACACGCTTCTCGAGCTCCTGCTTCGCGTCGCGCAGACTCCGATTCGCCTCCTGGATCTCCTGAGCCCGCAGATAGATCTCGTCCTCCATCTGCGCCCCGTGACTCTTCAGCTCCGCCGTCAGAGCCTGCAGCTCCTTGCCGCGTTGCTTCAGGCGGACGAACTCGGTCACGTCCTCGGCGCGGTGGATGATATGGACGATCTCGCCGTCCGGACCGAAGACCGGGTGATTCACCGGACTCCAATACCGCTCCTCGAATCCCCCGCCGGCCGATGCCGGCCGCCGGATGTCGTACTTCTGTACGGCCATCGAGTCCGACTCGCGCTGCGACAGGACTCGCCGCAGCGAATCGCCGAGATTGTCGGTGCCGGTCGCACCGAGGTCGGCAGGATTGTCGGGAAAGACGTCGAAGATCGTGCGACCGAGAATCGCCTGGCGCTCGGTCATCGTCGCCCGAAGATAGGCGTCGTTGACCGCCGCAATCCGGAGCTCCGGATCGAGTACCAGATACGGTTCCGGAGACGACTCGAACAGGAGTCGAAAATCGACGGCGGAGGGTGTGGTGCGAGGAGGGGTCTCCATCGGTATCGGCCTCCTCGTGGGTGGAGGGTGCGAACCGCGTCGTCATGACGCCGAACCCGTATTATGACGGAGGCGACCGGCCGCCGTCACCGCGTCTCCCCAGCCCGAAGCGCCAAGCGCAGGGGTCCGCCGTGACCTCCAGGTTTCACCCCTCGCAACGTCGCGCGGCAGCGCGCGATACCAGGGGCTGAACCAGCTCCGATGCGTGAACCGTATCGTCATCGCACGCCGCGCGGCTCGTCAGCCCGAAGCGCCAAGCGCAGGGGTCCGCCGTGACCTCCAGGTTTCACCCCTCGCAACGTCGCGCGGCAGCGCGCGATACCAGGGGCTGAACCAGCTCCGATGCGTGAACCGTATCGTCATCGCACGCCCCGCGGCTCGGGACGAGCCGGGGCTACGTCGATTCGGTGCGACCGGGGGCGGTCGCACTACGATGAACGCTGCGACCGGGGGCGGTCGCACGACGATGCACCGGAGCGGACTACTTCTTGGGGCGGAAGGCGACCAGACGCTGCGGGTCGGTTTCCAGACGCGCGCCGCCGATCAGGTCGAGCGCGTACGGGATCGCCGGCATCACCGCGTCCAGACACTGCGCGATCGCTCGCGGCTGCCCCGGCAGGTTCACGATCAACCCGCTCCCTCGCACTCCCGCCGTCTGTCGCGACAGAATCGCCGTCGGGACGTACTGCAGCGAGACCGATCGCATCAGCTCGCCGAACCCCGGCAGCTCCTTCTCGATCACGTCGCGCGTCCCCTCCGGAGTCACGTCGCGCGGCGCCGGGCCGGTCCCGCCGGTCGTCACCACCAACGAACAACGCTCGACATCGATCAACTCGATCAGCGCCGCGCCGATCGCCGGCCGCTCGTCCGGCACCAATCGCCGGACCGGCTCCCATGCCACCGTCAGCACCTCACGCAGATACGCCTCGATCGCCGGCCCGCCGAGGTCCTCGTACTCCCCTCGCGAAGCACGGTCCGAAACGGTCACGATGCCGATGCGAGCCATGGCGGAACGGTCCGAGGGGGAGGGCGGACGAGGGGAGGGCACGGAGCGGGAGGAGATTGGGGGCGCGGAGTTTGGGGGGGGCGGAGATTGGGGGCGCGGAGATTGAGGGCGCGGAGACCCCTTGCTGACGCTGCGGGCTGGGAGAGCGCGGGCAGGGGAGGGCGCGGGCTACGGGCTGGGGTTCGATTCGTGGCAGGCTTGGCGTTCGAGGTCGGCGATCTTGCACAAGCGCCGCTCGTGTCGTCCGCCGTCGAACTCCGTCGTCAACCAGACCTCCACCATCCGCTGCACCCGCTGCTCGCCGACCAGATCGGCCGACAGACAGAGAACATTGACGTCGTTGTGCCGCCGACAGATCTCGGCCGTCACCTCGTCATGACAGGTCGTCGCACGGATCCCCGGCACCTTGTTGGCCGTGATCGCCATGCCGATCCCGGTCCCGCAGATCAGGATCCCGCGGTCCGCCTCATGATGTGCCACCTGCCTGGCGACCACCGACGCGATGTCCGGATAGTCGACGCTGTCGGCCGAATCGGTGCCGACATCGAACGTCTCGTGCCCCAGGCGATGCAACAGATCGACCAGCTTGCGCTTGAACTGCACTCCGCGATGATCGTTGCCGATCGCGATCCGCATGGTCATTTCTCCGGTCGCTCGGGGAGCGGGACTTCGGCGGCCCACGCCGCCAGGTGCTCGTCCAACTGTCGAGCGCACTCTTCGTACATGGGGAGGGGCCCGCCGATCGGATCGGCGACGTCGCGGCGATCGCGCGACACGACGAACGCGCGCGACGCCAGATCGGGCCATTGGTTCAGGATCGCCTGGCGATGCCCCTGAGTCATCGTCAGGATCAGGTCGGCCTGCCGCACCAGCCGCTCGGTGACCGGCTGGCTCAAGTGCTCCGTCAGGTCCAGTCCGAGTCGCGCCATCGCCTCCACCGCCTCGGCCGACGGACGCCCGCCGGGCATCGCCGCCACGCCGGCACTCGCCACCACGACGCCGTGCCGATCGAGTTCGTCGATGTCGCAGCCGACTCGCTTCGCCAGATGCCGACGCATCAGCTGCTCGGCCATCGGACTGCGGCAGGTGTTCCCCGTACAGACCAACAGGATCATCATCGACGCCAACCGCTGCAACGCGAGTTCACCGATCACCCCCGCCTCGAGCACCGACCATCGGTCCCGTTCGAGAGCG
>CAZZBI010000399.1:0-4425 GCA_964652385.1 uncultured Pirellulaceae bacterium | reverse complement strand
AGGCGCTGCAGGTTGCAGTTGATGACGAAGATCAGGTTGTCGAGCTTCTCGCGCGACGCCATCGTGATCGCACCGAGCGACTCCGGCTCGTCGCACTCGCCGTCACCCAGGAACGCCCAGACGCGCTGCTTCGACGTGTCCTTCAGGCCGCGGTGGAGCAGGTAGCGATTGAACCGCGCCTGGTAAATCGCCATGATCGGGCCGAGGCCCATCGAGACGGTCGGATACTCCCAGAAACCGGGCATCAGCCACGGGTGCGGGTACGACGACAACCCTCCCTCGGGCTGCAGTTCGCGGCGGAAATTGTCGAGCTGGTCCTCGGTCAGACGCCCTTCGAGGAACGCCCGGGCGTACATGCCGGGAGAGGCGTGTCCCTGGAAGTAGACGTGGTCACCGTCGTACCCCGAAGCGCCGCGGCCACGGAAGAAGTGATTGAACGCGACCTCGTAGAGCGTGGCGCTCGACGCGAAGGTCGAGATGTGACCGCCGAGGCCGTCATGGTTCTTGTTCGCCTTGACGACCATCGCCATGGCGTTCCAGCGGATGATGCTCTTGATCCGCCGTTCGATCTCGCGATTCCCCGGATAAGCCGGCTGACGATCGCGGGTGATCGTGTTGATGTACGGCGTGTTGTGCTGATACGGAAGCGAAACGCCCTTCGACGCGGCGACGCGCTCGAGCATCTCGATCAGGTACTGAGCACGCTCGGTACCGCGGCTGCGGATCACGTAGTCCAGAGATTCGATCCACTCCGCCGTCTCCTGCGGGTCGATGTCGACCGGAGTAACGGGAAGGGGAGCCTCCGACTCGGAGGCGGTCTCGGACTTGATCACGTCAGCCATGTTGTCGCCTCGCCGTACTCAAACTGCAGGGACTGGGGAAGCCAGTCCGGATCGCCCTATTGTTGACGGCCTTCGCCGACGCGTAAAGGTCGATTGGTCGCCCGAGGGGGGCGAACCTCACGCCTCGAAGGCCACCGATTCGGAGGTGGTGGGAGCGAAGGTCGCCGTCGATCGCCCCGCGGGGCAAGCGAGCGGCGGCGGACGGACCGAGTCGCGGAGCACGCGTCGACTCGATCGGTCGATCCGTCGTGCCTCGCGAGTCGAGTTCTCTCGCCGCCTTCCGCAGCGTCCTCCGCCGAGCCGCTCGACCGGAGCCGGGCGATTCGCCGCGGCCCCGTCGGCCCCGCATGCCGCTCAGCTCTTGCGCGGCTTGTGGACCTCGGTCGCCGTGCCGTAGAAGACTTCGGCGGCGTTCATCACCGTCTCGCTCAAGGTCGGATGCGGGTGGACGCTCTCGGTCAGATCGCGCACTTCGCAGCCCATCTCGATCGCCAACACCGCCTCGGCGATCAGCTCGCCGGCTCCCGAGCCGACGATTCCGCAGCCGAGCACCCGTTCGGTCGCCGGATCGACGATCCACTTGGTCAGGCCGTCGGTGATGCCGAGCGCCTGAGCTCGTCCGCTGGCGGCCCACGGATACGAGACGACTTCGAACGGAATCCCGTTCCGCTTCGCCTCTTCCTCGGTCACGCCGGCCCAGGCGATTTCCGGATCGGTGAAGACGACCGCCGGGATCGCCTTCTTGTCGAACGCCACGTCGTGTCCGGTCAGCACTTCGATCGCCAGACGCCCTTCGTGCGTCGCCTTGTGAGCGAGCATCGGTTCGCCGGCAGCGTCGCCGATCACGAGGATGTGCGGATCGTCGGTCCGCTGCTTGTCGTCGTGCAGGACGAAGCCGCGCTGATCCAGACGGACGCGGGTGTTCTCGAGTCCGATGCCTCGCGTGTTCGGGCGGCGGCCGACCGAGACGAGAACGCGATCGAAACGCTCGGTGCCGAACTTCCCCGGCCCTTCGAACGCGACTTCGATCTTGTCGCCGCGCTGGCCGACGGAGCCGACCTTGGTGTTGAGCCAGATCCGATCGCCGAAGAGCTTCTTGAGCTTCCGTTCGAGCGGACGAACCAGATCCCGGTCCGCTCCCATCAGCAGCCCTTCGGCCAGCTCGACGACGCTCACCTTCGATCCGAGATGGGCGTAGACCGTTCCCATCTCGAGTCCGATGTAGCCGCCGCCGATCACCAGCAACGTCTCGGGGATGTCCTTGAGCGCCAGAGCGCCGGTAGAATCCATGACGCGGTCGGTACCGAGATCGAAGCTCGCCGGCATCGCCGGCACGCTGCCGCAGGCGAGAATGCAGGCGTCGAACGTCAGCCGCTTCTCGGCCGGGATCGACTCGTGTTCCCCTTCGAGCAGCAGCGTCGTGGAGTTCTCGAACGAGGCGCGGGCGCGGATGACGTTGACCTTCCGCTTCTTGGCGAGCTGAGCCAGCCCGCCGCTGAGCGTGGTGATCACCTTCTCCTTGCGCGCCCGGAGCGTCTCGAGGGTCAGGCGCGGCGAACCGTACTCGACTCCCCACTCCGCCCCCAGCGACTCCACCTCGTCCATCACCCGCGCCACATGCAGCAGCGCCTTGGACGGGATGCAGCCGCGGAGCAGACAGGTTCCTCCCAGGTTCGGTTCCGCCTCGACCAGCGTCGTCTCCATGCCGAGATCGGCCGCCAGAAACGCCGCGGCATAACCGCCGGGACCACCTCCCAGGACAACCAGCTTCGAATGCATAAGAGGCTCCGTGAAACGCAAAGCGGCAAGTCGATTCGACCTGCCGCATTGCCGTTCGCCCGAAGATGTTCGGCTCGTCAGCCGCCCCCTGTCGTCAGCGCGACAGGAACTCGACGACGATGTTGACGTCGACCGGAAGACTGATGTCCTCGCGGCCCGGCTGACCGAGGATGTTGATGGTCAGCTCCTGCGAGTCGAGCTTGGCCCAGTCGAGACCGGTGACCTGGCCGACCTGCAGCATCAGCCCGCGATACAGCTCGCGGATCTTCTCGTTGTTGCGGACCGTCACGACGTCGCCGGGGCGAAGCAGGATCGACGGCTTGTCGACCTTCACGCCGTTGACGCGGAAATGGCCGTGAGCGACTCCCTGACGGGCCTGCGGGCGCGTCTTGGTCAGACCGACTCGGCGAACGATGTTGTCGAGCCGACGCTCGCAGAGGATCAGGAGCTGCTCGCCCGTGTTCCCCTTCATCCGCCCCGCCTTGTCGAAGTAGCGGCGGAGCTGGCGTTCACCGAGCCCGTAATAGTGCTTGATCTTCTGCTTCTCGTAGAGCGCCTGGCCGTAGTTCGACGGGCGCTTGCCGCGCGTGTGCATGCCGGGCGGCCTCTGACGCCGCTCGTACGCTCGGGCCGCACCCGAGCTCTCGTAGATCAGGGCACCCAGACGACGGTTGATGCGAGCTTTCGGTCCAATGTTTCGAGCCATCCGGCAGTCTCTCCTTGCGGCCTCCAGCAGTGCTTCACGAGCGGACCATCGGGCGAACGAATGGTCTCCCGCCTCCTGCAGTCGGCCCAGCTGCGGCCGAAAGTCGGTCGGGGAAACCGGCCATGATGACGAAATCCCCGAGGGGTCGCAAGGGGGACTTCGCCCGGAATGAACCACTCCGGATCCGGCCCCTCGACCCATCCCGCGAACCGCTCGCGGGACGTTCGCGACGAGCTGCTCCGAACCGGGCGAGTCGCGACGCGGTGGTCTCGCCGCCCCCGCCGAACGCCCGTGCCGCGCGGCCCGAGCGGCGTCGGTCAACGGCCTTTCGTGGCGCCCGATCGCCGAGAGGTCGGAGACGGCGGCGCAACGGACCGCGCCGCCGCTCGGCGCGAACCTTGCTTCACGCCCCTCGCTCCTTTCGACGACGCTCCTTTCGACACGGCTTCGGCCGAGACCGCAGGCTCGGCCGCCGATCGCTCGGTCGCCGCGCCCCCCTTTCCCGGCCGAACCCCCGACTCGACCATCCGGACGGCCGTCTCCAGATAATCGTCGTCCGCGATCGTTCGACCGAAACGGGTCGCGAAGTGCTTGCGATTGTCGAGCCAGAAGATGACGAGCCCGAGGATCATCACCGTCAACCGCTCCGCCGGCAGATCGTCTCGGACCGCGCCGACGCGCTGCGCCGACTCGATCCCCTGCTGCAACAGATCGAACAGATCCGGCTCCCCAGGCCAGACCTGATGGTCCTCGTCGATCCGAGTCCGGGCGCAGAGCTTGAGCGCCAGCTCGTTCTCGCCGACGTACGTCATGATCCGCTTCATCTCGACGTGAAAGTCGATCGGCCGGTCGGCCGCGCGAGCCGCGGCGGGAAATCGAGCCGCATAGCCTTCGACCACCCGCCGCTTCACCGCCTGATAGAGCGCCTCCTTGCTCCGGAAATGATGCAGCATCAACGAGTGCGACACGCCGGAGCGGCGCGAGATGTCCCGCAACGACGTCTCGGCGAATCCCTTCTGCGCAAAGAGCTCGAGCCACGCGTCGAGCACCGCCGTCCGGACCGCTTCGGGAGCCCGCGTGCGCGGCGCGACCTGTCGC
>CAZZBI010000398.1:0-4425 GCA_964652385.1 uncultured Pirellulaceae bacterium | reverse complement strand
CTGGACGAGTTCCAGATCACCATCGGCTCGCTTCAGCACATCCTCGAAGGGTACAAGGTTGCCGAGGCGATCAAGCGACATGGAGGAACCGCCTCCGCGTTCTCGGACTGGTGGGCCTACAAGGTCGAAGTGTCGGATGCGATTCCCTATGCCGGGGCGCTGATGCACGAGATGGGGATCGTCGTCAGCTTCAATTCGGACGACGACGAATTGGCGCGGCATCTCAATCAGGAAGCGGCCAAGGCGGTGCGCTACGGCGGCGTCGATCCGGCCGAGGCACTGAAGTTCGTCACGCTCAATCCGGCCAAGCAGTTGCGGATCGACCGCTGGGTCGGCTCGATCGAACCGGGGAAGCAGGCCGACCTGGTCCTCTGGAGCGGCGATCCGTTGTCGAACCTGTCGCGCTGCGAACAGACCTGGATCGAAGGACGCAAGTACTTCGATCGAGCCGAGGATCTGGTGAAGCGAGCCGAGTTCGAGGGGATGCGGACGGCGCTCGTCCAGCGCGTGCTGGAATCGGGCGAGACGCCGGAGCGACCGGGAGCTCGGCGCCCCGATCCGGCGACGCTCTGGCCGCGACATGACGAGTACTGCGCCGCGCACGACCATGCCCGCTGCCTGCAGCAGGAGGCGATCGAGCGAGCGTGGCGAGAAGAGGAACGGCGCCGAACGGAAGCGCTGTTCGACGAGGCGGATGCTGCGGCGGCGAAAGCCGGATCCGCGACGACGACGGAAGGAGCCGAGCGATGAAGTCGATTCGCAACCGCTCCACGCCGTACCTCGTCGAACGCCAATCGTCATTTCTTCCGATCGGAAGTCTCTCGATGAACGACTCGCATGCCCCCCCGCTCGTCTCGCCGGTCGGTGCCGCGGCAGACGCTGGCCTCACCGTTGCCGCCGGCTCGCGCCGCCGATTCCTGGCACTGCTGGCGGCCGGTGCCGCCGGTGCGATGCTCGACCTGCGCTCCGCGGTCGCTGCGCAGGAAGTCCCCGGTTCGCCGCAGACTCGGCCGATCGCCCTGATCGGCGGAACGATCCATCCGGTTTCGGGCCCTCCCCTCGAGAACGGCACGCTGGTCTTCGTCGAAGGCAAGATTTCGGCGGTCGGAGTCGGCATCCCGATCCCGGACGATGCCGAACGGATCGACGTCGCCGGCAAGCATCTGTATCCCGGTCTGTTCGAGTCGCACTCGCAGATCGGACTCGTCGAATGGAGTTCCGTCCGCGCCACGCTCGACTCGACCGAGACCGGCGGAATCAACCCGAACGTCGAGGCGCATGTCGCGGTCAACCCCGAGAGTGCGTTGCTGCCGGTGACGCGAGCCAATGGCGTGTTGCTGGCGCTCTCGGCGCCGAGCGGCGGACTCGTTTCGGGGCGCGGCAGCGTGCTGCAGCTCGACGGCTGGACGACCGAAGACCTGGCGCTGCGGCCGGTCGCGACGATGCACCTCAACTGGCCTCGCATCGCGCCGCCGGTCCGACTTCCCGGCGCCGCGGCAGGCGGGGGCGGAGGACGACGCGGTCGGTTCGGCGGCGGGGAGGGGGAGAGCGGCGGCGATCCGCTCGCGCCACTCCGTCAGCTCTTCGATCAGGCCCAGGCCTACGCCGCGGAACGGGACGCGCTCGGTGATGCGCGGCAAGTCGATCTGCGGCTGGAAGGGATGCGCCCACTGCTCGATCGAAGCGTACCGATGGTCGTCGCGGCGGACGGGCTGGCCGAGATCGAATCGGCGGTCGCGTTCGCTGCCGAGTATGGGGTCCGACTGGTGATCTTCGGCGGCTACGACGCGCCGTCGGCCGCGACGCTGCTGCGCGAGCATGACGTGCCGGTCATCGTCTCGGCCGTGCATCGCAATCCGCTGCGCCGCCACGATGCCTACGATGCGGCCTATACGTTGCCCGAGCGGCTGCGGGGGGCCGGCATTCGCTTCTGCATCTCGGGGTCGGGGCGGAGCGAGACGTGGAACGCCCGGAACCTCGCCTACCATGCGGGCACGGCGGTCGCCTACGGTCTGCCGCAGGACGAGGCGATCCGGAGTATCACGCTCTCGCCGGCCGAGATCCTCGGAGTGGCCGATCGGGTCGGATCGCTGGACGTCGGCAAGGACGCGACGCTGATCGTCACCGACGGCAATCCGCTCGAGACGACGACTCAGGTCGAACACGCCTGGATCGGCGGCCGAACGGTGCAGCTCACCAGCCTGCACACGCGGCTGTACGACAAGTACCGCGAGAAGTACCGACAGCTCCGCGACGCGGAACGCTGAGCGGCCTCTCGAGGGGGCACTCCAAGGCAGCCGTCGATCCGACTCGAACTCCGCTTTCTCGTCGAGGCTCGTTGACCATGCGCTCGATCGTTCAGCCGCTTCGGTCGCTTCGGAATTCCGCGTGGTGGGTCCTGCTGCTGTTGCTCCTGGGAGCGGCCAGACTGCCGGGACAGGAAGCGAGCGACGGCGAAAGCGGCGAGCGGCCGCGACGCGCCGCAGTCGACATGCGCGACCTGATCGAGCGATTCACGGCCGATCGGTCGAGCGTCGCCTATCGCTACCGCGTCCCGATGTCTCAGGTCGCGGCGGCTCGGCGACAGCGATTCCGCGACCAGTGGCTGAAGCGTCTCGAACGGATCGACTTCGATCGTCTGTCGCGCGACGGACAGATCGATTGGCTGCTGCTGAGGAACCTGATCGAACGCGAAGCGGCTCGGGACGAGATCGAACAGGCAAAGGATGCGGCGATCGCCGACCTGCTTCCGTTCGCGACGACGATCGTCGACCTGGCCGAGGTGCGCGAGAACGGCGGACCGATCGACCCTCAGACGCTGGCCGGCGAACTCGATCGCCTCCATCGGGAGCTCTCCGCCTCGATCGCCTCGTTCTCGGCCCAGGGGCACGGTCCGGTCGACGGGATCCGTGCCGCGCGGCGGACCGACGAGTTGCGCCGCACGCTCGGCGAGTGGTTCCGCTACTACGACGGCTACGATCCGCTCTTCTCGTGGTGGTGCCGAGCGCCGTACGAAGCGTACGACGCGACGCTCAGGCGTTGGTCCGAGACGCTGTCGCGGCGGCTCGCGGGGCTCGATCCCAGCGACTCGACCACCATCGTCGGCGAACCGCTCGGGCGCGAAGCGCTCGAGGCGGAGCTTCGTTTCGAGATGATTCCGTACTCGCCGGAAGAACTGGTCGAGATCGCGGAACGCGAGTTCGCCTGGTGCGACGAACAGATGGCGATCGCCGCGAAGGAGCTGGGGCATGACGATTGGCGCGACGCTCAGGAAGGGGTGAAGAACCGTTTCGTCCCTCCCGGCGATCAGCCGCGACTGATCCGCGATCTGGCGGAACAGGCGGTGGAATTCGTCGAGGCGCGCGATCTGGTCACCATCCCGCCGCTGTGCAAGGAGACGTGGCGGATGGAGATGATGAGTCCGGAGCGTCAGAAAGTGAGTCCGTTCTTCCTGGGCGGACCGGCGATCATCGTCAGCTATCCGACCGACGCGATGAGCCATCCGGACAAGCTGATGAGTCTGCGCGGCAACAACCCGCACTTCTCGCACGCGACCGTGCAGCACGAGCTGATCCCCGGCCATCATCTGCAGCAGTTCATGACCAAGCGGCATCGCGCCTATCGCGAGATCTTCGAGACGCCGTTCTGGGTCGAGGGTTGGGCGCTCTACTGGGAGATGCGGCTTTGGGATCTCGGCTTCTCGACGACTCCCGAGGACCGGATCGGCATGCTCTTCTGGCGCAAGCATCGCTGCGCCCGGATCATCTTCTCGCTCTCGTATCACCTGGGAACGATGTCTCCCCAGGAATGCATCGACTATCTGGTCGACCGAGTCGGGCATGAGCGGGCGAACGCCGAGGCGGAGGTGCGACGGAGCATCATGGGGGGCTACGGCCCGCTGTATCAGGCGGCGTACATGCTCGGCGGACTGCAGATCCGCGCCCTGCACGGGACTCAGGTCGGCCCGGCGCGGATGACCGAGCGTCGATTCCACGACCTGATCCTGCAGCAGAACGCGATCCCGATCGAGCTGATCCGATTGAGGATGTCGACCGGCAAGATCGATCGCGACTGGCGCACTGCCTGGCGCTTCGCCGATCCGTGATCGCAGGAGTCGCGGAGGCGCTGGGGAGTCGCGGAGGCACGGAGCGGAGTTTTTCTCACGGAGGCGCTGAGACGACGGAGACGCGGAGAGCCGTTGCTGACGCTGCGGTTTGACTGGGACGGCACCCTGCGTAGCCCCGGCTCGTCCCGAGCCGAGGGTGTGCGATTCCGATGCCTTAGTAGATCGGAAGCTACTCGCTCCCCGGCAGTCTCTCGATTGCGCGTCAGGGACGACCCGGGCTCACGTCATGTCGCGGAGGCGCTGAGGAGTCGCGGAGGCACGGAGCGGAGTTTTTCTCACGGAGGCGCTGAGACGACGGA
>CAZZBI010000397.1:0-4428 GCA_964652385.1 uncultured Pirellulaceae bacterium | reverse complement strand
CCCCTGCGCTTGGCGCTACGGGCTGGGAGGCACGGTGTAGCCCCGGCTCGTCCTCGAGCCGGGGAGGCGCGCGATGTCGATGCCGAACGTCTTTTGCAGGAGCGTGGTGGTTCGGCGGCGCGTCGGGGATGACGCGCGGCCTTCGTGGTCGCCGTGACTCTTGAGGTTGGAGGGCACGGGGGACCCCTGCGCTTGGCGCTTCGGGCTGTTGAGGCGCGGGGGACCCCTGCGCTTGGCGCTACGGGCTGGGAGGCACGGGGGGCCCCTGCGCTTGGCGCTACGGGCTGGGAGGCACGGTGTAGCCCCGGCTTGGGGACGATGCGGGCCCACGTCGGGGGGCGGCGACATCGGGCAGGAGACTTTTCGTTATTCTGCCGACTGAAGCCACGATTTCGCGAAGAGACCGACCCCGTATCGACTCCAACCTGCGATGACCGGTCTCGGGCAGGAAGAGCTCCAACGACTCGTCGATGACTGTCGGCGGCAGGATCGTAACGCGCAGCGAGCGGTTCTACGCGCGCGTTCGACATCTGGCGTCGCGGTTGGCCGGATCGGACGAGGCCGAGGACGTGACGCAGAACGTCTTCCTGCAGCTCTTCCGCAACCTCGATCGATTTCGGGGAGAGTCGAAGTTCGAGACCTGGTTGTATCGACTGACGATCAACGAGGCGTTCCAGCAGCGGCGACGTCGACGGCGCTGGAACATGGCTTCGTTGCGGGACGAACAGACGCCGGCCTCGGGGGGCGAATCGCGGCGACTCGACCAGCGCGAGATGCTCGATCGGGCGCTGGCCGGACTGGCCGAGGACTTGAGGATCCTGTTCGTGCTGCGTGAAGTCGAATCGCTGTCGTATCGTGAACTGGCCGAAGCGACGGGTATCCCGGAAGGAACGGTCGCGTCGCGACTCAATCGAGCAAGGCAGGAACTTCGTGAACGAATGCGTATCCTCGGCTGGGACGACTGATGTCGGTTGCGAGCGGACACGCGCCCTTCTTTCGGCTCATGTCGATCGTGAACTCGTCATCTCGGCCGATGCGGCGATCGAGACGCATCTGCAGGGGTGCGAAACGTGTCGTCGGATCCGCGACGACTACCGACGCCTGGGGGCTCTCGTCGCTCGACCTGACGACGGGCGGAACGCGAGCGAAGCCAGCGGCGCTGGCGGCAACTGGAAGCCGCGTTGACGTCCGATCCCCCTCGTCCTGTCTGGTGGCGTTCCGCGATCGAACGGCGAAGGCCGGCGCTTGTCTCGCTCGCGGCAATCGCGGCGCTCCTGATCGTCCCCCTTTCGCTCTCGATGCTCCGGTTCGGGAGCGACGATCGGGGCGGGCGGACCGACGATGCCGTGGCCGACCTGTTCGACGACTATCTGGAGCGGTTCGGACGCTCACCCGAAGCGGCTCAGGCGTTCATCGACACGGCCTATCCGACCGAACGAGTGCCGGTCGATTCGCGCGATCCGCACTTGGCCGAGTCGATCCTGTTCACGCACCCGACGCTGCCGGGGCTCGAACTGGTCGACTTCCGCTGCCACCACCTGCCGTGCTGCGATTGTCTGCAGGGATCGTACCGTCGCCGAGACGGTTCGTTGGTCACCGTCTTCGAGCATGTTTCCCGCTCCGAGTGGGATGCCCATCAGGTCGATCGAGTCGTTCGCTGCGGCGAGTGCGAGTGTCGCCTGTCGCGGCAGACCGGACCGATCGCCGCCACTTGGGAGCACCACGCCCACACCTTTACCGCCGTCGGCATCACCGACGAAAGGGAACTCGCCATGCTCGTGTCGCGGCTGTAGCGAGTCGGACCCGCGGAGAAGCGTGAACCCGAACTCGGCCGCAGCGCCCCGTCGGAGAGCGCACGTTCGACTCGCCACCGACGGCAAAGGACGATGCAAGCCCCCTCGGCGCGATGGACGTTCAGTCGCCGTGGCGATCGCTCGGTTCCCGAGCAGCACCGAGATTCGCTTCCGGATCCGGGCGATGCGAGGCGACATACGCTCGCCACTCCGCTTCCAACTCCTCCCACGTCAGATCGTACGTCTCGGCGATCGCTCGGCGGTAACCGATCTGCGCTGCCTTGGCGGGAAGTTCCAGCAGCTTCGACGGCGCACCTCGACTCGCGAGAAACCGTGTCAGCGTCAGGCTCTCGCCGTAGACCGCCGCGAGGCGATCGGCCGACGGCATCGCATCGATCGACAGCAGTTCGACCAGCGGGACCTGTCGCCCCTCGATCCAGGCGTTCTCGCAGTCGTCCCAATGGCGTCGTTGCTTGTCGGTGGAATCCCACCACATCGCCACCCCTTCGTCCAGCCAGAGCGGCGGAAGCCGGCCGCCGTACCGATCGGCCAACAGGACGTGCACCAGTTCGTGCGACAGCGCCGAAAACGAGCCGTCGTGCGCGACGAGCAGGTCGATCCGTCGTTCCAGGCCGCCGCGCGGGAGACGACGTACGAGACTGCTGCCCGTCGTCCCCCCTCCGGCTCGGCCGACGACCGACAGGTACGACCCGCGGTCGCGATGCAGCACGATCTCGCACGGCGGAGACCACCGCGGCACGTCGTTCCCTCCCCAGACCTCATTCCATCGCGCGACGGTCGCGACGCAGGTCTCGAGAACCTTCGCTGCCGTCGGGCCACCGCGGTAGGTGCGCACCCGAAACGCGGCATCGATTCCCTCGTCGCTTCCGACCGTCGGACGTTGCAGGGAGAACAGCACGAGCAGCGTGAAGCCGAGCCAACCGAGAGGCCTCGTTCTTCGTGCGCCGCGAGGTCGTCGTCGAGCGAGTCGAACGGATCCCATCGTGCCCCCCGGAAGTCGCTGCGAGCGGTCATCACCGACCGAAGCGAGGGCAAAACCAAATCGCGCGCCGATGGGAGCAGCACGCGGCGAGAGATTCGGCGTGCCGTAGCGCAAACCGAGGGAATCATCGCGAGTCGCAGCAGAAAGAAATCCGCCGAGGGGGGAGCACGTCTCGTGTTCGGCGACTCGATCGCGTCACGATCGAGGCAGCGTTCGCTCGGAAACGAGGCAGCGCGAACCGAGCGAATTTTCGGAACGCGGCGCGAAGGAAACCGGCGCTCGCTGCATCTGATGACCCGAATGCCCGCGTCGGCGACTCGCGCCGAACACGGTTCCCGACATGGATGCCGGGGCTGCTGACGAGAGTCGACCGACCTTCACGATATCCGAGGAGAATCGAGATGCGACGCCTGATGACGATGCTGATGTTGGCCGGTGTGGTGGCGGTGACGGCGATGCCGGTCCAGGCCAGCGCCGGGATTCTCGATCGTCTGTTCGGTCGAGGGACGACAAGGTCGATGGTGCCGGTGCGAGTCGATTCGGGACGGCGGTTTTCTTACGAGCCGGGGGCTTCGGCGGGAGCCTCCTCGGCGACGCGCAGCTCCAGCAGCTCGACTCCACGCTACCTGATGCAGAAGTCCGATCCGAACAAGTATCGCGTCAACTGAGCGACGACCGCGAGCACTCCCCGAATCGGCGACGATGATGCGTATCGACGGGCGAGGCGTTCTCCTCCTGAACGCCTTGCCCGTTTTCTTGCGCCTCGCGATCGGTCGCGCGGTTTTGCGGGGCGAGGCTGTAGGCCCGCGTCGTCCCCGACGCGCGGCCTCGAGATGTCGTGCGTTCGCAGGGCGTCGCAGCGCGAAGGGCGTCGACGCCACCCGAGCCCTCGGTTCGGGACGAGTCGGTGTCACGCCGGGGGCGATCGAAGTGGGCCCGGCCACGCCGTGGCCGAGGCACGGTTTCGCGGCGCTGCCGACCGAGCCTCGAAGCGTGTTAGGCAGCGGGATCCACCCGACCTCGGGCTCGGAGCGCCCGGGGCCACGTCATGCGACCGCTGCTGGGTCGCATCGACCTCATGAACGCATCGCGCCGTTGTAGGCCCGCGTCGTCCCCGACGCGCGGCCTTGAGATGTCGTGCGTTCGCAGGGCGTCGCAGCGCGAAGGGCGTCGACGCCACCCAGGCCCCCGGTTCGGGACGAGTCGGTGTCACGCCGGGGGCGATTGAAGTGGGCCCGGCCACGCCGTGGCCGAGGCACGGTTTCGCGGCGCTGCGGGATCCGATTCGAAGCGAGGCACGGGGGACCCCTGCGCTTGGCGCTTCGGGCTGGGAGGCGCGGAGCGGGTCCCTTGCTTCACTTCGCTGCGATCGTCTGCTGCAGCGGGACCAGGATCTGCGGGATCATCACGTGATCGAGGATCTCTTCGGCGATGGCGAACAGCCGCTTCGCCGCATCGACGAACGTCTCGCCCGCTGCCAGACTCCCGAGACGTCGCGCGGTCAGGTAGGCGCTCAGCTGCTCTTCGGGAAAGTCGCGCGTCCGGATGTGGTAGGCGGTCGTTCGCGTCTCGAACGCGATCCGGATCTGCGTCCGACAATCGTCGTCCATCGCCAACTGGAACGACGGCTCC
>CAZZBI010000396.1:0-4429 GCA_964652385.1 uncultured Pirellulaceae bacterium | reverse complement strand
CGGAGCGATCGTGGCGTCGGAGATCGATCTGACGCATCCGATCGGCTGGGGCCTTGCCGACGCTCGCGTGCCGGTCTTTCGCGATCACACGCTGATGCTCGCGCGATCGGCCTCGGCCTATGCGACTCCCGGCATCTATGCCACCGAGCCGGTGCTGGCCGGTTATGTCTCGCCCCGGCAGCGCGAGCGGTTCGTCGACGCCGCGTCGATCGTCGTCGCCTCGCGCGGTCGCGGTCGGATCGTGGCGATTGCCGAACAACCGGTCTACCGAGGCTTCTTTCACGGCTCGGCACGCCTGTTCGACAACGCCGTCCTGTTCGGCCCGCTGATCGAGAATCGTTGAGCGAGACGGTCGGCCGGTCGACGGGGCGCACCGGCAACTCCCCAGGCCGAAGCGATCGCGATAGAATCGCCGCTGACCTCTCGCGTTTCGCCGAACCGCTCGCGTCGGCCGCGACGGCCTCGGTCGAATCGATCCGCAGGAAGACGGCGACGGAATGGCGAAACGCTACGTGAATCAGTTGGTCGAAAAGGAAGCGGTCGACGAGGTCTTTCTGGTCAACGAGAAGCAGCTCCGGTCGAACCGCAGCGGCAACCTCTATCTGCAGCTGCGACTGGCCGATCGGACCGGCTCGTTCACCGGCATGCTCTGGAACGCGAACGAGAAGATCGCGGCGACGTTCGGCGGCGGCGACTACGTCCGGATCCAGGGGACCAGCCAGTTCTACAACGGCCAGCTCCAGGTGATCCTGACTCGGGTCGCCAAGGTCGACGCGGCGGAGGTCGATCCGACCGATTTCGTGGTGCTGGGAACCGAGGAGCTCGACGCGCTGATCGCGAAGCTGCGCGAACGGATCGCGGCGATTCGCGATGTCCACCTGAGGTCGCTCGGCGAAGTGCTGTTGGCGGACGAAGGGCTGATCGGGAAGCTGCGGACCGCTCCGGCGGGGATCAAGAATCACCACGCCTATCGCGGCGGATTGCTCGAGCATGTCGTATCGGTGATCGGACTGGCCGATCGGACGGCGGATCATTACCCGCGTCTGGATCGGGATCTGCTGATGATCGGGGCGTTGTGGCATGACCTCGGCAAGCTCGACGAGCTGACCTACGACCGCGAGCTCGGCTACAGCGAAGCGGGGCAGCTGCTGGGGCACGTCGTGATCGGCGTTCGGATGCTGGACGAGCGGCTGCCGGCCGCTGCGCAGCGTTCCGGGATGGAATTTCCGGAAACGCTCGCGAACCGGATCCGCCATCTGATCCTCAGTCATCATGGCGAATACGAGTTCGGAAGCCCGAAGCTGCCGATGATGCCCGAGGCGATGGCGCTCCATCTGATCGATAACCTGGACGCCAAGCTGCATCACTTCTTCCAGCTGATCGACGAGGATCCGAATCCCGAGAGCCCTTGGACCGCCTATCAGCCGGCGCTCGGCCGGAAGATCTACAAGGGGACCGCCCCGAGCTGAGAACCGCGTCGCGAGCGCAGACGCGGCGGCCGATCCCGGTCATGATGCTTGGGTGGCCGTCGGCGGCTGCCGACCGTCGGTCGCGCTCGGTCCGATCCCTGCACGCAAGGCGGGGCGCAACGGCCGGGGATCGTCCGTCTCGGGCACGATCCTCGAACCGACTCGGTCGCTACTCCCTACAGGATCGATCGCCGACGCGCCTCGATTCGCTCCGCCACGCAATCCCCCTGCGCCATCCGACAGGATTCGGGCGCAGCGGACGTCGTTCCCCTACGAGCACGCGCCACGAACGCGTCTCGGTCCGTTCAAGTCCGAAGGAACCTCATGGATCTCGATCTCGACGCGCTCGAACGCCGCTTGCTCGAGTACGTCGCTCGCGACGGTTATCAACCGGTCAAGCCGCGCGTCATCATCAAGAAGTTCGGCCTCGACGACGAAGGGAAGGTCGCCTTTCGCCGTCTGCTCAAGCGTCTGGTGCGCGACGGCAAGCTCGCCTACGGCGCCAACCATCTGGTCCGCAAGGCCGAGGCGGTGAAGCCCTCGGACGGGCGGATCGTCGGACGCTTTCGCCGCGCCATGCGAGGGCATGGCTATGTCCGCCCCGAATCGCCGGCTCCCCAGGGGATCGTCGGCGACATCTACATTCCGGCGGGCGAGACGGGGGACGCGGCGAACGGCGATCGAGTCGCGGTCCGGTTGTCGCGGCGCCGCCATGGCGGCCCGACCGAACCGGTCGGCGAGATCGTCGAAGTGCTCGATCGACGGACGCTGAAGTTCGTCGGCACCTATCTGGCTCGCGGCGGCGGCGGCTTCGTCCGGATGGACGGCAACCAGTTTCCCGATCCGATTCCGGTCGGCGATCCGGGGGCCAAGCAGGTGCGCGACGGCGACAAGGTGGTCGTCGAGATGGTGCGCTTTCCCGACGCCCGCACGACCGGCGAAGCGGTGGTGACGGAAGTGCTGGGGCGCCCCGACGCGGTCGGCGTCGACACCCGCATGATCGTCGCGGAATACGACCTGCCGACCGAGTTCCCGGATGAAGTGGTCGAGGAGGTCCGTTCGATCGCCGCGGAGTTCGACGAGTCGATCGCCGCGCCGCGGCGCGATCTGACCGGGACGACGATCATCACGATCGATCCGGCGACCGCTCGCGACTTCGACGACGCGATCTCGCTGGAACGGATCGAGAACGGCCACTGGCGATTGGGAGTCCACATCGCCGACGTCGCGCACTTCGTCCGACCGAACTCGCGCGTCGACGGCGAGGCGTTGCGGCGAGGGAACAGCGTCTATCTTCCCGATCTCGTCATCCCGATGCTCCCCGAACTGCTGTCGAACGGATTGGCGAGTCTGCAGCCCGATCGGGTCCGCTACACGCTGACGGCGTTCGTCGAGTTCGCTCCCGATGGCGTACCGGTCGCGACCGAATTGTGCGAAAGCGCGATCCGCAGTTGCCGGCGGTTCACCTACGAGGAGATCGACGAGTTTCTGGGCGATCCCGACGGCTGGCGCGAGAAGCTGACCCCCGACGTGCATGCGCTCCTCGAGCGGATGCGCGATCTGGCTCGGATCCTGCGCGACCGCCGCATGGCCGCCGGCTCGCTCGACCTGGCGATTCCCGAGGTCGAGATCGATCTGGATGCCGACGGTCGCGTCGTCGGCGCGCACAAGACGGTCAACACGTTCAGTCATCAGATCATCGAAGAGTTCATGCTGGCGGCGAACGTCGCCGTCGCGCAGCGGATTCACGGTCTCGGGCTGCCGCTGGTGCGTCGCGTGCACGAACCGCCCGGGCTGATGAAGCTGCGCGAGCTGACCGAGTTCGTCAGGGCGCTCGGCATCCGCTGTTCCGGACTGCATGATCGGTTCGAGATCAAGCGCGTGATCGCCGAAGCGGAGGGACGCCCCGAGCGGGACGCGATCCACTTCGCCGTCCTGAGGGCGATGCAGAAGGCACGGTACTCGTCCGAAGAACTCGGGCACTACGCGCTCGCGTTCGACGAGTATTGCCATTTCACTTCGCCGATCCGCCGCTATCCCGATCTGATCATCCATCGGATGGTCAAGGCGTTGGCCGCGGGGACGCGGCCGGCGGCCGAAGCGGGGCATCTCGAAAAGCTCGGCGAGCACTGCAGCGAGACGGAGCAGCGAGCCGAACGAGCGGAGCGGGAGCTGAAGAAGCTCAAGCTGCTCAACTTCCTGAAGGACAAGCTCGGCACCGAACTCGATGCCCGCATCACCGGCGTCGAGTCGTTCGGCATCTTCGCGCAGGGGGAGCAGCTTCCCGCCGACGGTTATGTCGCGATCCGCTCGCTCCCTCCCGATCTGTACGACTTCGATTCGGTCGCGCGGTCGATCGTCGGGCGGCGAACGGGCGAGACGTATCGTTTGGGGGATTCGGTGGTGGTGAAGGTCGCGCGCGTCGATCTCGCTCGCCGTGAACTCGACTTCGAGATCGTCCGGCATCGGAATCGCCCTGCTTCAGGACGCCCGAATCGCAACGAACGCGCCGCAGGGGGCGAGCGACCGCCCGGACGGGAACGACCGCCCGGGCGCGCGTCGGGGAGCGACGAACGTCGGCGCGGAGGTCCGGAACGTGGGAGCGCCGCCGGGGGCAGGACGAACGATCGGCCGGGCCGACGTCTGACCGGCTCGGCCGGCAAGGGAGTGCCTCGCAAGATCGTGCGCAAGAAGCGTCGTCCCGAAGACTCCTGACGCCCGACGGGCGGCGGACAGGGAAGTCCGATCGCCAGTCAGTCGGGGATCTCGAGCGCCCCGTCGGCGATCGCTCGTTTCGCTCGCGCCGTCAGCTTGTCGCGCAGGTCCTGATGCCTTGCATCGAGCGAGGCGTTGGCCAGCGGTTCGAGCATCGACAGTCCGCGCCGCGGCCGCTCGTCCACCACGATGTCCTGGTGGGCGAGTTTCAGTCGGAGCGCGATCGTGTTCTCGGTCGTCGTGTC
>CAZZBI010000395.1:0-4457 GCA_964652385.1 uncultured Pirellulaceae bacterium | reverse complement strand
GTCCATCCCGCCGCTCAGACAGAGCACGCCGCCGCGAAACGACGGGTCCCAACGCGAGGGATCTTCCTGCTTCGCCCCTCCGACATCCTGCGAAGTTTCGGATCGAGTCGTCACGGTCGGTTCCCCCTGACTCGGTTCTCGCTCGTCGAATCGCGGATCGTCGGACTCGCGGCGACGCGAAACGTCCGGATCAGCGTACCGCCGGCCGACGGAAATCCAAGTCCTGCGAGCGTTTCGACGGACGCGACAGGATGCGTCGACGAACACGACCTTCGGCCCCGCCCCGACCGAGGACGCCGGCACTCCCCTCGTTCCTCGACGCCTCGGTCGGACGACCGATCGGCTACGATGACGTCGGGATCACGGCCGCGCGGGGACCGCGGCCCTTCACGGTTCGACACGGACGGTTCCGATCAACATGGCTCGCAACGAACAGCTCATTCGTCAACACAAGATCCTGCAGGTCCTCGAGCGGGTCCGCTACGGCAAGACGCTCGAAGAGCTGCGGGACGATCTGGTCGAGGAACTCGGCCTCCCGTCGCTCCATGTCCGGAGCGTGCGGCGCGATCTCGAAGCGCTGCAGGCGGCCGGACTGGACGTCGCGCCGCACGAATCGGGGCGCGGCAAGGTCTGGAAACTCGGGCCGCGAGCCAAGGGGACCTATCGGATCACGGCGAGCGCCACCGAGCTGATCGCGCTGTCGCTGGGACGCGATCTGATGTACCCGCTCGCCGGGACTCCGTTCTGGATCGGAATCGAGTCGTTCTGGAACAAGATCCGCGAGGAGCTGCCCGAGACGGTCGTCGGCCATTACGAGAAGTATCGCCAGGTCCTGCACGTGCTCGGCGTTCCGGCCAAGTCGTACGAGAAGCACCAGGGGATTCTCGCGACTCTCAATCGCGCGATCCACGAGCATCGGATCGTCGAGATCGAATACCGTTCGCTCGGCAAGCCGATCTCGAAGCGCCAGATCGAGCCGCTGGCGGTGGTGATCTATCAGTCGAGCGTCTACATCGTCGCGGCGGCGCGCGAGGTGAACGACCCGCAGCAGCGGATCCGCCACTGGAAGCTCGACCGCTTCCACAAGGCGACGGCACTCGACGAGTGGTTTCGCCCCCCCGACGACTTCGACGTCCGGAGTCATCTGGCGCGAGGGATGGGGATCTTCGCCGGCAAGACCTCGAAGTTCCGCATCCGAGTCAGCGCGTACGCGGCGCCGTTCGTGCTCGAGGACCCGTGGCATCCCGAACAGCAGGTCGAACCTCAGACGGACGGATCGTTGCTGCTGACGGTGCCGGCAGTGCACGAGATGGAAGTGCTGCCGAAGCTGCTGCAGCTCGGCGGCGAAGCGACGCTGCTCTCGCCCAAGGCCTCCCGCAAGCGTCTGGTCGAGATCGCGCACCAACTCCTGGCGGCTCATGACGACGCGGCGGCGAGTGACGAGGACGAGTGACGAGGACGACTCGGTTGTCTTGCAGCTCGGCCGGCGACGGACGAACCGTCGCCGAGCGATCGACGTACCGAACGAGGGCGTGCCCCCTTTTCGTGAAGAGCCGGTTCCTTCTCTAATCGCTCGCTCGGAGCGACGGTCGCGAGCGGAACGCGGTGGGGCGGAACGCGAGGCGACCGGCTCCGCCGCCGCCGGGAGTCACGCATGACGCAAGCCTCGGAACCGAAACGACGTCGCTCGCTGATCCTCTTCGTGCTCCTGATCGTGGCGATCGCCGCGGCGATCCGGTTTCTTCCTCGCTCCGGATCGATCGACGGCAAGGCGGTCAGCGCACAGTTCTCGCGAGCGGTCGCGGCGCTCGAGGATCAGGATCTCGTGCTGCGAGTCGGCGAGCGGCTGACGACCGGTTACGAGTTGGCCGAGGAACTGCTGGCCGATCTCTCGGCTCGCTTTCCCGGAGACCCGGCGATCGCCCGGAATGCGGCGATCCTGTCGGTCCTGCGGTACGAGGACTCGCGCTCGGGACTCGACAAGTGGTCGGCCGACGAACTGGCGGCCTATCGCGAGCGGATGAACGCGCGACTGACGACGCTCGCCGCCTTTCCCGACGAGCAGGCGATCGCGTCGTATCTGAAGGCGCGGGTCGAGCTGAAGGAGAGCGGCGAGGTGGCGACCGATTCGGTCGTCGCGCTGCTGCAGGAAGCGATCCGCCTGAGACCGGACGAGCTGGCGTTTCGAGGCCAGTTGGCCGTCGCGCTCGAGCAGGTCTCGTCGATGCCCGACGCACCCGAAACGTGGCGAACGGTCCGGACCGAAGCGATCGACGGCGCACTCGAACTCGATTCGGCCAACGTCTTTCTTCAGGGGCAGCAGCTGATCGATCGGGCGGAACGCGAGGATGCCGGCGTGATCGAGACGGCGGCGACGCTGCGCGAGATGCTCGGGCCGATGCGCGAGCCGCTGGTATCGGTCGGCAACGTCGGCGAACTGAGCGACCCGACCGTCTGGCTCGAACGGATCGTGCGCGAGAACGATCCGGCTCGCGCGCTCGCTCCCGCGTTTCGTGCGGTCAACCTGATCAAGGCCGAGACGTTCGGCACGATCTACTTCGACGACTCGAACCGCGCCGAGGGGCATCCGCTCGACTTCGTGGCGCTCGAACCTTCCGAATCGCTCCGCCGGCGATTCGCGGCGCCGGCGGATGCTGCGGCAACGAAGATCGCTCCGACCTGGGCTCCCTCCGAGACGCTGCTGGACTTGGGGGAACCGATTCTGGATGTGGAGGCGATCGACGTCGATCTCGATCGGGAGCTCGACCTGGTCGCGTTGACCGCCGGACGCCTCGTCGTCTCGTTGCGTCGCGACGGCGCCGAGCGATCGCGTCTGGAACTGCCGCTCCCGGCGTCGCTGAAGGCTCGGCGTCTGATGGCGGTCGACCTCGATCAGGACGATCTCGCCAAGAAGAACGACGACGACTCGGCCGACATGTCGGGGATGGACGCCATGCCGATGCCCGAGGAGTCGGGGGAGGTCGATCCCGAGGCGCTGGCGGCGGAGCGAGCGAATCGCTACTTCGAGGCGGATCCCGATTTCGTCGTGCTCGGCGAAGGGGGCCTAGCGATCGTGCTCAACGCCGATGATCTCGGCACGAACCGTCGCCTGGAACTGCTGCAGCAGATCGACGCCACTGCGGGAACGACGATTTCCGATGCCGCTGCGTTCGATTTCGACCACGATGCCGATATCGATCTGCTCGTCGCCCGATCCGACGGGATCGGGCTGCTGATGAACGCGGGGACCGGTCGGATGATCGACGTCGCGTCGTTCTCGCCGACGATCGACGGGGCGGTCGCCTCGGGACTGCAGGTGGTCGACTGGGAGCGTGATCTCGACATCGATGTCGTGGCGACCGTCGACGGCCGTCCCTGGCTGATCGAGAACGTCCTGTACGGCCGCTTTCGGCCTCGCCCGCTCGAGGAACTCGGTCCCCGCGAGTCGGTTTCGGGACTCGTCGTGCTCGAGGCGGACGGCGTTCCGTCGTGGGATGTCGCGTTCGTCGAAAAAGGAGCCGGAAAGATCGGGCTGACGCGGACGAGTCCCCAAGGAGTGACGCTCCACAAGGAACTCGCGTCGGACTCGGCGGCGCTCGAGCGAGCGACGACCGACGATCTGGATGACGACGGCGTGCAGGACCTGATCGGACTGGACAAGGGGGTGCTGCGACACGCGATCGGTCGCGCTGTCGGAGGCTTCGAGGCGCCGGTCGATCTGATCGACGGCGTCAACGGTTATCGGATGATCGACTTCGACGATGACGGGCGATTGGACGCGATCGTCGCTGGAACGAGCGGCATTCGCCTGGTCCGAAACACGACGCCGACCGATGCCGGTTGGTGGCAGCTGATGGCGATCGGCAGCAAGGACAACAGCGGACGAGTCAATCGGGACGGCATCGGAACGCTGGTCGAACTGGTCGCGGACGGACGGTATCAGGCCAAGGTGGTCCGCGGCCATCGGACTCATTTCGGTCTGGGAGGCGCCGATCGCGTGCCGGTCGCGCGGCTGCTGTGGCCCAACGGAAGCCCTCAGGGGATCATCGATCCTCAGCGTAATACGGCGCACGTCGAACCGATCTATCTGAAGGGCTCCTGCCCCTTTCTCTACACCTGGGACGGCGAGAAGTTCGTCTTCGTGACCGACTGTTTATGGGCCGCTCCGATCGGGCTTCAGTCGGCTCGCGGCAAGCTGATGCCCAGTCGCGAATGGGAGTACCTGAAGGTTCCAGGAGAGCTGCTCCGTGCGTCGGACGACGGTCGCTATCGGATCCGGCTGACCGAGGAGCTGTGGGAGTCGGCGTACTTCGATCGCGTGCGACTGACCGCGGTCGATCACCCGGCCGAGATCGAGATCTACACCAACGAGAAGGTCGGTCCCGACTTCATCGCCCTGCCGAAGATCCACACCGTGTCGCAGCGGCGCGTCCCCCGGTCGGCGCGCGGTACCGACG
>CAZZBI010000394.1:0-4475 GCA_964652385.1 uncultured Pirellulaceae bacterium | reverse complement strand
ATCCTCCCCTGCCCCATCAGCTCCAAGCAGGCCGGGTACTCGCCGTTGCAGCCGCAGGTGCCGAAGAGCGAGATCTCGCGAGTGACGACCGACTGGAGCGGCAGTTCGACCTTGGGCGAGAGATTGCCGACCAGACAGACCGAGCCCCCCTTGCGCACCGACTCGATCGCCGTGCGGACGGTCGGCGTCGCACCGACGACTTCCATGGCCACATCCGCTCCGCGCCCGCCGGTCAGCTCGCGGATCGCCGCGACCGGATCGACCTGATCGGCGCGGATCGTTTCGTCCGCACCGAGCGAACTGGCCAGTTCGAGTTTGGCGTCATCCAGATCGACGGCGATCACTCGCCCCGCTCCGGCGACTCGCAGCGCCTGAACCACCAGCGCCCCGATCATGCCGGTGCCGACGACGACCGCGACGTCCCCCATTCGGATCGGCGTTCGGCCGACCGCATGGACGGCGACGCTCACCGCTTCGACCAACGCCGCCTGGCGAAAGGGCATCGAGTCGGGAAGCGCGAAGACGATATGCTCCGGCACGGTGATCAGTTCGGCGAAGGCACCGTGGCGGCGGTATTCGCCGCACGAGACGCCGAGGACCTGGCGGCGGTCGCACAGGTTCGCATGGCCGGCGCGGCAGAAACCGCAGCGACCGCAGGAGACCATCGAGTCGAAGGTGACTCGGTCGCCCGGGCGAAACCGCTCGACCGCACTGCCGACCGACTCGACGATCCCCGCCGCCTCATGTCCCATGATCAGCGGAGGAATACGGCGCCCGGTACTCCCGTCGTAGCCGTGGATGTCGCTCCCGCAGATGCCGCACGCCTGGACCCGGACCCGAACGTCATGCGGCCCGACCTCCGGTTCCGCCACCTCGGTCAGCTCGAACTTCAGGTACTCGGTCAGCATCAGGGCCTTCACGGCGGCGGACTCCGGTGCGGGACGGGAGGAACGGCCGCGGTTCGCGTCGGGAGCAGCCGGGCCGGAAGAGCCGATTCTAAGCGCGACGAACCGCCGAGGGGATCGGGCGACGTCGAGGCCCCCCGCAACCGGACGCGACAAACGGTTCGGGCCCCTGCGGAGGCCGACACCGACCGCGAATCGGCCACGGCGGAGCGAAGGAATGGCGTTGCGAGGAGTCGGGGGATTGGTATACTGCCAGTTTCCATGCCCGGCTCGGGCCTCCTCCGGGAGGCGAACGGCCGAGGTCGTGGGTTCACCGAGACGACGACAACGGGTCCTTTCGAAGGTGCGGTCGCCATGGCGCGCGAATGTGAAGTCTGCGGAAAGCGAACTCAGACCGGCAACTCGGTGGAACTTCGCGGTAAGGCCAAGTACCTCGGCGGTGTCGGTACCAAGGTGACCGGCATCACTCGTCGCAAGTTCAAGCCGAACCTGCAGCGAGTCAAGGTGACCGATCCGAGCGGCACGACTCGCCGGTCTTGGGTCTGCACTCAGTGCATCCGCAGCGGCGCCGTCCGCAAGGCGGTCGTGCAGCGTCCGTTCAAGCTGCCTGCCTGACGCGTTTCGGCTCGTCCCGCAGCCATCCCTTCGGCCGCTCGAATCGGGCGGCCGTTCGTGTCTCCGGAGCTGGTCCGTCTCGGTCGACGCTACCGCTCGGACCGACCTGACCTCGCTGCGGCCCTTTTCGGCGGAGCGAGCAAGTTCGCGCGATCGGGAGGAGCATCGATGAGCCACCCGGTGGTCGACGCCGAACTGGTGCGACGAGTCGCCTCGTTGGCCAAGCTCGACCTGAACGACGATCAGATCGTCCAGGCGGTCGGCGAACTGAATCGGATGCTCGACTTCGTGGACCGCTTGTCCGAAGCCGACGTCGATTCGCTCCCCCCGCTCGTCCATCCGCACGACGTTCTCGATGCGGTTCGAGACGATCTTCCGGCCGCCGGCCTCTCGCGCTCCCAGGCGCTCTCGAACGCCGCGCGGCACGACGACGTCTGTTTCCGCGTCCCTCCGGTGCTCGGATGAGAGGCGTTCGGAACGCCGCGTCCGGTCGCCCCCCTTCTTTCGCCGCTCGGGTCCCCTCTCCTGTTCGCCCGGAGGCGTTGCGATGATCCCTTCCGCCACTCGACTTCGCGAGGAGTTCGTCGCGGGAGAGCGTTCGGCCGTCGAGACGGTTCGCGAGACCTTCGCTCGGATCCGGCAGAGCGAACCGGCACTGCATGCCTTCCTGTCGCTCGACGAGTCGGGGGCGCTCTCGGCCGCCGCCGAGCTCGATCGGCGCCGAACCGCCGGTGAGTCGCTCGGCCCCTTGGCGGGAGTTCCGATCGGCGTGAAGGATCTGATCGGGGTCCGCGGTTCCCGAACCACCTGCGGGTCGCGGATGCTCGCCGAGTACGTCGCGCCGTACGATGCGACGGTCGTCGAGCGTCTGCGCCAGGCCGATGCGATCATCGTCGGAAAGACGAACCTCGACGAGTTCGCGATGGGGAGTTCGAACGAGCACTCCGCCTTCGGCCGCGCCTGCAACCCGTGGGATCTTTCGCTCGTCAGCGGCGGGTCGAGCGGCGGATCGGCGGTCGCGGTCGCGGCCGATCAGGTGCCGATCACGCTCGGTACCGACACCGGCGGTTCGATCCGCCAACCGGCCGCCTTCTGCGGCATCGTCGGTCTGAAGCCGACCTACGGGTTGGTCAGTCGCTACGGCGTCGTCGCCTATGCGAGCAGTCTCGATCAGGTCGGCCCGATGGGGCGATCCGCGGCGGACTGTGCGGCGCTCCTTCAGGCGATCGGGGGCCCCGACCCCCTCGATTCGACCTCCGCTCGCCGCGAGGTCGAGGCTTTCTCGCCTCCGGCTTCGCTGCGCGGCCTGCGGATCGGCTGGGTCCCCGAGCAGTTCGGTCCGGGACTTGACCCCGCCGTCGCCGAATCGGTCGAGGGAGCGCTGCGGTGGTTCGAACGCCAAGGGGGAGTTCGAGTCCCGGTCGAACTCCCTCATGCCCGCTTCGGCATCGCCGCCTACTACGTGATCGCTTCGAGCGAGGCGTCGAGCAATCTCGAGCGATTCGACGGGGCGCATTACGGCTTCCGCGCCGAAGGAAACGACGTCACCGATCTCGATCGCCTGTACCGGGCGACGCGTACCGCCGGTTTCGGCGCCGAAGTGAAGCGCCGCATCCTGCTCGGGACCTTTGCGCTCAGCGCCGGACACGCCGACGCCTACTACGGTCGCGCCTCGCGAGTACGACGCGCGATCCGCGACGACTTCGATCGAGTCTGGCAGCAGGTCGATCTGCTGCTCGGTCCCACGACGCCGACTCCGCCGTTTCGGGCGGCGGCCAAGACGTCGGACCCGCTGGCGATGTATCTGGCCGACGTCTACACGGTCCTCGCGAATCTCGCCGGACTCCCCGCCGTCTCGTTCCCGGTCGAGCCGACCGATGCCCCGCTACCGATCGGAGCCCAGCTGACCGGCCCTCCGTTCTCCGACCAGCGACTGCTGGGAATCGTGCACCGGTTTCAGCAGGATCACGACTGGCACCTGCGTCGCCCCGTTCCGATCACCCAGGCCGGCGACGCCGCCTCGGGAGCCGACTCATGATGACTCCCGAGTTCGAGACGATCGTCGGGCTGGAAGTCCATGTGCAGCTGTCGACCCGGACGAAACTCTTCTGCGGCTGCGCCACGTCGTTCGGTGCGGAACCGAACACGCAGGTCTGTCCGGTCTGTCTGGGACTCCCCGGCGCCCTGCCGGTGGTCAATCGCGAAGCGATTCGTTTGGCGATCATGACCGGGTTGGCACTCGAGGGGACGATCCCCGAGGTGACCCGTTGGGATCGCAAGAACTACTTCTATCCCGATCTCCCCAAGGGCTACCAGATCAGCCAGCTCGATCATCCGATCGTCGACGGCGGGTCGCTCGAACTCCCCGGAGACGAATCGCCGAAGCGGCGGATCGGTTTCATCCGTGCCCATCTGGAAGAAGACGCCGGAAAGAGTCTGCATGACGAGCGGGAAGGCAAGGCGGACACGCGGATCGATCTCAATCGAGCCGGAACGCCGCTGCTCGAAATCGTCTCGCGCCCCGAGCTTCGCTCGGCTCAGGAAGCGAAGCGTTTCCTGACCGAACTGAAGCTGCTGCTCGAGCACTTGGGGGTCTCGGACTGCAACATGGAGGAAGGGAGCCTGCGGGTCGACGCGAACGTCAACCTGCGGGTCTCGACGCCGGAGGGCCCGGTTCCGACGCCGATCGTCGAAGTGAAGAATCTCAACAGCTTCCGCGCGGTCGAACGGGCGATCGAGTTCGAACAGCAGCGACAGCTCGGCGAGTTTCTGGCGACCGGTCGCCGACAGGGTGAGGCTCCGAAACAGACCCGCGGCTGGGACGACGGCTCGCAGACCACGCGGCTGCAGCGCGAAAAGGAAGAGTCGGCCGACTACCGCTACTTCCCCGATCCCGATCTGGTACCGATCGTCGTGTCGCGCGACCTGATCGAATCGCTCCGCGGAGAGCTGGAG
>CAZZBI010000393.1:560-4526 GCA_964652385.1 uncultured Pirellulaceae bacterium | reverse complement strand
CGAGGCGCGTGCGCAGCAGGATGTGCAGGTTGTAGGTCAGCTCGTCCGCCTCGACCCGAATCAGACTCGGCCGCACCACGTTGACCGCCCGCCAGAACGAATCGAGGCCGACCGAACCGAGCGCCCCCGGAAACGCCTGCTGCACCTCGCCGTACAGGAACTCCCAGAACGACCGACTCCGGCCGACCAGATTCTCCCACAAGCGGGACTGCGATTCGTGCAGGCCGAGCGAGACGAAGGCGCCGGGAGGGAGACCGTAGAACGCGGTGCGGAGCCCCTGTTCGTAGATCCCGTGCCCCGCTTCGTGCAACGTGCCGTAGAACGCCTGAGCGAATCCGCCGGCATCGTAGCGAGTCAGGATCCGATGGTCGTGCGGCCCCGCTTCGGTACAGAACGGATGGTCGGTCTCGTCGAGTCGCCCCCGTTCGAAGTCGAACCCGATCGCCTCCGCCGCACGCCGGCCGATGCGCTGCTGAGCGTCGACCGGAAAGTCGCCGTGCAGGACCGAGTCGTCCTGCGGGACTCCCGAATCGCGCACGCGCGCCAGCAGCGGCAGGAGCGCCGCACGCAGGTCCGACAGCGCCCGACGAACGTTCTCGGTCGTCTCGCCCGGCTCATAGGAATCGAGCAGCGCGTCGTATCGGTTCGATTCGTAGCCGGTGGCGTCCGCCTGCTCGCGCCGCAGTCGGAGGTTCGTTTCGAGCGACGGACGGAACCTGGAAAAGTCGCGCGCCGCTCGCGCCTCGACCCACGCCTGCTGCCCGAGCACTTCGGCGCGGCTGAGCTCCTCCACCAGCCGCTGCGGCAGCTTCCGCTCCTTGTCGTAGTCGTGCTTCAGCCGCGCGATCGTGGCGCCGCGATCCGAGTGCGGGTCGGCCGCGAGCTCCGATTCGCGCAGTCGCTCCAGCAGTTCGCCGAGCTCCGCCGACGTCCGCCGCTGATGGACCTGGCCGGCGAGATAGGCGAGCTGCTCGGCGCGCCATTCGGCCCCTCGCGGCGGCAGCCCGGTCCGCTCGTCCCACGACAGGATCGACACGATCGAAGTGAGCAGCGAGGTCTGCCGCTCGTGAGCCACGAGACGGTTCCAGAGCGATTCGAGATCTTCCATGACGCGCGACTTTCCGTGAGGTGAAACCGAGGTGCAAGCGAGCGGGGAGCCGAGCGAGCGGCGGCGGCGACGGGGTCGGAACGCGACGTCGGGCGATGCCGCGGAGACCGAGCGACGATCGGCACGTGGTTATTCGGCACGTGGTTGTTCGGCACGTGGTTGTTCGGCGCGGGGTTGTTCGGCGCGGGGTTGTTCGGCGCGGGGCTGTTCGGCGCGGGGCTGTTCGGCGCAGTCGAGGCCGCGGCTCGACCGCGCGGATGACCGCGACCGCCCCGCTACGGCCGCGTCGGTCACCTCCGTTCGGTCGGATCCGCTCGATTCCTCGCCGGTATTCCCGGTGAAGCCGGCGCCAACGAGCAAGCCGTCCCGCCCGTTCATTCCGGCGACGCGGTGCCGGGATCGAGACAGACGACGCGCCCTTCGCCGCGCACGTAGATCAGGCCGTGCGAGACGATCGGCGCGGCCCAACAGGGATAGTTCAGCAGACGCCGGGCTCCCGGTCGACCGATCGGCGCCAGCGGACCGTCGGGAAGCTCGGGATTTTCCAGGTCCAGAATCGCGACCTCGGCATACGCCTCCGGCGTCGCCTTCAGCAGACGTACGAGGCCGTCTTCGGCTTGGCAGAGCAAGTGGCCGTCGACGTAGGTCATCGAACAGCGAGTCAGTCGGGGCTCGCGCCAACGGACGGCGCCGGTCGCCAGTTCGATGCAGCGGAGTTCGGCGTTGTTCGTATGCCGACCGCTCGACGCATACGCGAATCCTTCGTGCAGCACCGGCGTATTCCAGTGCGTCTGCAGCGACTTGTCGCGCCCCTTGGCCGCGTCGCTCCAGACCTCGACCAGACGATCGTCGTCGGTCAGTTCGAGCAGCACGGCTCCCGGGCCGTACGTCTCGCCGATCAGGATCCGCTTCCCGTCGACGACCGGCATCGAGGCGTTGACGCTCTCGAGGTTGCGGGCTCGCCACGGAAAGAACGTCGGTTCGTCCTGCGGATCCGCGGGATCGACGACCCACAAGCCGCTCCGAGCGAACGCCAGCAGCCGCTCGCGACCGCCGACCTGCGCGACGAGGAGCGACGAGTACGACGCCAGGTCGTTCCCCAGACGATGCCGCTCTTCACCGGTCCGCTTGTCGAACGCCACCAGCAGCGTCCCGTTCGGTTCGACCAGGTCGAGTTGCCCCGGCGGAACGTCGCGCGACGCGTCGGGACTCCCGCCGACCATCACCCAGACGAGATCGCCGTGCACCGTCGGCGTGCTGCCGACGCCGAAGAAGTTCTGCACGACGCCATAGTCGCGCGACGTGTCTCGCTTCCACAACAGCCGTCCGTCGGCGAGCGCCAGACAGTGGAGCATCCCTTCGGGGCCGAGCAGATAGACGCGCCCGGCATCGATCACCGGGCCGCAGCGCGGGCCGCCGTCGTAGCCGTACAGGTCTCGATACGTGGTCGGATAGCGGAACTCCCACAGCTCCTTCCCCGTCTCGGCTTCGACCGCCGACGCCCGAACCTGATCGCCTACACGATCGAAATGGACATACCGTCCCAGCGAGGTGGAGCCGATGGCGTATCCCTCTCCCACGTCGCGCTGCCAGACGATTCGCGGTGGTGAGGTGTTCCAATCGAACGACAAGCCGGTCTCGCTCGAACGACCGTCCTGCGTCGGACCGAGCAAGGTCGGCCAATCGGCTCCCGCGAGCCGTTCGCCCAGACGCTCGGGGAGCGGGTCGGCAGCCGGCGACGAAGCTGCGATCGCCGTCGCGTCATCGACGCGAGCCGCGGCATCGCCTGTAGCGGAGGGGCCGAGCGAAGGGGATTCGGCAAAACTGCCGAACGGACTCAGCACGACGATCGCCAGCGACAGCGTGCCGCGGATCGCGAAGGTCGATCGACTCGGCGCGGCGGGCGATGTCGAGCGGCGGAAAGGGGAGCGGATCGCGGCGGGTGCGGCTGACATCAGGTCGGTGCTCCCGGACAGGGCGAGACTCCAGAGCGGCATGGCCGAGGGAATCGGCCGAGGATCGCGCCGATCGATACCGCTGCGGGCCGGTATGATACGGTTCGACGGCATCCCGAGCCACCGCGCCGTCCGCCTCGGAGAGTCCTGACGATGCTCGCGATCGATTCCCGCACCTCGATCCCGCTCGAGGAGTTCACGATCACCTTCGTCCGGAGCGGAGGACCGGGAGGGCAGAACGTCAACAAGGTGGCGACCAAGGCGGTGTTGCGCTGGGATGTCGTCCGCTCGCCGAGTCTGCGCGACGACGTTCGCGCCCGCTTTCTGGAGAAGTTCGGCTCCAAGCTGACTCAGGACGGGGAACTGATCCTGACCGGTCAGAAGTTCCGGACCCAGGAACGGAACCGCGAGGACTGTCTCGAAAAACTACGCGACATGGTGCGAGAGGTGCTGGTGGCGCCGCGCCGCCGCAAGCCGACTCGCCCCACCAAAGGCTCGGTCCGCCGACGCCTGGACGAGAAGAAACAGACGTCGGAGCGAAAGGCCCAGCGGCGGCGTCCCGAGTCGTGACCGTGGCCCCGGGCACTCCGTGCCCGAGGTCGGGTTGACGGCGTGGTCGTCTTCGCTCCGCAGTTCGTTCGACATCGCCATCGCACACCCCCGGCTCGAGACGAGCCAGGGCCACGCCGGGGCGACGTCGATTCAGTGCGACCGAGGGCGGTCGCACTACGAGTGCGGCTCGGACCCTTGGTAGGCCCGCGTCGTCCCCGACGCGCGGCCGTGCGACCATGGGGTTTCTTGACGCTTCGCAGTTCGTTCGACATCGCCATCGCACACCCTCGGCTCGGGACGAGCCAGGGCCACGCCGGGGCGACGTCGATTCAGTGCGACCGAGGGCGGTCG
>CAZZBI010000393.1:0-460 GCA_964652385.1 uncultured Pirellulaceae bacterium | reverse complement strand
CACTACGAATGCGTTCGCCCTTCGAGAAGGCATGTCCCCCTCGTTCCGACCGGTTGTTGCGGCCGAGCGAGTTCCCTTCCAAGATGCCTCGGCCGGCGGCGAATAGCAGGCCGGCTCGTTGCCGACCTTTCAGATGTTTCGCGCCGTTCGGTGCGGACTCCGTCGGGACGACCGCGGCGATCAGGAGCGTTCGCGATGTTCGGCAAACCGGAATGGTTCGCGACGAGCGGCAGGTTCGGCGGTCTCTCGCCGTGCAGCTGGCAAGGCTGGAGCTATCTGATCGGCTGGGGGAGCGTGATCGGCGTGCCGACGCTGCTGCTCTTGGCCCGCGGGCAGTGGCTCGAATCGCTCGTCTGGTCGGTCGCCACGCTCGCCGTCGGCGGCTGGGACCTGTTCGAACTGCGACGCAAACGCCGCGCTGCGGCCGCCTTCGAGGATCTGCTCGTGATCGGCGATCAAC
>CAZZBI010000392.1:0-4543 GCA_964652385.1 uncultured Pirellulaceae bacterium | reverse complement strand
TACGGCAAACCTGTGCGACCGAGGGCGGTCGCACTACGACGAACCTGTGCGACCGAGGGCGGTCGCACTACGGCAAACCTGTGCGACCGAGGGCGGTCGCACTACGACGAACCTGTGCGACCGGGGGCGGTCGCACTACGACAGAAGGTCCACTACCGCGACGGCGTCACCCCTTTTCGTCGAGCAGATCGACCGCCGGAAAGCGCTGCCCCTCGAGCATCGACAGGCTTGCGCCGCCGCCGGTGCTGACGTGCGTCACCTGATCGGCGAAACCGAGCTGCTGGACCGCCGCCGCACTGTCTCCGCCGCCGATGATGCTGGTCGACTTCGAATCGGCGACCGCCTGAGCGACCGCCTTGGTGCCGGCGTCGAACGGAGGCATCTCGAAGACTCCCATCGGGCCGTTCCAGACGACCGTCTTGGCTCCGGCGATGATCGTCGCGTACTTCTTCGCCGTCGCCGGTCCGATGTCGAGCCCCTCGAAGCCGTCCGGGATCTGGCCCGCCTTGACCACGACCTTGTTGCAGTCGGGCGAGAAGGCATCGCCGCAATGCGTGTCCTCCGGAAGGATCAGCTTCGGACCGCCGAGCGCGATCAGCTCCTTGGCCAGTTCCAGCTTGTCCGTCTCGACTCGACTCTTCCCCGTCTTCCCTCCCTGAGCCAACGCGAAGGTGTACGCCATCGCGCCGCCGATCAGCACCTGGTCGCAGATGCCGAGCAGGTTGCGGATCACCATGATCTTGTCCGACACCTTGGCGCCGCCGAGGATCGCGACGAACGGCCGCTCGGGATTCGAGATGGTGTCCGACAGGTACTGGATCTCCTTGTCGACCAGGAACCCGACCACCTTCGGCTTGCCGGTCATCGCCTGAGGGACGGCGACCATCGACGCGTCCTCGCGATGACAGGTGCCGAACGCGTCGTTGCAGTAGATGTCGGCGAGTGCGGCGAGCTTGGCGGCGAAACCGGCGTCTCCCTTCTTCTCCCCCTTCTCGAACCGCAGGTTCTCGAGCAGCAGCACGCCGCCGGCGGTCAGTGCCGCCGCCTTGGCTCGTGCGTCATCCCCGGCGACATCCGAGGCCATGGCGACCGGGCGACCGAGCAGCTCGGCCAAGCGGACGGCGCACGGCGCGAGACTGTATTCGGCTTCGAAGCCCTTCCCCTCGGGGCGTCCGAGGTGACTCATCAGGATCAGCTTGCCCCCTCGATCGACCACCGAGCGGATCGACGGGAGAGCCATCACGATCCGGCGGTCGTCGGTGATCTTGCCGTGATCGTCCAGCGGCACGTTGAAGTCGACTCGCATCAGCACGGTACGGCCCGAGACGTCGACGTCGGCGATGTTGCGCTTGGCCATGGGGACTGAAATCGCTTTCCTGATGAGACCTGACGGATTGACCGGAACTCGGCGGCGCGGACACCGCACCGCCGCGAGCGACGGAGTGCCGAGGGGGACGAACTACTGCGGTCGAGCTCGCTTCTGGATGTCGACTTCGAGTTCGCCGAACGCCTCCTCATGCCGCCGGACGGCGACATGCAGCGCATGCAACAGTCGCTTCGCGGTGTAGTAGTTGACGACGGTCCGCTGCAGCATCTGGACGGGACGATCGGTCGAGCCGAGCGGCTGGGCGTTTAGACCGAAGTCGACGATCAGCTCCTCGGGAGTGCCGGTGACGCGACAGAAGTTCGCGTAGTGACTGACCACCTTCGACTCGTCGAGGAGCAGTTGGCGGTTCGGAGCTACCTGAGCGGCTTCCGGCGCCGGCGGAGCGGCGACTCGGTCCTTGGCCATCGATCGACCTCCCTGAGACGTGCGGCGTGCATCGGCGCGAATCGGCGCCGACGAGTCGAAATCGCGGAAAACGGAGCGTATCCGCCTTGGATCGACCGGGATTCAGCTTGGCGGTTGCCCCGCAGAGCGTCAAGCGGACGCCGACGAGCGCCCGCACCGCTGCGCGTCGGGAACGACGCGGGCCCAGGCCAGAGGAACGCCGAGTGACGGAACGCCGCAGCGCGATCCGTCACTCGGTCGGTTCGGGCCAGTTCAGGTGGCGATGCAGAAAGCGGAAGGTCCCTTCGCCGTGGATCGTATGCGGCCCGACGAACCACTCCAGTTCGCAGCGATCGCCGATCCCCAGTCGCGCCTGATACAGATGACGGACCTTCGCGAACTCGTACGCCACCGCCTCGTCCGGCGCCACGCCGTCGAAATGCCCTCGCTCGACCATGAACGGGCGCGGCGCGATGAGCGCCGCCATCTCGGCGTAGTTGAACGTGTTCCCGAGATCGAACTCGAAGATCTCGTACTCGCCCGTCCAGACGTAGCTGTAGTCGCTGGACGTCGAGGCGTTCTTCCAGACCCACTCGTTGAAGTCGGCCGAGCAGATCGACAGGCAGTAGCGGTCGACGAGCGCCGGCAGACGCATCGCACTCTTCCCGCCGTACGACAATCCGTAGAAGGCGATCCGTGCGGGGTCGACGCCGTCCAGTCCGGCGAGCCAGTCGGTCAGCTGCTCGTGCTGCGGCGTCATGATCGAGAAGAGGGTCTTGCCCAGCGGATTCGCCTTGCGCTGCAGCGTTCGGAAGCGATCGCCGAACAGGTAGAGATTCTGCGGCGCATAGACGACGAAACCGCGCTCGGCGAGCTTCGACGCATAGTCGTGATAGGCCGGGTGATCGCCGACGATCACGTCCTGCGGTCGCCCTTCGAGTCCGTGCTGACAGACGACCACCGGTCGCTGCTCGCCCGGCGTCAGATCGTTCGGCCAGAGCAGCACGCCGGTCGCGGTGACTCCTTGCCAGACATCCATCTCGACTTCGTAGCCGATCCAGCCGTTCCCTCGATACGCCATCCGACTCCGCACGTTCGGCGCGACCCGAGGGAGTCCGAAATCGCCGATCGTCCGCTCGCGAAAGTGAGTCCGCTTCGCTTCGATCGACGCGACGTACGCGTCGAGACTCGACAGGTCGACATCCGCCATGAAGCGTCGCCGATGGTCGGCGCACAGCGACAATTCGCGCTGCGTGTGGCGATCCAGACGATCAAGCAGCCGCTGTTGCCGCGCCGAAGCATCGGCGAGCCCCTCGCTGAAGCGCCAGGTCGCGGTCGGTCGAGGCTCGAACCCCGGCGCGATCGCCCCCCCCAGCGCCGACCACCAGTCGTCGCTCCCCGCCGTCCCTAGGCCCGATTCGCCCGACACGAATCGTTGCGGCAGGGTGCCGTCCGGCCATGCCGCGACGTAGCGCGAGAGTCGCTCGAACTCCGCCTGCACCTCGTCGAGCGACGGCGAGCGGAGTTCGGCCGGGGCCCCCCCTTGGCTCGGCAAGTCGACTTCGGGACCGCGAGCCGCTTCGATCAGGAGGGGACGAGGCCAGACCATCGCGCCGAGTTCCGCGTCGCCGAATCGATTCGCGAAGCCGAACAGATTCCGCTCCAGCGGCTCGTGCCAACGCCGCGCGTGCGGTCCGAACGAGCCCGACACCGCAACGGCGGCGAACTCCGGATCGAGAGCTCCCGCGAGGAGCGCCGTCTGGCCCCCTTCGCCCCACCCGGCGACCGCGATCGGCTGACCGTCCCGAGTCATCCAGCGCCGCGCTGCCAACACCGCCGACACCTCGTACCCGACGAGCGTCCGGCCGAGTTCGAACGCGGGGCGATGGGCGAACTCGCGGCGCGTCTGGAGCGCACGGCCCCGGAACTTCTCGAGGGTCCGATCGAGTGTCGCGACGACGAGCACGCGCAGGCCGCTCTCGGCCAAGCGCCGCGCAAACTGCGGCGCGGGTTCGTCGGCGGTCGCTCCGAGACCGAACGCGAGCGACTCGATCGGCTGGTCGGCATCGCCGATGACGATCACCTGGCCGATCGGTCGAGTCGGCGGTTCCGGCTCGATCAGCACCCCTTCGAACTCGACGTCGTCGAACGCGATCCAAGTGACGTACCGAGCGGCAATGCGGCCGTCGGCGGTCGAACCGACGAGCTCCGGACGATCGACCGGCGCCAGGAATCGCGCACTCGGCAGCGCCGGAATTTCGTCACGCAGACCGAGGATCCGCGTCAGCTCGTCGCGCCGCTGAGCGACCCAACCATCGCGCGCTGCGGCGTCGATCGACGACCAGGCCGCTTCCCGCTCCGCCACCGTCCGCTCCCACGCCCGCAGCAGAAAGGCGTCGATGCCGTCGACCATCTTCGACGCCAGATCCGACTCGTCGGTCAACAGCGCCGTTCCGGGAAACGCCTCGGCGCGCCGCGCCTCGACCGTCTGAGCGGCGGCTCGATCGACGTTCTGGGGCAGGAGCAATGCCAGAACCAACGCGGCGAGCGGAAGCGGTCGAGTCGGCATGAGAGAGTCTCCTGAGGGGCGGAGCGCGAGGCGGGATGCGGTGGGGCGAGCGGCGGCCAACAGACCCCAGCAGCCACGGGAAGTCAACGAATCGGCAGAGGCCAAGCCCCGTGCCTCCCCGCCCGCGCCTCCCCGCCCGCGCCTCCCAGCCCGCGCCTCCCAGCCCGCAGCGTCAGCAAGGGGTTCCTCCCCGTGCCTCAATC
>CAZZBI010000391.1:0-4554 GCA_964652385.1 uncultured Pirellulaceae bacterium | reverse complement strand
CATTCAGGTAATCGCGTAGCACCGGCTCCAGATACGCATCGACCGTCGTCGTCCGCCCGCGCGCGACGAGCTTGATCAGCGGAGCGACTCGATGCGACACCCGCACCGAACGGAACCCGAGTCCGATCGCCAGCCGCTCGAGCTGTTGCTCATGGACCGGATTGCGATAGGCATGCAACAGACAGATCGCCAGCGACTCGATCCCGACCTGCTGCAGACGAGTCAGCTCGCGCTCCGCCTGCGCCTGGTCGAGCGGCACGAGGATCGACCCGTCGGCCGCCAGCCGCTCGTCGATCTCGGCGGTCGCCTCCGCGAGCGACAGCGGCTTGCGAATCGCCAGATCGAACAGCTCCGGTCGCTCCTGATCGCCGATCGCCAGCGCATCGCCGAACCCGCGCGTCGTCACCCATGCCGTTCTCGCTCCGCGCCGCGTCAGCAGCGCGTTGGTCCCGCGGGTCGTCCCGAGACGCACGTCGACCCTCGGGATCGCTTCATCCCCCGCCAACCCGAGCGCCCAGCGGATCGCCAGCAGCGGAGCCGGCTCGTCGCGCGTCAGCTCATAGGGGAGCGGCCCCTCGCTCCTGTCGTCGAGCGGCCGGTCGAGGCGGAGCTGACCGGTCTCGCCGTCGCTCGTGACGACTCGGCGTTCGTCGCGCGGTGTGCCGTTCGAGTCGAGCCACACGAGCCGCGCGCCGTTCCAGAAGCCGGGCGGTTCGCCCATGCGGAGCGGATCGCTTAGCGTCGTCTTGTTCCGACGCGTGGCCGTTCCCTTGAAGACGCCGCTGCTCAAGAGCTTCAGGCGGCGCGTCGATCCGTCAGCGGCGGTCGCCAAGCAGTCGGTGAAGGTGCCGCCGACGTCGATCGCGAAGGAGGGGACGGAGGCGCTGAGAGCGGCACGGAGTGAAGAGGAGGGCACGGGTCGGTCGTTTTCTCACGGAGGCGCTGAGGGGGATGAGGCACGGGGAGGCGAGGGGAACTCCTATTCCGCTCGGATGGCGATCAGTTTCGAAAGGGTGCGGATCAGGAGGAGATCACCGGAGAGACCGGGGGTCGAGCGGATCGTTTCGCCCAGATCGTTCTCGCCGAGCAGTTCGAACTCGCGACCGGTTCGAAGCACGTAGACGATGCCGGCGTCGCTCGGGACGAAGATGCGGTCACCGACGGCGATCGGCGAGCCGGAGAAGCCGCTCCCGAGCCGCTCCTTCCAGACCACGCTCCCGTCGCGCGTATCGATGCAGCTCGCGACCCCCTTGTCGTAAAAGACGTACGCCAGGCCGTCGACGACGACCGGCGTCGGGACGTAGCCGGCGTTCGTGCGGACTCGGAAGACCTCGTCGGCGCCGCTGCCGTTCGGTCGTACGGCGACCAGCTGATTGGCGCCGGCTCCCGAACCGCAGCTGCCGATCACCAGATCGCCGACCAGCACGGGCGAGGCGACCGTTCGCTGCTCGAAGACCGACGTCTCCCAACGGATCTTTCCCGTCGGGAGATCGACGCCGAAGATCCCGTTCCCCGTGTTGCAGGTCACCAGCTCGGTCGAGCCGTCGGCAGCGGTTCGCAGGCAAGGGACCGAGTAGCAGACGCGCGTCGTGCGAGTCGGCGTCTCCCACAACGTCTCCCCCGTGCGACGATCGAACGCCATCAGGCGACTCGTGCCCGGCGTCGCTCCGGCCGGCAGTTCTTCTCCTTGCTGCTCGTGGAACAGAACGAGCCGATCGCCGACGACGATCGGCGAGGCTCCGAAGCCGTGCTGACTGGTGAAGCTCCCCAGGTCGCGCGACCAGCGTTCGACTCCGTCATGCGAGTACGCGGCGAGCACCGTTCGCTCGGGAGTCGCCCAGGCGACATAGACCGCGTCGGCATCGACCGCCGGCGTGCTGCTCGCGAACGTGTTCCGGTCGTGCAGATGATGGACCGTCGCCGGGACGTCCTGTCGCCAAGCGATCGAACCGTCGGTCCGATCGATCGCCAGGACATGTCGCGTGCCCGATGCGGGATCGGCCGACAGCAGAAAGATCCGATCGCCCCACGCCACCGGACAGGAGTGGCCGGTGCCGGGGAGTTCCGCGACCCACGCAGCGCCGTCGAGCGAGAAGGTCGCGGGAAAGGTCAGCCCCGTGACGACTCCGGTTCCGTTCGGGCCTCGGAAGCGGGTCCATTCCTGAGCGGCTGCCGGTGCGAGCGACACGAACACGAGCAGCAACACGGCGAACGAGCGGAGCATCGTCAGGTCTCCCGAAGGGCAGGGGGCGTCCCCGGGAGATTCTAAACCGCCGCAAGCCTTCGTGCCTCCCAGCCCGCAGCGTCAGCAAGGGGGCCTCGGTGCACTCCAATGCCCAATGCTGCGACCGGGGCGGTCGCGCTACGATGATGCTGCGACCGCGGTCAATGTGGTCCCGGGCACTCCGTGCCCGAGGTTGGTTTCGCCCGCACGCATCGCGAACTTCGAGACTTCTCGAACTGCGCGATCCACCCTGCCTCGGCCTCGGAGAGGCCGGGCCTACGCTGCGACCGGGGTCGGTCGCACTACGTTGATGCTGCGACCGGGGGCGGTCGCAATACGATGATGCACTACGACCGACGCACTGCGGCAATGCGGCGGATGGTGGCGGGGGGAACGAACGCCATGTTGCCGACGATCATGATCGTCCCGAAGGTGATCATCCCCATGCCGAACGCGATTCCCAGATGCAACGGAATCGAGATCGCCACGATGAACGGCCTCGTCAACCGGAACCAGACGAGGGCCGAGTAGCTCAGCTCCCAGAAGATCGTGATGTGCGTCAGCGCGGCGACGATCATCGGATACGACGCGAGCCAGGTGAGGTCCATCGTCTGGTACTCGCGGTTCGCCACCGTTCCCAAGAATGCCTCACCGTTCCACCACGATTCCCCCTGCAGCTTGCCGACCGCCGCGAACAGGTAGATCAGGCACATGTGGAGCTGGATGAGGCGGATCGAGACGTTGGCGCCGATCGACGGCGCGGCGATCGACTCGGGAGCAGCGCCCGCGACGGCGGCGCTGGACGAGGCCCCGGCGCTGCGTTTCGGACCGGGCGCCGTTCGCCGCCGAGCGAGCAGACGGTCGAGCGACCACGCGGCGCCGCTCGGACCGATCGCCAGGTAGAGCGCCAGAAAGCCGTTGACCTGATCGAGGCCGAAGAGCGCTGCCGGAGCGCGGTTCGCGTACGAGACGACGAGTGCGGCGGTCAGCAACCCGGTCAGACGCGTCTGCCAGCCGACACAGAAGGCCGCCATGATCGCCAGCGCCGCCAGATGCGCGATCAGCAGCGGCAGGCCGGACGGCACCAGATACAGATGACTCCACGCCCAATCGGTCTCCTGAAACCCGCGGACGAACTCGGGTCGGAGCATGCCGTCGGCCGACAGGAATCGTTCGAGCCCCAGGGTCCAGACCAGGTGCGTGTACAGGATCATCGCGCCGGCGAGCACGCGGATCAGCCCCAGCGTCGCCGGATCGGTCGGCGTGAACCAGAACCGATCCCACGTCTCCCACGCTTCGTCGCACCATTGCCGAACGGCTCGTGTCGCGGCAGCGATCATGGGGTGATCTCCTCGAGCTGACCGTCGGTCGAGAGCGGTCCCGGCAGCGGCCTCAGCGGCGCCGCCGATTCGGAGGTCGGTCCCGGCAACTCGACGACGCGCGGCCACTCGATCGCCGGTCGTTCGAGATACGACGCGGGATCGTCCAGTCGCGCGCCGGCTCGCAGATCGAGCGGCGTCGGCAGCGGGTGCCTGACGCTCCAGATCTTGATCCGCTTCGCGCCGTGATGTTCCAGGAAGTAGGCGGCAATCCCTTCGAGCAGACCGTCGCGCAGGCGGCGCTGTTCGGCGATCGCCGCGCGCTGCTGCTTCAGGCGATCTTCGACTTCGCGCGCCAGTTCGGGATGACCGTCGAACCGCAGCCGCTCGGCCAGCTCACGCTGTCCTGCCTCGTCCGCTTCCAGCTCCTCCGGCTCCGGCAGACTCATCAGCTGGTTGACTCGTTCCGCGACCATGAAGTGGCGGTGATAGAACAGCCGCGGCCATTGCTCCGACGTGTCGGGAAACCGATGACTGGCGGTCGAGCCGTCGGCCAGCGTCACCTCGTAACGGATCAGGTGACTCGGTCCCGGATTCGGTGCGAAGAAGCGATAGCCGTGGTTCAGGTAGGCCGCCTTCAGATAGGGGCGGAACCAACCCGCGATCGTTCGCGACAGGTCACTGGCCGGAGGTGGCCCGGCCATCGGAGCGGCGAAGATGGCGATCAGATGCAGCAGCAGCAGGATGCTGACGATGCGCCGCTTCAGCGGACTCCAGGGGCGCGGAGCGTTCATCGCGACAGGCCTCGTGGCGATCGGATCGCGACATCGAGGGAAGAGCTGCCGTCCCGAACGATCGCGATGCCATTGGAGATCGGCCGACGAGCGCAAAAAGAGAACCCTTTCGTTCGGCGGGCCGAACGAAAGGGTTCTGTGAGTCACTCGGTGAGCGGGCGAGCAGCGCGAGCGTGCTCGTCCGGATCATTCGCAGCGCGCCCGATCGGTGCGGGCG
>CAZZBI010000390.1:4161-4580 GCA_964652385.1 uncultured Pirellulaceae bacterium | reverse complement strand
CTGCTGGGGTGGTTGATCGAGTCGCTGAGGGCTGCCCTGCCGACAGTCTACCGGTCACCGCGCGAGGCTTCATGCGGAACGTCGCGCGGCGAGACTCGGTGGCCTCAGTGTCCTTTGTGGTTAAGTCGCATTCCCTTACCACAGAGCTCACCGAGGCCACGAAGTCAGGCGAGCAACGTCGATCAAGGGACCGGACCTCGAGCAGGGACCGCGCTCTCGGAACCTGACCTCGCCGAGCCCGGCGATCATGCTGTTCCGCGCGAGACGGATCGCTTCCTCGCGTACCGTGTCTCGCCGTTCGCTCGATCGAAACCGAACGTCGAGCGTTCTCTCGGCGAGCTCCCCCGCTGCGCCGCCGAAATCCGACCTTCGATGTCTCGATGTCGGGAAACGCAGCACCGAGAGGGCTCGCGTCAGGT
>CAZZBI010000390.1:0-4151 GCA_964652385.1 uncultured Pirellulaceae bacterium | reverse complement strand
GTCGTGTAATCGGAATTGAACTCGACGTAATGGACCGTCAGGTCGCTCGTCCAGTGGCGCGCTTCGCCGGGACCGTTGCCGACGCTCAGTTCGATCGTCACCGTCGATGACGAACGCATCGCGGCACTCGTGTCGGCGGCGTCGAATGCCGTCGGTTGTCCGGCGTCGAAGAGCAGGCGTCCGCAGAGAACCAGACGCGTGACCGCCGGATCGAAGGTCGCTCCGGCATAACCGGCTGCCGAGACGATGCGGCCCCAGTTCGGGTCATTGCCGGTGATCGCCGTCTTGACCAGCGGGCTGTTGGCGATCGCCTCCGCGATCCGTCGCGCCGCGTCGTCGTCGGCAGCGCCGGTGACCCGGATCTCGATCAGGTGCTTCGCCCCCTCGCCGTCCTTCGGGATCAGCGTCGCCAGTTCGATGCACAGCTCGACGAGCGCCTCGCGGAATCGCCCTCGTTCGTCCGACGCGATCGGAACGAGCCCCGACGCGAGGAGCACGAGCGAATCGTTGGTGCTCATGTGCCCTTCGACGCTGATGCAGTTGAAGCTCCGATCGGCGGCCCAGCGAAGTTCGGCTTCGAGCTCGGCGGAGTCGATCGCGGCGTCGGTGGTGACGACGGCCAGCATCGTCGCCATCTTCGGCCCGATCATGCCGGCTCCCTTGCACATCCCGGCGATCGTTACGGTGCCGCCGCGGAACTCGACCTGCTTCGAGGCGGTCTTGCGAAAGGCATCGGTCGTCATGATGCCGGTCGCCGCTCGCAGGAACGCCTCTTCCCCTGCCGCGAGCTCGGCGACGACCTTCGGGATTCCGGCCTCGAGCTTCTCCATCGGCAGGAAGTGCCCGATGACTCCGGTCGACATCACGAAGAAGGCGCGCGGATCGTCATCCAGAGCGGACGCGGCAAGCGACGCCAGACGGGCGTTGTCGGCGACGCCGCGATCCCCCGTACAGGCGTTGGCATTTCCCGAGTTGACGACGACCCCACGCATGCCGCGACGCACGTCGAGGCCGCGGTTCCAGTCGATCGACGCGGCATGAATCAGATTCGTGGTGTAGACGCCGGCGGCGGCACACGGGCGATCGGCGATCACCAGCGCCAGATCGTCCTTCCCCGACTTCTTGATGCCGCAGGCTCCGCCCGCATACCGAAAGCCCCCAGGAACCCGAAACGTCATGCAGCACCTCGTTCGGAAACCGGCGGCGCGAACCCTCGCCCGCAGCGGATCGGATCAGTCGTCAGCCGGCGCCTCGGCGAACAGCCCTTCTCTCGGACACGTTCGACGCCGCGAGGTTCGTCCAACGGTTCCGACGCTCTCGTCGGGCGCCCGCTCTCAGGGATAGAGCCCCGTCGTCTCGGGAAAGCCGCACAGGCAGTTCAGGTTCTGAACCGCCGCGCCGGCCGCTCCCTTGATCAGATTGTCGATGCAGCTGATCAGGACCACGCGCCCCCGCACCATTCGCGCCGTCAGATGGCACAGGTTCGTGTGCGCAACGTCCTTGGTCGCCGGCAGGTGGTCGACCACCTTCACGAACGGTTCGCCGGCATACGCCTCGCGCAATCGCTCCAGCACCTCGGCCTGCTCCAGCGGGCGAGTCGGAACGGCGTAGATCGTCGACAGGATCCCGCGATCCATCGGCGTCAGATGCGGCGTGAAGATCGTCTCGACCGCGACTCCCGCATGACGCTCCAGAATCTGATCGATCTCCGGCATGTGGCGATGCGTGCCGACCCCGTAAGCCGCGAAGCTCTCGTTGCATTCGGGATAGTGGAAGTTCAGCTTCGGCGTTCGCCCCGCACCGCTCACGCCCGACTTCGAGTCGACGACGATCGAACGCGGCTCGATCAGCCCCTGCTTCAGCAGCGGCGCCAACGGCAGGATCGCCGAGGTCGGATAGCAACCGGGATTGGCGACGAGATCGGCGTTCGCGATCCGGTCGCGGAACAGTTCGGGGAGCCCGTACACCACCTTGCCGACTCGATCGGCGTCGGGGTGATGATCGCCGTACCAGCGACGAAACGTGCCGATGTCGTTCAGACGATAGTCGGCGCTGAAGTCGACGACGCGTTTGCCCGCCTGCAGATAGGCGACCGCCTGCTCGGCCGACGCTCCGTGCGGCAGGCACGAGAAGATGACGTCGGTCTTCGCGGCGACCGTCGGCACGTCGCTCGCTTCGACGGTCAGCTCGATCCGGCCGGTCAGCGCGTGATGGATCTCGGCGATCGACTGTCCCGCTTCCTGACGCGAGGTCACCGCGGTGATCTCGACCTGCGGATGCCGCAGCAGCAGCTTGATCGCCTCGAACGCCGTATAGCCGGTCGCACCGAGGATCCCGACGCGCACCATCAGCCAGTCCCTTTCGTCGCGGTGATCCGAGAGCCCGATCCGCCGCTGCGGACCAAGCCGCACAGAGTCGCGTCGCGACCGGGATCAGTCAAGTGGCTGGCCGTCGGGGGTGGCGAGCCAGACCTTGTACTCGTCGGCCAGGTAATAGACGCCGACCGGGATCCCCTGCCCCTTCATCGTTTCGACGAAGGCGAGCGAGTCCTGGGCCAGCTTCACCTCGGCTTCCTTCTCGTTCTTCAGCACGTTCCGCAGCGCGATGTCGTTCTGGTAGGCCCCCTGCTGCTCGGCCGGAATCTGTGCGAGCTGCGCGAGCTCGAGGTTCGCCTGGTCGAGAACCGCCTGAGCCGCCGCGAGCGCGTCCTGCGTCTCCTTGATCCGATACGGACGGACCCGCATGCCGATCAGCGAGAACGCCGAGATCTTCAGGTCGAGGCGTCCGTTGGGAGCGAGCGTCGTGCCGACCTGCAGGAACATCGACGCGCTGTACTTCCCGCCGAGCACGATGTCGACCGTCCCCTTCTGCGCCTTGGCGGTCGAGACGGCATCGCGGAACGCGTACTCGGGAAAGGTCTCGGCGAGCGGCAGGACTCGGATCTCGATCTTCGACGTGTCGGGAGCGAACGGGAGCGCAGTCCGCGACGAACCGCCGAGATTCGCGTCCGCCATCAGCAACGGTTCCAGCCGGATCGGCATCCGCAGCGAGAGCCCGCCGACATCGGTTCCGGTCCGCAACCGCAGATGGCAATTGCGCAGATAATTCGCCGCCGGCACCCCTTCGGCCGCCGATTCGAACGCGAACTTCAGCCGATCCCCGTCGACTCGCAGTCGCCCCACCTTGGTCCGCTTCGTCCCTTCGACCGCGACGATGTCGAAGGCGTTGACCGCCGTACCGCCGTCCGCGTTGAGCACCTCGAAGGTCACCGTATCGCGGAACGCTCCGGCGACCCCCTTGAACTCGCAGAAGATCGAATCCCCCGGCTGCAGATGGAGCTGGCCGAGGTCGGTTTCGGCGAGCCAGTCTCCTTCGCCGACGATCGGCAGATCGACCCCCTTGGGTAGATCGCGGAACGCCGGCACGTACGGCGTTTCGGAGGCCGGAGGAGTCGGCGTCGTCGCGACCTCGGAGCCGTCCGGAGCGGCGACGCCGTCGGTCGGCGGCATCGGATCGGCCGGCGCCGGCATCGCCGGGTCGGGCGTCGTCGGGTCGGTCTGAGCGACGTCGACGGCCGGTGCGTTCCCTTCGGCCCCCGCATCGGCATTTTCGGCCGCTTCGTTCGGAGCACCGGCATTCCCCGGCGCGACCGGACTTCCGGCCGGCAGCGTTCCGCCCGGAAGTCCGGTCGGAACGGTCGGAGTCGGGACATCGACGACCGGTTCGTCGATGGCGACCAGCGGAACCGGGTTGGCGGCGGCGATGCCGTCGACCGGCGCGGCGGGAGCTCCCCCTTGGTCCTTCGGCTTGATCGCCGCCGCATCAGCCTTCGATGCGTCGGCGACTTCGGTCGGAGGCTGCAACGCCCAGATCAGGCCGGCGATCGTCACGCCGAGCGTCACCACGCCGACGATCGCATAGATCGCGATCGCCAATCCCAACGATCGCTTCTTCGCTTCGGGGCGATGCAGCTGCACCTTTTCGGGTCGAAAGGCGTGGCCGGCCGCCGGAGCGAACCGGACCTCGGCTTCGATCGCCGGGAGCGCCGCGACCTTCACCACGTTGCCGACGATTTCGGGAAGGACCGGAGCCGGAGCGGTCGATTCGCCTCCGTTTTCGACCGCCATGCCGCGACCGAAGAGGGACGTGAC
>CAZZBI010000389.1:0-4582 GCA_964652385.1 uncultured Pirellulaceae bacterium | reverse complement strand
CTTTCCTTCGTGAGCCGTGTAGATCTCGTGGGTCGCCGTATCATTAAAAAAGGCCGGAACGAGCGAGACGAAGACGATCAGCAGACCGAGCGCCAGCCAGGCGGATCGGACGAGCGGATGTCGGAGCATCGGAGTACCTTTCGGTGAGAGAGCGGACGGCGGAGCATCCGGAAAAGAGCGGGAGGACTGCGGACCGGTGAGGCGGACCATCGTGATCGGAAGGGAGCTCGCGAGCCGCTTGCCGAACGCACCGCAAGGGTCATGCGACGAGCGACGCGCAGCCGATGACGCTCGTTCAGTCGCGAACGAAGGGAGCCGTACTGACGTTCCCCCGATTGTCCGCCTGCAGCACCTCGTCGGTCGCGACATCCCACGCCGTCAACGCTCTTCCGCCGTAACAGAACGTGTCCAGGAGTCTGATGTGCCCGTGGTCGCGAGGCAACCCGTCGGCTTGCGGCGTGTGGCCGACGACGGCGATCTTGCCGCTCAGGTGAGGCTCGGGAATCTCTCGGTCGACGTGGCGCCAGAGAGCGATGTCCTCTTCGAAGTCGGCCGGCTCCGAATAAGGGTCGTAACAGGCGTGGACGAACAGATGCGTCGGCGTCTCGAACGTCAGCTGCAGATAGCGGAAGAAGGTCCGGTGATGGTGCGGCACGCTCGAAAGGGAACCGCCGTACGAGGCGAGCGTCGCCTGTCCGCCGTTCTGCAGCCAGAAACGAGTCGTCGACGGGCGAGTCGCCGCGTCGAGCATCATCCGCTCGTGATTGCCCAACAGCGGGATCAGCCGACAACGGCCGACCAATTCGACCAGCCGCTCGATCACCTCGGCCGAGCCGGGGCCTCGATCGATCATGTCCCCCAGGACGACCAAGGTGTCGTCGGACTTGGGGGCGATCGCCTCGATCAGGGCGTCGAGCGCGACATGACAGCCGTGAATGTCTCCGATGGCGATGGTCCGTCCGGGCATGTTCGAAACCGATCCGAGGCGCGAGACGACCGGGGAGCGGTCGGATCCGGTGCCGCTGCGTCGATGATCGACGACGAGCCGCGGACCGAAGTCGAGTCAGGATAGCGGCCGACGTTCGTGGCGCCACCCCCGACTTGTTTCCCTGCCTCTCGATCGCCGAACTCAGTAAGCTGCCGGCGGGCGGTTACGCACCATGGCTCGGTTCGCCGAGCCGGTCCCGTTCCCTCGGCTCAGGTTCCGGTAATCGCCCGAGAACCCTATACTGCCGCGGCGTCGAACGCGACGTGGTAGGACCGGCCGAAGGAGGCGTCGGTCCCCCCCGCGCGAATCTCGAGCGGGGCCCGCGCTCCGCTCGACGAGATCGACATCCGACGAAGGAACGCGACGAGTCGAACGGGATCTCAATGTCCGACCACGACAACATCGACTTCATCCTCGAAGGTTGGGAATACGAGCCGACGACGGTCAACGCTCGCCTTGTCCAAGGGGATGACGGTCGAGACGTGATCCAGATGCGGGTCGATCTCGGCGTACTGCAGATGGAGACGTCGGGACGTCCTGACGGCACGCGACCTGAAGGATTCGAGAGCGTTCTCGAGCGGCTGCGAGCTCGCGTGGCGGAAAAGGGATCGGAGTACGAACTGACCGAGGAAGAGTGTTTCGAGATCGATCGGGAGTTCGTTCAGTACTACCACCGCCGAATCTGCTGGCTCCAGCTCCGCCGGTTCGAACAGGCGATTCAGGACGCCGACCATACGCTCGGCCTGATGGACCTCTGCCGCGACCACAGTCCTGACGAAGCGTGGATGCTCGCGCACGAACAGTACCGCCCGTTCGTCCTCTTTCATCGGATCCAGGCCGAGGCGCTGGTCGCGCTCGAGGAAGGGGAGGGGGCGGAAGCGGCGGTCGAGGTGATCAGCCTGGGACTCGAACGACTCGCCAAGCTCTTCGCCAGCTACGAGTCGACCGAAGCGTTCGAGGATGACGACATCGTTCGACGCCTGACCGAGATCCGTGAGGACATCCGCGAACGATACGGCATCGGGAAGACGCTTCGCGAGCGACTCGAAGCGGCCGTGGCCGACGAGCAATACGAACTCGCCGCCAAACTCCGGGACGAATTGGCTCGCCGCAATTTCGGGCCGCGGTAGGACGAGCGGAAAGCGGAAGAAGCCTCAGCGACCGACTCGCGAACGCGGCGAGCCGCGGGTGGGTGAGGCCGGGGCAGGGGCGAGACGAATGACGGCCGACGAGCGGTCGTCGGAAAGGGTCCCGTCGACCGCCGATCCGGCGCCGCTCGCCGGGAGCGGCTTGGCATCGAAGACCTCGATCCGCTGCGGAGTCGCGAGGCCCGAGCCGGTCGAGATCGCCGGGTTCTCGACGTCGTGCGTCCGATCGGCCGAGGCGGCGATCGGAATCGAGCGGTCGGTCGTCGCACGGGTCGAATCGACGATGCCGGGCGAATCGACGTTGCCGGGCGGAACCAGGGCCGGCACCTCGTTTTCGAGGTTGCGATCGACGGCCGAGTCGTCGTTCGACTCGGAGGGATCGGAAGGGGACGGCGTCGAGTCGCTGCTCTCTGAGGCGATTCGTTCTGCGGAGCGGAGTCCCGAACCGATCGGAACGCGGTAGCAATCGGCAGGAACGTGGCCGGTCTCGAGCGGTAGCGGAGCGATCCGAATCGGCGCGAGCGCGTGGAAGGGCTCGCGGGGGGCGAGATCATCGAGCGATCGAGGCGTGACGGTCGCTTCCGGAAGAGACGTATCGATCGGCGGGAGCGGCGCGATGATCGGGGGCGCAGACGGCTCGCTCGATTCATCGTTCGCGTCGAGCGACGGTTCGACGGACTCGGTGTCGAGACGCTCGGATTCGATCGCGGTCGCATCAAGGCTCGCCGAGTAGCGATCGGCAGTCGGCTGGTCCGGCGATCCGATCGGCGTCGGTTCCTCGGCTCGGATCGCGGGGGCGAAGCGATAGCCGCCGGCAGGAGGCCACGGGGCGCCGTTCGACAGCGTCCGTTCGCCGGTTTCCGGAGCGATGACGTCCAGCGGCGTCACGGCAGGAAAACGTTCGATCGTGCGGGCATGGGGGAGTGCGATCGGCACCGTATCGACCGGAGTCGACCAGAGCGGGGAAGACTCGTCGGTCGCACCCCCGGTAGCATCATCGGAGATCGGCGGTAATCGCTCGAAGATCGACGTGGTCAGATCCTGCCGAACCGGATTCTCGATCGGTTCGAGCGGAACGAGTTCCGGCGACGGTTCGATCGGAGCGCCCTCGGATTCGTAGTCCTCGGGGAGCACTACCGGCGTCTCGTCGAGCAGCGTTTCCTCGAGCAGCGCTCGCTCGAGATCGTCGTCCGTCGAATCGCCTTGCGCCGGCAAGGGTCGTTCGGCTACGACCGCACTCGGCTCCCACGCTCCCCCCATCGCTCGATAGAGTTCGACGAACGCCTGAGCGACATTCCCTCGGGCGCGCGCCCACTCGTCCTGAGCCGCGAGCAGCTGTCGCTCGGTATCGAGCACCGACTGGAATGCGAGATTGTCGTGCTTGTAGGCGATGACGGCCGCTTCGTAGGCGGTTCGCGCCTCGCGCACGGCGGTCTCGAGAAACGCTTCGGAACGGCGCGCGGTTTCGAGGCGGACGAGCGCGTTCTCGACCTCTTCGTACCCTTCGAGCACCGTCTGGCGATACCTTGCCAGACTCTGATCGAAGCGATGGCGAGCCGCGGCGATCGACGCTCGCACGCGACCGAACTGGAAGATGTTCCAGCGGATCGACGGGCCGATGTCGTGCGTGATGCTGCCGGTCGTGAAGAGCTGCGATCCGGTGCGCGAATCGACCGAGATCGAACCGTTGACGCGAAGTTGCGGATAGAGGTCGGCGGTGGCGACTCCGATTCGCGCCGAGTCGGCTCGGACCTGATCCTCGGCAGCTCGAACGTCGGGGCGCTGTCGGAGCAGGTCGCACGGAATACCGACGGTCAGCATCGACGGAACGGCGGGAATGTCGCCGATCGAAACGACTTCGAGCGGATCGCGAACCGGCGGGAATCCCTGCAGCACGCACAGCCGATGCACCGCCGCTCGCAGGTCGGCCTCGAGAGCCGGAATCGTCGACTCGGTCAGCGCCAGTTGCGTCGCCGCCTGATGAACGTCCAGGGCCTGCGTCAGCCCGGCCTCTTCGCGCATCCGAGTCAGCTCGAGCGTCTCGCGCTGGAGATCTCGATTCGCTTCGGCGATCAGCAGTCGGTGCTGCAGCACCCGCGCTTCGAGGAAGGTCCGACACGCTTCGGCGATCAGGACGATCCGCAGGTCGCGAAACAGTTCGTGCGAACGATCGATGTCGGCAGCCGCCGCCTCTTCCAGTCGCTTGACGCGCCCCCAGAGATCGACTTCCCATGACAGGTCGATTCCTTCGCCGATCAGGTCGAAGCCGCCGGTCGAGTTGGCTCGCGGGACGAACGCGTTGCCGTTCGAGCTGAAGCGTCGGTAGGTGTAGGACGAGTCGACGGCGAGCGTCGGGAATCGCTGCGTCATCGTCGCTCGACGTTGAGCCCGTGCCTCTTCGATTCGCGCGGTCGCTTCGGTCAGCGTCAGGTTCTGCGTTTCGAGC
>CAZZBI010000388.1:0-4582 GCA_964652385.1 uncultured Pirellulaceae bacterium | reverse complement strand
CCCCGGCAGTGTCCGCTCGATGGCCGGCACACGGGAAGTGGCGATCATCGCGCCGACCGAAAAGGGACGACTGCTCCTCGCTCAGCCGAACGCCAAGCTTCCCGACAAGCAGCGGCGCCTGCTCGAGACCGCCGTCGCGGCCACGGAGCCGCTCCCGGCCGCCGAACTGGCGGCGCGAGCCGGCTGTACGATCGGGCCGATCAGGACGCTGCTCGCCAAGGAGCTCCTTTGCCAGCGTCTGGAACGCCGCGCCACCAACGACTGGGAGATCGTCGCGACGAACGAAGAGCCGGCTCGCACGCCGAACGACGAACAGCGAGCGGCGATCGAGCGGATCCTCGCGTCCCTCGAGTCGCGCCGCTCCGAAACGCTGCTGCTGCACGGCGTCACGGGGAGCGGCAAGACCGAGGTCTACATGCAGGCGATTCGCCGCGTCATCCGGATGGGACGCCAGGCGATCGTCCTGGTCCCCGAGATCAGCCTGACGCCGCAGACTCGCAGTCGCTTCCGTTCGCGATTCTCCCGAGTCGCCGTGCTGCACAGTCACCAGAGTCCGGCCGAGCGGCATGCGCACTGGAAGCGGATCGCGGCCGGCGACGTCGACGTGATCGTCGGCGCCCGCAGCGCCGTCTTCGCCCCCGCTCCGCGCCTGGGACTGATCGTCATCGACGAGGAGCACGACGGCAGCTTCAAGCAGGACAAGACCCCTCGCTATCACGCGCGCGACGTCGCCGAGTATCGAGTCCGCTCGCTCGGCATCCCGCTGATCCTCGGCACGGCGACGCCGAGTCTCGAGAGCTGGCGACGCGCGGAGATCGGCGAGATCGTCCGCATTCCGATGCTCGCGCGCGTGCTCGATCTGCCGCTTCCCGACGTCGCGCTGGTCGATCTCAGAACCGAGTTCCGTTCGCGCAGTACCAAGGGGATGATCTCGCGGCCGCTGCAGCTGCGGATGAAACAGACCCTCGCCGATGACGGCCAGGTGATCCTGATGCTCAACCGTCGCGGCTTCGCCACCAGCATCCAGTGCCCCGCGTGCGGCTTCGTCGTCACCTGCCCCTACTGCGATCTCGCCCTGACGCATCACCGGGACGGCAACAAGGCGATCTGTCACTATTGCGACTTCGAGATCCCCGAGCCGAAGGTCTGTCCCGACTGTCGTTTCGACGGCATCCGTTTCCAGGGTTTCGGCACGCAGAAGCTCGAGGAGGAGGTGGCGCTCAAGTTTCCGGACGTCCCCGCGCTCCGGATGGACAGCGACACGATGCGGAAGCTCGGCAGTCACGAAACGGCGCTCGAGCGATTCCGCAGCGGCGAGGTGCGGATCCTGCTCGGGACTCAGATGATCGCCAAGGGACTCGACTTTCCGAACGTCATGCTGGTCGGCGTCATCAATGCCGACACCTCGCTGCACTTCCCCGATTTTCGCGCTGCCGAACGGACCTTCGCGCTGGTGACTCAGGTCGCCGGCCGGACCGGTCGCGGCTCGCGCGGCGGAACGGTCGTGGTCCAGACCTTCTCTCCCGAGCATCCGGCGCTGCAGGCCGCACGGCATCACGACTACGCCACCTTCGCCGCTCAGGAACTGCCGCAGCGCGAGCAGCTTCGCTATCCCCCCTGCGGCTCGCTCGCCCGCTTCGTCGTCCGGAGCGAAAGCGAGTCCGATGCGGAGGCCTTTGCCGATCGCCTGGCGGCGGATCTGCGCGGGCGGATCGCGGCCGATCTGAAGGCAGGGAGTCCGCTCTTTCGCGTCGTCGGCCCGGCCGAATGTCCGATCCCCAAACTGCGCAACCACTATCGATTTCACCTGCTGCTGCAGGGGCTCCAACGCCAGGAGCTCCAGCCGCTGATCCGCAGCGTGACCGAATCGATCGTCGTCCCCGAATCGGTCCAATGGATCGTCGACGTCGATCCGCTCGATCTGCTCTGAGCCGGTCGACGCACGACGCGCGATGTCGAGCGATCGAACCGGATTCGCGAGGCATCGAGCCTCGATCCCGTACGGCGCGATGCGACTGGCTCGCCTCGGGCCGCTCCCCTAGAATCACGTCGCGCCACGACGCCCGTGCGAAGGGCGGAACGAACCTGTCTCATCCGTCGTCCGCCACCTCCCGACGGCGTCGCTTCTCGATCGAATTCCCTCCGAGACGAAACAGCCGATGTCCTATCGGTCGATCAAACGCGTTCTCGGCGAGACTCGGCTCGAGCTGAAGACTCTGTTCCTCTTCGGCCTCTGCATGTGTCTGCTGATCGCCGCCGCCTTTCTGCTGGTCGAGCGGGCGGTCGTGCAGCTCGTGACTCAGAACACGCGCGACAAGGCGCGGACGCTGATCGCCACGCAGCTCCTCAAGGCGCATCTCGAGAACTGGGTCGGCGACCCGAGTCCGGGACGCGAAGCGGAAACGGCTCAGCTCCTCGAACTGATCTCGAACGACCTCAGTCAGGTCAACTTTCCGTATGCCGTGCTCGTCGAGGATCCGTCGCGACTGAGGCAGCAGCTGGTCAAGACCGACGAGCCGGACGAGGAGGAGCTGCGGTTCATCCGCGAGCTGCGGCAAGAGGTCGATGCGACCCTTGCCTCGCTCCGTTCGCCGAACGATCCCGCCGGTGATTCGGTGCTCGCGCCGGGGGACCGGAGTCCGGCTCTGTTCGGTCCCGACCAGCGTCTGACGCCGCTCTTTCGCGAACGCTCGTCGGGCGATCAGGACGCCTATCAGTACTACATGCCGATCATCTTCACGCCGCAATGCGTAGACTGTCACAACGATCTGCAGTCGGGGGGAGCGAGTCTCGAGGCGGCGGGACGAGCGGCGGGGGACGACGCGCTGCATGTGCTGCGGTTGAGCCTGCCGGCGGACCGGACGCGAGCGGCGATCCACTGGACGTGGGCCGTGCTGATCACGCTCGCGATCCTCACCGTCTCGGCCGGCGTCGTGACGCTCTATCTGATCGTCCGTTACGTCGTCGTCCGACCGCTGAAGCATCTGCGCGAGGTGAGCGACCAGATCCGCAACGGCAAGATGGAAACGCGGGCGGAACTGCATACGGGGGACGAATTCGAGGAGCTGGCGTCGAGCTTCAATCGGATGCTGCGTCACATCGCCGACAGCCAGGCCGAGCTGCGCCGCACCAACAACGATCTCGATCGCAAGGTCGACGAACTGGCGCAGCTCAACCTGCAGCTGCACGACATGAACCGCCTGAAGAGCGAGTTCCTGGCGAACATGAGTCATGAGCTGCGGACGCCGCTGAACAGCATCATCGGCTTCTCGGAAGTGCTGCAGCATGTCGAGGCGATGAGCGAGAAGCAGCGCCGCTATGCCACCAACATCCAGAAGTCGGGGCGCATGCTCCTCGAGATGATCAACGACATTCTCGATCTGGCCAAGATCGAAGCAGGGCGGATGGAGGTGAACGCGACCGAGTTCCGACTCGACGTCATCGTGCTCGCTCACTGCGACATGGTCCGCTCGCTGAGCGAAGAGAAGAATATCGACCTCTCGGTCGAGATCGATCCGCAGCTCCCGCCGATCGTGCAGGACCAGACCAAGATCCAGCAGATCCTGAACAATCTGCTGAGCAACGCGATCAAGTTCACGCCCGAAGGGGGACGCATCGTCGTCTCGGCCCGACCGCTCGACGACCGGACCTTCGAGCTGGCGGTCGCGGATACCGGAGTCGGAATCGCGGAGGACGACCAGCAGATCATCTTCGAGAAGTTCCGTCAGGGGCGAGCGGTGCTCGGCGACGATTCGCTGACTCGCGAATACTCCGGAACCGGCCTCGGACTCTCGATCGTCCGCGAACTCTGCAATCTGCTCGGCGGCGAAGTGACGCTCCAGAGTGAAGTGGGGCGCGGGAGTACCTTTCGGATCCTGTTGCCGACGCGCTACAATGCTCGGCCGCGCCGCGAGTCGGATCTGTCGAACCGCCTGGACGACCTGTCCCGCGGTCGACGGACCGACTTTCAGCGGCGGAGCGATTATCCGGAGATCGACGGCGATCCGCTCCCGATGGGCGTCTCGTGATCGAACCGTTGCAGGGAGACCGCGAACGCTGCGCCCGTAACGCTGGGGTGAGCGGCGATCGCCGCCCCTGATGTGATGCCTTGCCGTGAAGGATCCTGCCGCGTGCCCGTTTCCGATGACGCCGATCCGATCGAAGTCGAGCTCTACACCGACGGCGCCTGTAAGGGGAACCCGGGGCCGGGAGGGTGGGCCTGCATCCTGAGGCACTTGCCGACCGGCAAGGAAACCGAGCTGAGCGGCGCCGAGGAAGACACCACCAACAATCGGATGGAGCTGCGGGCGGTGATCGAAGGGCTCGCGGCGCTCAAGCGTTCCTGCCGCGTCGAGCTGTTCACCGACAGCGAGTACGTGCGCCAGGGGCTCGAAAGCTGGATGGCGAAATGGAAGGCGGCCGGCTGGCGCCGCAAGGCGAAGGATCGCTTCGAGCCGGTGAAGAACGTCGAGCTCTGGCAACGACTCGACGAACTCGTCGTCCGCCACAAGATCCGCTTCACCCGAGTCGCCGGGCATAGCGGACATCCCGAAAACGATCGCTGCGACGAACTGGCCGTCGC
>CAZZBI010000387.1:1494-4584 GCA_964652385.1 uncultured Pirellulaceae bacterium | reverse complement strand
CGAACCGCTGGAGCCGCACGATCTGGGGCGAATCGGACGCTACCGGATCGTCGACGTGGTCGGCGCCGGCGGGATGGGGATCGTCTTTCGCGCGATCGATCCGGCGATGGAGCGGACGGTGGCCCTCAAGACGATGCGCCCGGCGCTCGCCGCCGATCGTTCCGCCTGTCGCCGCTTCCGCCGCGAAGTCTGTGCGGTCGCGGCGCTCGAGCACCAGGCGATCGTCGCGATTCATGACGTCGGCGAGCATCGCGGGATTCCGTTCTTCACGATGCCGTGGCTCGACGGCGTCACCTTGGCCGAGCGGCTGCGGCGGGACGGACCGCTGTCGCGATCCGAACTGCTCAGGATCGGTCGGCGGATCGCGCTCGGTCTCGATGCGGCCCATCGCCGAGGCATCCTGCACCGGGACATCAAGCCGGGAAACGTCCGACTGGCCGATGACGGTCAGGTCCGACTGCTCGACTTCGGTCTGGCGCACGGTTTCGAAGGGGAAGGCACTCTCTCGCGCAGCGAATCGATCGTCGGCACTCCGGCCTACATGGCTCCCGAACAGGTCCGCTCGGCCGACTGCGACGGGCGCGCTGATCTTTTCTCGCTCGGCTGCCTGCTTCACCACGCGGCGACCGGTCGCTCGCCGTTCGCCCGCGATCACCTGATGGCGACGCTGATCGCCGTGACGCAGGACGAACCGCCGTCGCTGCTCGAGTCGCGTTCCGATCTCGACCCCGAGTTCGCGGCGCTCGTCACGCAGTTGCTGGCGAAGGATCGGGAGCGTCGACCGCAGAATGCCGCGGCGGTCGCGGAACGTCTGGAACGACTCGAACAAGCCCCGCAGGATTCGGACGCGGCGCGGCGAGGGACGCCTGCCGTTGTTGCTTTCGGGCGCCGACGTTACGGGACCGGAGCGCTCGTCGCGCTGCTGCTGACCCTCGCGGCATTCGCCGGATTCGGCGGCATCGTGCATGTGATGACCGATCGCGGGACGCTGGTGATCGAAGGGGACGACGAGGTCGCGATCGCGATCGAAGGGGAACGGGTGACGCTGCGCGATCGAGCGAGCGGCCGGCGCTGGGAACTGAAGATCGGCGCGAACCCGTTGCCGAGCGGACAATACGAGATCGAAGTGACCGATCCGGAAAGCGGACTGGTCTTCGCGAGTCGCGAGTTCGGATTGCTGCGAGGGGAGCAGCGACGGATTGCGGTCCGACTGGAACCGCCGGCGTCGGCAATCGCCGCGATCGATCGGACCGCACCCGCGACGAGCGATCTGCCCGATTCGTCGGACGAAAGTCCTGCATCCGACAGCCCGTCGAGCAATGAATCGGCTGACGTCGCGGCCGCGGACGGTGAGACCGATCCGGTCTCCGCCGAACATGGTGGGGGACCCGACGCGGGTGTCGCCGATGGCGCTCGGGGCATCGCTCCCGGCGTCCCCGTCACTCGTCCCGTCTCGCTCCCCGATCGAGTCGGCTGGACGTACGAGACGGCCGCGCCACGGGGGCGGATCCGCAACGCCGCGATCGATCCGCACGGCGAACGGGTCGCGGTCGCGGGAGCATCGGGGATCGTGAGAATCGTCCGGCTGAGCGATCTCGAAACGCTCGCGATGATTCCGTCGCGCACCGTCTATCGGCTCGCCTGGTCGCACGACGGAACTCGTCTAGCGCTGGCCTGCTACGAGCGACAGAACGGGTTCGTCGAGGTCTGGCAAATCGACGGCGAGGCGAAGGCAAAGCGGATCGCACACCGGTTCCTGACGGTCTACGACCTCGCCTGGTCGAACGACGGGATGCTGGCGATGTCGGGTCCCGAAGGGATCCGTTTTCATCGAACGGACGGCGGAACGGTGCCGGCGGAGATCTCGGGCAAGGGGCTGGTGCTCGCCGATCGGCCCTTCTCGAGCGACGGCAACGAACTGGCGTACCTGAACCTCGAAGCAAAGTCAGGGCATGTCGTGCGACTCGACGGTTCGGCCGAACCGGCCGTTCTCCCCTGTCGTGCCGACAAGCTGCTGCGACTGGACGACGAGCGGTTCGCGGCGATTCGATTGCCGGCATCGCTCGGCGACGAGGCGAATCGACTGATCCTCGAGATCTGGCGGACGGGCACGACCGAGCCGGAACGCCGCGAGTATCTCGGTTCGTCGACCATCCTGCGGGATGAATGGGATGCGACCTCGCTGCCGGACGGAACGATCGTCTGTCGTCACGCGCAGCAAGTCACGCTGCTGGATCCGCACGAATCCGCTCCGATCGGTGAACCGGTCGCGATCACCGAACTGCGGCGGGATCGTCAGGCATGGCGTCTGCTGATTGCAGGAGGGAGTCCGACGGGGCGGTGGTGGGGAACGTTCGATTCGGGACGGTTGCGTCTATGGGGAATCGACGAGGGTCGGGCGGTCGAGGTGGCGGGGACGGCCGAACTGGCGGTCGAGGGAGCGTTCGTCGATCGGGAACCGAGTCCCGATAAGTTCCGCTTGTGGGTATCGGAACGAAACGAGTTCGGTCGCGCGCTGGGGCTGCGCACCTGGAGCGAGATCGGTCCGGAGCGGCGGATCGACTTCGGCGGGGTCGCGTGCGAACCGGTACCGAGTCCGGTCGGTCGATTCGCCGTCACGGTCGAGAGTATCGACGATGACGCGTCGACGAATCGTTGGCTCGTCCGCCTGCGCGGCACGTACGATGCTCCGCCGATCGACCTGGAAGTCCAGGCTCCCAGTCGCCCCTGTCCGGTCTGGTCGCCGGATGGGCGGCGCATCGCGCTCGTACCGTATGCCGTGCATCAGTCGCTGCTGAGGACACGCCGGCGCGTGGCGGACCGCGAAGCGGTTCGAGGAAACGACGAAACGAACTCCGTCGGATTCCTGCAGGTGATCGAACTCGATCCGTTCTCGTCGGTGCCGCGGCCGACCCTCGATCCCCGCTTCCCGAGTCCGGTCGGCGATTGGGCTCCACTCGCCCAACTGAAGTCCCTCCCGGCGAGAGGCGAACCGCTGGCCGCCTGGTCGTCCGACGGACGGCAACTCGCCTACTGGAAGTCCGGGACCGACGTCGCTGTCGTCGGTTTCGACGGCGCAACGCTCGACAC
>CAZZBI010000387.1:0-1484 GCA_964652385.1 uncultured Pirellulaceae bacterium | reverse complement strand
CCACCTTTGCGGCCGCACGCAGCGCCGCCGGTGCGTACGATCCCTCGATGCCGGCCTGGCTGCGATGGGATCGCGGTGGTCGACGCCTGAGCATCGGGATCGCTTCCGATCACGACAAGCGGATTGCCGAGTGGGACCTGAGCGCCGAGTATCCCGAGCTGCTGTGCGACACTCCGATTCGATCGGACGAACGACGTGCGGCGCGTCTCGACCCGTTCCGACCGGCGATCGGCGATGGGGGCGAGCGACTGGGGATCGTCGCCGACCGCGCATTGACGATCCTCGAAACCGCCAACGGCGCGGTCGCCGGTCGGATCGAGAGGTCGACTCTGATCGAGGCCTGTTGGCTGGACGACGAGCGTCTGGCGATCCGGCAGTCCGATCCCGGACCGGTGTCGCTGCTCGACTGGCGCTCCGGACAGATCACGCCGATCTTCGGGGGAGGCAGCGCGACCGGTCTGACGCTCGGCAACCAGGCGATGCCGCTGATCGTCTCGACCGGCGATGCGGTGATCGCCTTCGATGCCTTTGGAGAACGAGTCGCGACGTGGCTGCCGACCGCCGAGCGGCTGATCCGGATCCCGGCCGACGGGCGCGGTGTTGCGGTCGATCCCGAACTGCGCGTCGTCACCCTGTCGTCGGAGCACGAGGCCGGGTTGCTGTCGGTCGAGGCGTTCCGATCGCGTTACCAGGTCGATTAAGCTCGTTCGACCCCGGCACGACGCCGATCCTCTTATCGAAGGTCAGTCCCTCGGCCTCGGCCGGCACCCGCGACTCGGTGTCCTCGGTGACCTCGGTGGTAAGAAAAAGCCGTGTTACCACAGAGGCCACGAAGAGCACGAAGTAGCCCGCTGACGTCGCTCGACGCGCCGACGCTCACTCCGCCGCGTCGCGCGGAGCGAGCATCGGCGGTTCGAGCGTCTCGGTTTCGCGGCCATCCTCGAACCAGCGTGTCCAGCGATCGACCTCGACATCGGTCGCGATCGTCGTCTCGCCCGACGGCCAAGCGATCTCCAGTCGGTCGATGCGCGTCGCGTCACCGAGGCCGAAATGGAGCTCGGCCGGCTGCTGCCCGAGGAACCCGGCCGTGCGGAACAGGTGCTTCACCTGCCGCTGCCCGTTCGCCTCGACCGACACCTTGGCGCCGATCCCGTAGGCGTTCGACTTCGAGCCGGCGAGCTGGATGCCGATCCAGTGGCGTTTCGGCAACCGATTGGCAAAGGCGCGAAGCACGCCGCCGCCGACGCTCCCGACGACGACGTCGATCGCGCCGTCCCGATCGAGATCGACCGGGATGATCGTGCGCGAGTCGCTGTCGAGATCCAGGCCGGTCAGTCCGGCAAGATCGCGAAAGCCGAGTTCGCCGCTCCCGAGCAGCACTCGATTCGGCTCGCGCGAGGCGAGATTCCTTCCTTCGGCCAGAATCATCGACGGCCGCTCGGACCACGACTCGCCGAGCTCCGAGTCGAGCGTCCCCTTGGCGG
>CAZZBI010000386.1:0-4592 GCA_964652385.1 uncultured Pirellulaceae bacterium | reverse complement strand
GACTCGCTCCCCCGAGATCGCCGCCAGGATGTTCCCTTCCTTCAGGAAATTGAAGACCAGGATCGGCATGCGGCGCTCCATGCAGTGGGCGATCGCCGTGCTGTCCATGACGCGCAGATTCCGCTCCAGCAGATCGGCGTAGTCCAGCTCGCGATAGAGTACCGCATGCGGGTTCTTTTCGGGATCCTCGCTGTAGACGCCGTCGACCCGAGTCGCCTTCATCAGCACGTCCGCCTCGAGCTCCAGACTACGGAGCGCCGCGGCGGTGTCGGTCGTCACGAACGGCCCGCCGGTTCCCGCCGCCAGGATCACGATCCGGCGCTTCTCGAGATGCCGCTTGGCTCGACGCCGCAGGTACGGCTCGGCAACGCCGTCCATCCGGATCGCCGACATCAGCCGCGTCGTGACCCCGAGCGACTCGAGCGCGTCTTGCAGCGCGAGGCCGTTGATGACGGTCGCCAGCATCCCCATGTAGTGCGCCGTCGCCTCCTGCACCGCGTGACTCTGGCTGACGAACTGCGCCCCGCGCAGGATGTTTCCGCCGCCGATCACCACCGCGATCTCGCACTTCTCGTGCGCCTTGACGATCTGCTTGGCGATGTGGACCACCTCGGACATCGCGATGCCGCGTTCGCCCGAGCGGGTGAAGCTCTCTCCCGACAACTTCAGGACGACACGGCGGTAAGGATTGCGAGGCGTATCCATCGAGCGAGGTTCCTGAGGGAAGGGGACGCGAGAAGCTGAGCGGTGATCCGTCCGAGTTGCGGTGACCGGGGAGTGCCGAACCGAGTCGTCACGGCAGCTCGGCACTGCCCGGTCGATCGAATGCCACACGACTCGATCCGTCGGGCATCGCGACGACCGACCCGCGGCAGGCGATCACTCGCGTTCCGACACGTGACGACCCCCATCGTAGCGAAGGGGAACGATCGTGCGACTCGACTGTCGCGTTGACCGAGGCGCATGAAAAAAGCGAGACCGAAGCCTCGCTTCTTCCAGTTCGGGACCAGGGATTTGAACCCCGACTAAAGGAGCCAGAATCCTTCGTGCTACCGTTACACCAGTCCCGAGCAAGGACGCGTTTCGCGTCCGATGGGCGACAAAATAGGTGAGCCTCCCCCAAGGCGTCAAGCCCGGTCGAGCGGCGGATTCGCGGGGGGAGCCGATCGACGAGCGCCCGCCATTGCGCGGCGAGCCCGAGCGGATCCGAGGAGCGAGCGAAAGCGATCGCCCACTGCCGTGCGCGAACCGATCGGACAGAACGAGCGACAGCGCGGCGTGAAGGTTCGCAGTTCGGACGTACGAATCGGTGCCGAGGTGAGCGTCGGTGCCGAGGTGAGAATCGGGGCCGCGGGAGGCAGGTCCCGATCAGATCTGCTCCTTGAACGTCTTCCAGGCAAGGAAGCCGAGGATCCCGCCGCCGACGGCAAAGACGCCGTCCATCACCATCCGCATCGCCCCGGTCGCTCCCTTGAACGGCGCGAACTCCAGGCCGGCGAGGCCGAGGACGAGATCCGACAGGAAGAGGACCAGCACCAGGATGGCGATCACCATCGCTGCGATACAGAGGATCTTCGGCATCAGGAACGTTCCTCGAAGGTGCAGATCCACAGGTGGCAAGCCGAAACGAAACGGTGATCGACAAAGGGGAACTCGGAGCGTCCGGCCGACGAACCGAACGAAATCGCTCGGTCCGATCGATGCCGATACGGACTGCGCCGAACCAGACGAGAACAGCCCCAACCTGACGACATTGCGGGGTTCGCTGCCGCCTTGGGGGGCTGCCGACGGTTGCCAGTATAATCAAGCTCCGGTCCGTGTCACGCCTCGGAGGCGATCGGTCGGAATCCGAGTGAAATCGAGCGGGTCTGACCCGGGGAGACCGAGCGGTTATTCGGGTTCCGAGCGTCGCACGAGGGGGAGTCTTGCGGTCGAGGGGCTCCGACGACCGACGCGAGCGTTTCGCCCGGCTCGCGTCGGGGCCGGGCTGCCCGAAGTCGACACTCGCCTTGCCGAGGCGGACCGAATCGACCACAACCCCTCGGGCCGAAGCATCGGTCCTTAGGTCCCTTCCCCCGCCGGTTCCGCTCCGCCGAAAGCCGACATGACGCCGTCCGAAACCGCCGCCACGCCAGCCGTTGCCCCGGCCCCCGCACCGCTGAGACTCCCCGACGGTTTCCGTGCCGCGATGCCGGTCGCCGAGCGCTGGGTCTACTATGATCACGCTGCCGTCGGACCGCTGTCCGGGCCGGCTCGCGAGGCGCTGCGGCAGTGGACCGATGTGGCGACCTGCGACGGCGACGTCCGTTGGCTGGAGTGGCTGGCCGCCTACGAACAACTCCGCCGCAACGTCGCCGAACGTTTGGGAGCCGACGAGCGGGAGATCGCGTTTGTCGGGAACACGACCGACGGGATCGGGATCGTGGCCGAAGGGCTGGCGTGGGAGAGCGGCGACAACATCGTCCTGCCGGCGGGCGAATTCCCCAGCAACCACTACGCCTGGAAGCGACTCGCCGATCGCGGCGTCGAACTGCGGATCGTCCCGGTCGGCCCGCGAGGGGACTTCGGGCCTCAGGAGATCCGCTCGCGCTGCGACGCTCGGACCCGGCTGATCGCGACGAGTTGGGTCGGTTTCGCGAGCGGCTTTCGCTGCGACGTCGCCGGCATCGCCGAAGTCGCTCGTCAGACCGGAGCGCGCTTCCTGCTCGACGCGATCCAAGGGCTCGGCGTCTTTCCGCTCGATCTGTCGTCGCTGCCGATCGACTTCGTCGTGGCCGACGGTCACAAGTGGCTTCTCGGCCCCGAAGGCTTCGGACTGCTCTATGTCCGTCGCGAGCGGCAGGAGGAGGTCCGTCCGACGCGAATCGGGTGGAACAGCGTTCGCAACCCGTTCGACTACCAGCGACTGGACCTCGAGTTCCGGGACGATGCGCGCCGCTACGAAGGGGGCTCGGCGAACTTCGCTGCCGCTCATGCGCTCGCGGCGAGCCTCGAGCTGTTGGGACGATCGGGTTGGTCGGCGACCGACGGGCGATTGGCCGATCGCGTGCTGACGGCGACCGACGATCTGGTCGAGAGGATTCGCGCGGCCGGAGCGAGTGTCCATTCGGATCGCCGTCCCGAACACGCCTCGGGAATCGTCTCGTTCTCGTTCGCCGACCGTGATCCGGTCGCTCTTCGCAAGCGTCTGCTCGAACGGGGCGTGGTGACCAGTTGTCGCGCCGGTCGATTGAGAGCGGCGGTGCACGGCTACAACGACGCGTCGGATGCGGAGCGATTCGAGACGGCGCTGATCGACGCGCTCACCGATTCGCGCCCCCTCGCCTAGACCCGCGCGAGTCGGGCTGCGGGGCATCGCGTTTCGTATCGAGGTCGGAAACGACGGGAGGGGCGCCCCGTACGAGACGCCCCTCCGCTGACGTTCGTTCCGTCGGTTTCGCACGTCGACCGAGGTCGACGTAGTCCGCGACGGATCATCGGATCACTTGGTCGCCGCGCCGCTGCTGCAGCACGACTTGGTGCAACAGCCGTCGTCACAGACGCCGTCATCGCAGCATCCGGTCAGACAGACGCCGTCGACACAGCACCCTTCGCGGCAGCAACCGTCGTCACATCCGCCGCCGACGCAGCAGCCGCTCGCCGGCTTCGGCTGGCTGCAGCACGAAGCGGCACCGGCCGAGCGAGTCGGACAGGCCGGACACGCGGCGCACGACTCGCACCCGCACGCGCCGCCGTCGGCGCAGGCCTGATCGCAATCCGAACAGGCACAAGCGGCACCGGGGGACGCCGAATCGGCCGAGCCGTCGGCAGGGGACCGAGTCGCCACGACGGCGACCGCGACCAGCGCCAGGAACAACGAAGACGCAACGAAGATCAGAGACTTCGACATGAGGGAACTCCCGGGTCGAATGGATACGGAACGAAACGAACGAACGGGGCAACGTCGTTCGAGTCAATTCCGCCAAACGCACAGGAGAGCCAGCAGCGCCGGGCCGCGAAGCCGCGGCAGCGGACCGTCTCGCTCGCCGATCGCTACGACTCGCTCCGACCGCTGCGCATCGGAGAGCGCTGCGGTCGCGAGGTCGTCGAAGTCGTGCTCGACGTGGAGCGGCCGATATGCCGCAGGCGAGATCGCTGTCCTGTCGGACGGCTCGCAACAGCAAGGACCGAACGCGCGGCAGCAATCGGACGCGATCGAATGGCTGCCGGCATCGGCCGACGGTTCGGAAGGAGAGGTGTTCCGTGCGCCGTTGCGGCAGCAACTCGGAACCCGGTTCGCGGCACAGCAGGAACGGGGTTCCCGAGCGGCCGCCGAACGAGTCTCGGCATCAGGTTCCAGACAACAACGACAGGGCCCTGCACTCGCCTGAGCGAGGTTCGCGGCGAAGAGCACGCCGATCAGCAGGAGGTCGAGAAGTCGTCGTCCGTGCATGCGCGAACGATACGAGTTCGCGGGTTCCGCGACAACCCCGAAATCGGGCCGGGCGCCTCGTCGTGCGGTTCTCTCGCCGTAGTGCGACCGCCCCCGGTCGCACTGTCTCGCCGTAGTGCGACCGCCCCCGGTCGCACTGTCTCGCCGTAGTGCGACCGCC
>CAZZBI010000385.1:0-4673 GCA_964652385.1 uncultured Pirellulaceae bacterium | reverse complement strand
CGACGTGCGAGGCCCGCGATCCGTCTCGCAGTCGCGGGTCGCGAAGCAGAGGCGAAGCGGAGGGTTCGCCCGATCGCCGAATCGCGGAGCCGTCGGGATCGAGACGCTCGCCCGAACGGGAGCGCTCGCCGTTCGGATTCCATCGTTCGGTCGGCGCTCCGGAACCTCGTCCGGCCGTTGCGCGAGCGGCGATTGAGTCGGCATGCGCGGATCGGTCGTGCGACGATTCGTCGGGACGACGCGCAAAGCGTGCGGAGCTGTCGGAGTCGCCGAGCGGGCCGGCGAGCGGTTCCGCATCGCTCCACGCCCCTTTCCAGATCCGCTGCGCCAGTCGACGCACCATCGACGGCTCGGTCCCGTTCGCTCCCGCCGTCTCGCCGGCGGCGGCCGCAGCCGCCTGCAATTCCGCCTTGGCTCGCAACGCCGCGGTGCGAAGCGGAAGCGGGCCCGAATCGGCGTCGGATCCCGAGAGCGTGATGCCGTTGAGTCGTCGGAGTTCGTCGACGATCTCGGCGAGACTTCGCCCTTCGATCAGCTGCATCACGTAGAAGCGGTACCCCTGATCCTCACCAACACCGAAGACCGGCACGATGTTGGTGTGATGCAGATTGGCGGCGATCCTCGCTTCCCGTTCGAAGCGGAGCTTGTGCCGTTCGTCGAGCAGCAATGCCCGCGGCAGGATCTTGAGCGCCACGCGTCGTTGCAGCGAACGCTGAAACGCGGCGAAGACGATTCCCATGCCGCCTCGACCGAGCTCCTCGCGGATCTCGAAGTCCCCGAGGCGACTCGGGACCGATTCGACCGTGCTTGCCGGCGCCGCCGATTCGCTGCGCGCCTTTTCCATCGAGGCGATGGTCGGCAGGAGTTCGTCGAGATCGTCCGCCAGTTCGGGATGCCGTGAGCGGTACTCGGCGATCGACGGCGATTCTCCCTTTCGTAGTCGCTCGGTGAACTCGTCGACGATCTCGGCGAGCAGGTCCTCGAGGTCGTCGCTCGCGGCCTGATCGGACGGAGACGGGGAGTCGACATTGCCGCGCGGCTCGTACGCGCCGGTCGCGTCGTCGTCGGTAGCGAGAGCTCGCTGTGCGACGCGCGACGTGTCGCCGTCGGGGCGCGGAGAACCGGAGCCTGCGGTGTCCGATCCGGTCCGACGATCATCGGCATCGGGGAGCGGATCGAGGGACATGGGCAGGATCTCGGAGAAGGGGCGTCAGTTGGCGGGCGTTCCCGAGCCGAACTCTCCGGCTTCGAGAAGGGGCTTGAGGCGCTTGAGAGCGCGGACGTAGCGGATGCTGGCGTTCTTGGGGGTGATGCCGAGGACCTGAGCGACCTCGTGATTGTCGAGCATGTCGAAGTGTCGGAGCGCCAGGACTTCCTGGTCGGTCTCGCTCATCGTCGCCAGCACCTCCTGGATCCGCTGCGCGTTCTCGCGCTTGGCCGCGGCCAGACTCGGACTGGTCAGGTCGGCGGCCAGTTGGGCCGCGAGCGCCGGGCGCGAGACGTTCGAGTCGTTGCCTTGCGGGAGGCCGACTTCGCGCCGCGCGTCGCGCCGTTGAGCTCCCAAATGGACACGATGAAGGTCGATCAGCGTCTGGAGCACGATCGAGCGGATCCAGACGATCAGGTCGACCGATCCGTCTCGCGGGAAGTGCCGCCACCGCGAGGCGGCGGCCATGTACGCCTCCTGCACCACATCCTCGAGATCGAGTCGTCCGGCGAGCCGCGCGTCGATACGGAATCGGATCCATCCCAGGATCTGCGCGTGACGCTCGGCAAAACAGGAGGCGAGCTCGTCGAGGGACGGTTCGGGGTTCGTCGATTCCTGCGAGTTGGGACTCACCGACCGCTCCAGGGAGAGTTACGGCTCGCCTCGCGAGGCGTCCACAGACGGGACCGCCGAGAGGAATCGGCCGATTCACGCCGGCCGATTGCCGCCAAGGACATCGTACTCGATCGATGCCGGATGGGGAGCGTTTCGGGTGGTGAGGGACGGCCGTCGGTCGTCGTGAGGCTGACCCCGGTCACAGCATCCGTCGTAGTGCGACCGACCCCGGTCGCAGCATCCGTCGTAGTGCGACCGACCCCGGTCGCAGGGCCTGATCCCGGCGCTTCGCTTCGGGCTGGTTGGATTGCCGGACGAGTCGGCGCCTGGCGTGGGCCCGGCCGTTCCGTGGCCGATGCAGGGTTTCGTTTCGTTGCCGGTCGAACGTTCCGGCCTCGCGAAGGCCCGATGTCGCTCGGCCGCGCGTCGGGGACGACGCGGGCCTACACAAGAGCACGGAGGGGACGGAGGGCGCGGGGACCCCTGCGCTTGGCGCTTCGGGCCGGGTCAGCGGTACCAGTCGCCGTCGTCCTGGAACTCTTCTTGCGGGACACGTTCGACCGGGAGTTCGATCGTCCGTTCGCGAGGCGGGAGCTCGTACAGCTGGTCGCGTTCGGGAAGCGTCTCGGCGATCGAACGGCCGACGACATGCCCGCCGAGAATGCCGGCGATCTCCAGCGGCAGACCGATCGGCGACGAGCCACCTCCGGCCAACGCACTGCCGACATAGCTGCCGTAGGCGGGACCGAGATTGCGGTACGCCTGTCGCTCTTCGTCGATCGGCCAGTAGTCGTGGGCGTATGCCAAAGCGTCTCGCGAGGCGACCGCTTCGTGATAGAGCGGCACGACCGGCAGCAGGTAGAGCGCCGCGTAGGTGCCGGGGTAACGGCGCCCCGCAAAGTCCTTGGCATGAGCCCCTTCGTGAACGGCGAACGCGGGGACGTCGCTGTAGAGGTTGATGGTGTTGGTGTACGGGTTGTAGTTGTCTCCGCCGAAGACTCGTCCCGGCAGGAGCGTGTAGCCGACGACCGAGAGGGTCCCGAGCGTGTAGCGCCAGCCCGCTCCGACCGACTTGTTCGCGACCAGGCGACGCCACTCTTCGCGCGGCGCGTACTGGTTGATGCGGACCTTGACGCCGTCGAGCTCGTTGACCGCCAGGTAGTCCGCGAGCATCCGTTCGGTCTCGAACGAGATCCGATGATTGTCGACGCGGCGATCCCACATCAGGATCTTGCCCGGAATGCCGACGATCCAGCCGACCGTATCGAGCGTCTTGTACGGGCGGCCTCGTTCGATCTGCGGTTCGTTGATCGCCATCAGCTCGGGCGCGGTGTTCCACTGCGCGGCCGAACCGAGGCGATAGGGGCCGGGAGGCCGGCAGCCGACGGCCAGAACGGACAGCCCGAGCAGCAGCAAGATCGACGTGGCTCGCCGCCGAAGCAGCAGCGAAAGAGCGTCAGCGGTCAGGTCGACTCGGACGAGCGCGCGGCACATGCGTCAGGTCTCGCGACAAGGACGGCTTCGGCTCGGTCATCGACGGCCGAAAAGTCGCGGGACGGTAGAGAAACGTGCGCGAGGCGTAAAGAGCGGCGCGGCGACCGGGGAGCGGCCGCGCGATCGAGACAGGGGGGGGCACGACCGGAGTCGGTCTTTCCCCCGAACTCCGATCGACCGCGGTCGAGCCCAGGGCCCGGCCGCGATCCGAACGGAGGCTCACTCCGTTTCGGCTTCGCGCCGGAAGACGGCGACGATGTCTTCGACCGGGACGACGAAGAGCTGGTTGTCGCTCTCGAAATCGACCGGAATCGCGTTCTTGGGGTGGAAAAGAACCTTGTCGTACTGCCGGAGCGGCACGTCCTCGTCGTTCTCGACCGCCTTCGAGATGGTGACGATCCGGCCGGTGATGGTCGGGATCTCGGCGGCATCGGGGAGCGCGATTCCCCCCTTGGTCTGACGCTTCGGTTCGTCCTTGCGGACGAGGACTCGAAGGCCGATCGGCTCGACATACTCGAACGAGACAGGTTTCTTGGCAGCCATGCGTTCCTCGATCGTTTCCGTTCGGACGAGCGTCGTCGAGCGGCTCGGCAAGCCGAGCGGGCCGGACGATTTCGCGAGGCAAGAGGGGGACGACGATCGAGGCGGCGGCGGAGGGATTCGGCGTCGCGGCGAGGGGCCGGAAGACGTCGAGCGGAAAAACGGAAGGAGGGGCGCCGGATCGGCCTTGAAGTCGTGTGGTTTTTTGTCACAATACCCCGTTTCCCATGGCCTACAAGGGGCTTCTCTCGGGAGCCGCGTCAGGCGGCACCGCTCGCGAAACGATGACGGTCGGTCATCGTCGACGCCGGAGCGGAATCCGGGACGGGAAGGAATCGATCGCGGTCGGATCCGACGGTCGGAACGAACGACTAGGGCGAAGTCCTGTCGAGCCTGAGGGGGCGAACGAGCCCGATTCGGCCGGCGGCACTCGCGACTCGGGATAGGGTCGGCATCAGGTAAGGGGCCTGCGGTGATTGACGTTCTGAATGTTGAGGCTCGGGACAAGGTCGGATCGGCCAACTCGCGTCGTCTGCGGGCCACCGGAATGCTCCCCGGCATCCTGTACGGTCACGGCGAAGGAAACCTCTCGATCGCGGTTCCGGCCGCTCGGGTCGAGCAGGTGATCCGCCACGGCGGCCATGTGGTGCATCTGGAAGGAGCGGCGTCGGGCGAGGCGCTGATCAAGGCGGTCCAGTGGGACGCGCTCGGCACCGCGCTGGTGCACATCGACCTGATGCGGGTCGTCAAGGGGGAGAAGATCAAGGTGTCGGTCGGCGTCGAGACCAAGGGGGATGCCCCGGGTGCGTCTCACGGT
>CAZZBI010000384.1:0-4686 GCA_964652385.1 uncultured Pirellulaceae bacterium | reverse complement strand
GAACCCCTCGTCCCTCGGCTCGAATCGCCGGCGGCGGATTTCCCCGCGGCGAACGAACCTTCAGGAACCTCACCACTCGGTCAGTGGCGTGAAGACGTGAGGGGGCGGGATGCGACAGCCCCTTCACTTTCCTGCGCCGCAAGGCTCGCCGCGTCCTACGGCGACGCGACGTCGGTTCGCCGCGCCCTCGGCGGCAACGGCTCTCGCTCAGCTCATCGCTGCGACGGCAATCAAGGACGCGGCAAACGCGGTCAGGAAGTAGGTCGCCCCGCCGATCGCGCGATCGACGATGTCGCTGCCGGTTCCCGCTCGCGCCAGACTGACGATCAGGCCGCAAAAGGCCCCCGCACCGGCAGTCGGAGCCAAGGACTCGGTCAGCGGGGTTCGTTCGATCAACGACGCGCTGATGACCGCGCCGATGCCGAGGCCCGCTACGACCGACACCAACAGTCGCACCGCTCCGGCGCGACGCCGTTGATCGTGCTTGGGACGCAGGTCGGTCGACAGGAGATCCGCATCGCTCACGGAAAGATCCTTTCGTCGATCGGTTCGCCGTCACGGCGATTGCCCAGGCGGCGAGCGACGCTCGGGTCGAGCTCGTTGGTCAGCATCCGAACGCTTCCGTCGCCGAATGCGAACATCCCTCCGGCCGGATGCCCGCTCGAAAAGCCGTGACGCTGGGTCCGAGCGAGTTGCTCCGCCTCGGCGGCGGCGGCCTGAGCGTCGGCGTCGTCGAGCGTTTCGTCGGACTCTTCCTCCGACTCTTCCAGACTCATCGTCTCGACGTCGGGAGGGTTACCGGGAAGGGGAGCGATGCGTCCTTCGCGAGCCATGATCCGATCGCGGATCGATTCCAACGAACGATCGTTCGTTTCGGGAACGATCACGATCCCATCGCCCGATCCCTCCTCGGCAGGCGCTTCGGCCGGAGTCTCCGGTTCGGGGCGATCGATCAGCCGTCGCTCGTAGGCGAGCAGTTCGTCATAGGCGACTCGGGCGCTCCAGCGGGTTCGCGACAGGACCAGGGGCGAGCCGATCGCGCGGAGCGTCGCGTCGGTCCCTTCGATCCACGAACCGACATGACCGTCGAGCTTCTCGCCCAGGAAGATCGTCGTGCCGAACCCGTCCGAAAAGTCGTCGAGCGTCAGTCGTCGATTGAGAACGAACGCGCCGTCGTTCGCCTCGGCGATCGGCGCGATCGAATCGTGGTGACAGGCGGCGTAGTTGCTCCCTCCTCGATTGCCGAGAAACTCGGCGCTCGGGCAGGCGAGCAGCGACATGCCGAGGCGAGCCATCGGCCGATTGGCCGGATCGTAGACGCTTCGCGAGAAGTCGATCTTGGCGTAGCGGGGCTGTTGGTCGAGGTACGGCAGGAGCTGCGCGATCCAGCCGTGGTGCATCCCGGCCGGCGCTTCGCCCAGCGTCGTCCCGCGATCGAGACTGCCGGTCGGAAAGTGCCGCCAGGTCAGTTCGTACTGATGCACGCCGATCGCAAGCTGCCCGAGGTTGTTGCCGCAGGAGAGGCGTCGAGCCGCTTCGCGAGCGGCCTGGATCGCCGGCAGCGTCAGCGCGATCATCACGCCGATGATCGCGATCACCACGATCAGTTCCACGAGCGTGAAGCCGTCAATCGGCCGGCCGCTCGTGCCCCGTCGAGGCAAGGTGAGAGCGGTATCGTTCATCGGCGTCGTCTCGGGATCGGGAGAGGTGCGTCGTCGAGGCGATCGAACGAGCAGGCATTCGATGCGAGGGGTCATTCGATCGGCTCCGATGCGGGATTCGTCGGAAAGGTCAGATCGAGTCGGGCGAGCGGCGGAGCCTGGTCGGCGTCGGCTCCGATCAGGAGATGCCAGCCGGTCGGTCCGTCGCTCGGGGCGATCGTCACCTTCCAGCTCCGTTCGGTCGCCGGATCGATCCAGATTCGTGTCCCCGCTGCGGGCGGTCCGTCGTCAGCGATCTCTCGCCACGTGCGCGCGGCACTTTCGGCCTCGAGTCGATCGCGGCGATCGCGGACCGAATCGAGACGCTGCATCCGGAGTCGACCGAGCTGCGCCAGCGTTCCGCCGACGATCGCGATCACGGCAATCGCCGCAACCGTCCCGACCCAGCCGCGTCGAATACCGGCGCTTCGATGACGATCAGGGCAAGGGGCGACCGCTTCGAGTTCATCTCGTCTCATGGAGCCGTCTCCCGGGCATCGAGGGGCGATGCGGTGCGAGCGGCCAGCCAACGACGTCCGAGCGAGCGATGCCGCAGCCCCTCCGAGCGCCGAGCGTCGGTCCCCTCCCAAACGATCGCGAACTGTTCGGTGCCGGCGACTTCGAGTCGCTCCAGTCGGGCCGCGTTCAATCCAGGTAATGTCAAGCGATCCTGGGACTGCCATTCGGCGCCCTCGGAGACCTCTCGTCGCTCGCGAACCAGCCCCCCCGCTTCGATCCGATAACGAATCGCGTCGCCGCCGGCCGTCTCGAGCGTGATCGAATCGAGCATCGCGGCACCGTCCGGAGCCCGCGAAACGCTGTCGAAGGCGATCGATTCGGCCTCGGCCAATTCGCGTCGCCAGCGAGTCCCCCACCGCGCCGTCCCCGCTTCTCGTGCGGCATCGTCGCGACTTCCTCGGACGTCATCGGCCTGAATTCGCATCGCGACGGCGACCGTTCCGAGCACGATCGACAAGATCGTCGCGCCGACGATCAGCTCCAGCACGGTAAAGCCGCGTCGAATGGTCGAACGGCAGCGCGAGACGCCGCAGCGGTCTCGGATCGGAAAGCGAGTCGAGCTCATGACGCGGCCTCCTCGCTCGAACGACTCGGTTCGCGCAGCGGTTCCTCGCTCGGCGGTTCGTCCGTCGTCGACGGAGTGAGCGGCTGACCGACCGCTTCGCCCCAGACCATCGGTTCGTCCGGGAGACGCTCGGCCGACACGCGGCGCAGCAGGCGGTAGCGAAAGGTGACGATCGGAGGGGGACCGGTGCCGGGCGCCGAATCGCCGTAAACTCCCAGAACGTCGACGGTCAGGTCGATCGCCAGACGTCCCGGCGGTTCGGTGCTGCGCGACACGATGATCTGCCATCGCGCCGGCAGGCCGGCAAACGCGACTCGCTCGCGCTCCAACAGATCGTCGAGCGTTTCGGCAGTGAGACGTTCTTCGGGCAACGCGTCGATCGCAGCGACCAGATTCTCGAGCGAATCCGCTGCCGCATGGGCGTCGTCCAGCCGCCGCAGCGCCAACCGTCGATCGATCCCCGAGGTGACGAGCACGCCGACGGCGATCGACAGGACCGACATCGCCGCCACGGCATCGAGCACCGAACTCCCGCGACGCGCGGCGGTCGAGCCGATTCGTCTCGGACCGTGCCTGACTCGGTTCGTCGTCATCTCAGAATGTCTCCCGACCATTCGATCAGCACGATCAGCGGCAGGTAGGTGTTCATTGCGCTCAGCACGACCGGAGGAAGGATGAGCAGCACGAGCAGCATGCGATACGCGCGATCCAGGTTCAGTTCCCGTCGATGGCGACCGACTTCGCGGAGTTCGACGATCTGACGAAGGACCGACGGATCGACCCGTTCGATCGCGGCTCGATCGACCTCGCCGGCGGTCAGCAGCCCCGCTTCTACCCACGCCTCCGGCGACTCGATCAGCGGACGCTCCGGTGCGTCGAAAGCGATCGCCCGATCGGCTCGCTTCAGCAATCGCACCTCCACGTGCTTCTTCCGGTCGTCGACCGACTCGACCGTCGAGACCGCTTCGGCCCACGTGTGGCCGTCGCTTCGCAGCAGTGCGAGCCAACGGATCAGGACCGAACGTCTCGAGAAGTTCGATCGACCGTCTCGGGCGATCCGCCAGATCGAGAAGCCGAGGAACAACGTCATGGACCAGCCGAGGAACATCAAGGGCATCAGCAAGGCAGATCTCAAGATCTTCCGATCCGTCGCAGCGCGATGCAGTCGTATGACCGGCGAGATCGTCGATAACTCGTCGGCCGAAGCGAGGGGCGATTCCAAGGCGTACGAAACACCGAACTCCTGCAGCATCATCTTCATCGTCGGCAGCACGAAGATCGTCTGAAAGAGAACGATCTGCGAGATCGCCAGGACGAGAACGGTATAACCCCAACTCCTGAGCAGCGAACGCTCCCGTTCCCGTCGCCGTTCGACTCCGGGGCCGAGAGCTGCCTCGACCGCTCCCAACGACGATGCTCGGCCGAGCCCCAATCGCAGGCTCGAGATGCCGAATCGTCGATCGGCGATCCGAAGTCTGGGCAACGGCCGATGCCACTCGTCCCCCTGCCTCAGACGATGCAGGTACTTGCCGACCGTGTGCTCGCGCCAGCCGTCGTAGCCCGCGATCCCCCAGAGCACGGCCCGCGCCGGACGAGCGCCGGCATCCAGACCGATCGCGATCCGCTGCTGGATCGACAAGGTTTCGATTCGATTCAGCTGACGACGGAGCATCGCCAGCGGGACGAGGGAAAGAAGCATCAGGACCGCCGAAAGACCCGCCGGATTCCAGCGGACGATGAACGCCCACCACAACAGCCCCCAGGCGATCATCAGCAGTTGGCGTCGCGAGTAGGTGCCGTCGTACAGCGGCGTCTCCGCTGGTCGATGCGGATCGACCGGCGTCCGTTCGACGTAACGTCGCGGGCCGAGCGCGGTCAGCAAGGCGAGACCGACAACGGCAC
>CAZZBI010000383.1:959-4708 GCA_964652385.1 uncultured Pirellulaceae bacterium | reverse complement strand
CTGAGGCGAGTCGGTCTCGGGGTACTCCCCGCGATCGGCGCTCGTGCACCCGAGCGAGCCGGCCTCTCCCGTAGACCGATCACGCCGAGCGTCGGTAGACTCGGCGGTTTCGAATCGCACCTTCTGTGACCGAGCGGCCCCCTCATGGACATGGACAAGCTCGTCTCGCTCTGCAAGCGGCGAGGCTTTCTCTTCCAGTCGAGCGAGATCTACGGCGGGATCAACGGCTTCTGGGACTACGGTCCGCTCGGAGTCGAGCTGAAGCGGAACATCAAGCAGGCCTGGTGGCTCGACATGGTCACCGGCCATGACGATCTGAACGTACTTCCCGGTGCTCCGTCGCCCTACGAGATGACCGGCCTGGACTGCACGATCCTGATGCACCCCCAGGTCTGGAAGTGTTCCGGACACTACGACCTGTTCCACGACTACATGGTCGACTGCCGCGAATCGAAGAAGCGGTATCGTCACGATCAGGTGGCAGGCCGTTGGGTGACCTGCAAGGGGCAGAAGATCTTCGCGACGGCGCCGTCGGGGACCGACGCCGAGGCGGAGATCGAGCATGCCGCGATGAAGTTCTTCAACCTGCGAGGGAAGGACCGCGATCAGCTCGTCTTCGACGGCCCGGTGCGCAGTCTGACCGAGGTGACGGAACTGGCCTCGGTGCTCGGACCCGACGCGAAGCAGCTCGGGACGCTCACCGAGCCTCGCGAATTCAATCTGATGTTCAAGACGTTCATCGGCGCCTTGTCGGGCGAAGAGGGCGCGGCGTACCTTCGCCCCGAGACGGCTCAGGGGATCTTCGTCAACTTCAAGAACGTCATCGACAGCACGCGGCATCGATTGCCGCTCGGAATCGCTCAGGTCGGCAAGAGCTTCCGCAACGAGATCACGCCTCGCAACTTCACCTTTCGCTCGCGCGAGTTCGAGCAGATGGAGATCGAGTTCTTCTGCCATCCCGACTCGTCGGCCGACTGGTATCGCTACTGGCGCGATCGTCGCGTCGCCTGGTACAAGGGGCTCGGACTCTCGGGGGAGCGTCTGCGGCTGCGCGAGCATCATCCCGAGGAGCTGGCGCATTACTCGATCGGCACCGCCGACATCGAGTACGCCTTTCCGTTCCTCGCGGCCGGCGACTACGGCGAGCTGGAGGGAATCGCTCATCGAGGCGACTTCGACCTTCGCAGTCACATGGAAGGGAAGCTCGACGAGAAGACCCGGCCGCTGCAGTTGCAGCTCGGGCCGGACGGCAAGCCGCGATGGAAGGGGAGCGGCAAGGACCTTTCGTATCGGGACGAACTGACCGGCGAGCGATTCGTGCCGCACGTCATCGAGCCGTCGGCCGGCGCGGATCGGGCGGCGCTCGCGTTCCTGTGCGAGGCGTATGACGAGGACGAGGCGCCGGACGAGAACGGCAAGCCTCAGACCCGAGTCGTGCTCCGCTTCCATCCCCGTCTGGCGCCGATCAAGGCAGCGATCCTCCCCCTGGTGAAGAAGGACGGCATGCCCGAGCTGGCTCAGGAGCTCTACCTCCGACTCAAGCGGAAGATGAACGTCTTCTACGACGAGAAGGGGGCGGTCGGGCGACGCTACCGCCGGCAGGACGAGATCGGGACGCCGTACTGTCTGACGGTCGATTCCCAGACGCTCGCCGACCGGACGGTCACCCTCCGCGATCGGGATTCGCTCGAACAGATCCGAATCGGCCTGGACGACGTGCCGGCCGAGCTCGAACGACGTCTGAGCTGAGGCTCGCCTGTCGGAAGCCAAGAGCGGTTCGTCATGCAGGCTCGGGAGAGCCGCATCAGCCGCGCGGTGTCGCGCGGCTCGGGTCGATCGTCGATGTCGTTCCGAGCCCCAGCGAAGTGCCGGTAGGAAGTGACGTCGACGGAATCGACTCGGCTTCCGACGCGGGGATCGCCGAATCGGTCGCCGGTTTCTGTGCGGGGCGGCTCGGGATGAAGTGCCGCTCGACCAGTCGGTAGAAGACGACTCCCGATGCGATCGAGGCGAGGACGCAGGTCGGCACCACGACCAGCGTCGTCTCGAGCGGCGAGTCGACGCCGGCTCGCCACGCCGCGTGCGAGATCCCCTTGGCGACCACGGCGTGCGACAGGTAGATGCTGTAGCTGATTCGTCCGACTCGACGGAGCGGTTCCAGGACGCTCCACCGCGCGATCCGCGACTCGACGCCGATCGTCAGGCTCGTCGCGAGGGTGAAGGCGAAGGCGACGAAGCGATCGATATCGTGATTCGGCATCGCTTCGAGCAGTCGAGCCGGATCGCGCAGATGAGCGGCGATGCCGAGCGCCAGGGCGGCATGAGTCGCGTGGACCTGCCAACCGCGGGCGAAGTGGATCCGCCAATACAGCAACAGGCCGCAGGCGATCAGCAGCCATTGACCGTCGAAGATCGAGCCGTGAACTTCGAGGCCGGTCACCTTCGAAACCACCTTGCCGCTCATCGCGAGCACCGTGAAGAGGGCGAACGCGGTCAGGATCCGCCGCGGCAGGGCGCCCAGAATCAGCGCAGCGACGACATAGAACTGCTCTTCGTAGGCGAGGGTCCAGGTGTTGGGGAGGAGGTGGCTCGAAGGGCTCCCTCCCAAACAATGCCGCCATGACTCGGTAAGCGTCACGTTTCCGATCAGCACGTCGACCGGAAGCTCGAGCGGATGGAGAATCGAAAAGGTCCCTCCGGTCAGGATTCCCGGCCACTTCGACTCGATCAGGATGATCGCGATCGCCGAAACGGCCAAGGCGATCCAGTAGGGAGGATAGATGCGGACGAAGCGTCGCTTCAGGAACTCCCCCGCACCGCCGCGATCGACGCGCGCGGTGAGCGTCGCCATGATGCAGTAGCCGCTGATGACGAAGAAGATCGGAACGCCGACCCAGGTACGGGCGGCAAGCCAAAGCAGGGCCGAGCCGAGATCGTCGACCGGGCGATCGTCGTCCCAGAAGCGGTTCGCGATCCCCTGCATCGACGCATGAAAGACGACGAGCATCAGGCAGCAGGTCCCACGCCAGACGTCCAGCATCTCGAGCCGGCGCGGCCGCGGGTACGAGACAGGAGCGAGCGAAGCATCACGGGACGCATTCGCGTCGTCGGCTTGGGAAAGTTCGTTCATCGGCACCGGTCCGGCTCGGCCGATCGCAGCGACGGACGAGCCTCGAACGGTGGGCGGCGGCCGATGCGATTCGAGTCGAACTGTAGGCCGTTCCTGCGGTGCCGCGAGCGAGCGAAGGTGCGGTTCGGCGAGCGGTCGATCAGGGCGCGTTCGGGGAGTCGCTCCACGCGACCTTGCGACTGCCGGAGGGGACCTCGACCGCTCGGCCGATCGTCCAATGCGGCAGTCCGGTCGTAGCGATCAGGTCGGCCACCGGGCCGGCATGATACGGCGACACGATCAGGACCATGCCGATCCCCATGTTGAAGACGCGGAACATCTCGGCGAGGTCCAGGTCGGCCAGCCGCCGGAGCCAGTCGAAGGCAGGCGGAGCGGTCCAGCTGTCCCGATCGATCCGGAGCGAAACGCCGTCCGGAACGATCCGCTCGAGATTCTCGAACAGGCCCCCTCCGGTGATGTGCGCAATGCCGTGGACCGGTCGCTTCACTCGATAGTGGTTGAGCACCTTGCGGACGGCCGAGACGTAGATCGTCGTCGGTTCCAACAGAATCTCGCCGACGGACGCTCCGAGTGCTTCGACCTGATCGGTCACTTTCAAGCCGGCATGCTCGAAGACCAC
>CAZZBI010000383.1:0-949 GCA_964652385.1 uncultured Pirellulaceae bacterium | reverse complement strand
TCAGGCTGTAGCCGTTGGAGTGGAAACCGCTGGAGCCGATCCCGATCAGGAGGTCATCGGGAGCGATCCGGGTTCCGTCGATCAGTTGCTCCCGTTCGGCGACGCCGACGCAGAAGCCGGCGAGGTCGTATTCGCCGCGTCGGTAGAGATCGGGCATGATCGCCGTTTCGCCGCCGAGCAGGGCACAGTCGGCCTGGACACAGCCGTCACTGATTCCCTTGACGATCTTTTCCAGGAGCGGCGGGTCATCGTGGCTCATCGCCACGTAATCGAGGAAGAAGAGCGGTTCGGCTCCGCAGCACAGGACGTCGTTGACGCACATGGCGACCAGGTCGATGCCGACCGAATCGTGACGGTCACAGGCGGTGGCGACCTTCAGCTTCGTGCCGACGCCGTCGGTCCCCGAGACGAGGACCGGTTCGCGATAGTTCCGCGCGAAGAGTCCGCCGGGAAAGTCGAGTCGAAAGAGGCCGGCGAACCCGCCGTCGAGCTTCATCACCCGGGGGGAATAGGTGCGGTGGGTCAGGCGAGGCAGCCGCGCCATGGCGTCCGCGTAGACGTCGAGATCGACACCGGCATCCTTGTAGGAAAGCTTCGCCATGTCCGCATTCGTCGCGAGGGAAGGGCGTCGGACCGATCCGGCCCGCCCGTTCCGGGCCCTCTCGGGTGTGCAATCGGACGACTCCGAGACGACCACCCGAGTTTCCCCGTTTTAGCCGAATCCCGCCCTGCTTGCGACTGGACTCGCCCCCGGGCGAAAACCATCATTGGCCCGTTGTTTCTCCCGACCGAAACGAGGTGGGTGGTACTTTTCCGGCGTCTCGTCGACTTCATCGGACGTCTCGTCCGAAGCCCGCGAAGCACCTTGGCGAAAGGGCGACGCGAGGCGGCTTGCCGCTCGTGACGATCGGATCGTCATGGGGCGCATCCGCGGACGACAGCGCCGAGA
>CAZZBI010000382.1:0-4714 GCA_964652385.1 uncultured Pirellulaceae bacterium | reverse complement strand
GCCGAAGGGCCCGATACTGCGCGGCGTTGGCGCGGCTGGCCGAAACGAGACCGGGACGGGGGCGAGCGATATCTCCTCGATCGACGAACGGAAAGTTCCGGTCCACGATCGCGAGGTCGCTCGGCCGAGCGAGAGACGACGCCAATCCATCGAGAAGCCGGCGTTGTTCCTCGGTCAATCGGCACGAAAGCGGATCGCTCAACCCACTGACGAACGCCAGACGGATCGGTGCTCGAGCGAAGTTCGACGGCGGGTCATCCCACAGTTCGCTCGGCGAACCGGTTCGTAGGTCGTTCATCGTTCGAGCACTCGGAACCGGCCGTTCCGTTCGACCCGGATCGATCGCGTCCGCCAACGGATCGTCCGAAACAACTCGGCATGCAGCGACTGAAGCGGTACCAGCGCCTCGACCGCCGTCGGCAGCAGCAAGCCGAACGGCACCGGGACCAGCCCCAGACGTCGACGAGCGCGGCGCAGCAGATGCCGTCTGCCCAGTCCGACCAACCCGACGAGCGGCACGCCGTAGAGCGGTTCGAGCAGCGCGACGAGCGTCCCCCAGATCAGCAGAGCCGGCAGACCGAGATGCCCGAGCAGCCGCGCTCGACGAGCCGGCGGCTGATCCCGGAGCAGGATCGAAGCGAAGAGCAGCCAGCGATGCATCAGACGCAGATAGCCGCTTGCCGTCGCGACCGTCGTGCGGATCCGCTGCGAACCGCTCCCTTGCCGAATCGTTCCGCCGCGCCGTCTCAGGAACGACGCGAGCGCATAGTCGTCGCACAGCTCGCCCCGAATCTCGACGAGCGGATTCAAGACGCGAAGTCGTTCGGTCCGCATCGCCCAGAACATTCCGTTCAGGGTAATCGGCTCGGACCAGGCGAGCGGTGTCAGGTAGGTATCGATCGAGGCGTTGTTGACGAACTCGGCGAGACGTCGCGACCAGAAGGTATCGGCGGGGACATAGGTCGGCAGTCCGGTATGCAGATCGACTCCGCGGCCGAGCGCCTCTCGCGCCTCGTCGAGCTCCCGCTCCCCGATTCGCGTATCGTCATCCAGCACCGCGACGATCGGCGCCTCGACCGCTTCCGCTCCGACGATCAGCTTCGCGATCTTCGGATTGCCGCGGCCGTCGTAAGGTTCGGTCTCGATCAACCGCACCCGCTCGCCGAACTCGCTCGCCAGTCGCCGTGTGATGTCGAGACCGACCGTGTCGTCGCGGTCGACGAGCCAGAGGAAACGCGCGGCGGACGAGGTCCCCAGCACGTTGTCGCGGAGCGCCGCTTCGAGGTCGGGATCGCCCGACAGGATCGGCTGCAGCAGGTCGATTCGCGGATCGCGATCGAGATCCGCTCGCGGTTCGTTACGCGACTCCTCGATGGCACGCCGCTCGACGAATCGAATCGCCGCGGCGAGCGTCCGGCGGCGGCGCAGCAGATAGGCGACAGCCGACGCCGCGCCGATCATCGCGGCAGGGTGCGCCACGATCCACTCCCGCACCGCCTCGATCCCGTTCATGCCGAACCTCTCGCCGACGACGTTCGACGGAACCCATCGACGGTTCGAGCCAACCCTTCCTCGAGCGAGATCTTCGGCGGACCGAAGACGGCCCGGGCGCGCGAGACGTCGAACGTCTTGCCCCAGGCGAAGACATGGACGCCGAACCGGGTGATCGGCGGTTCCTTCGACGGCCGGAACAGACGATAGCCGAACTCCAGCAACGTCGCGGCGATCATGGCGGTTCGGACCGAAACGCGGCGGCGCGGAAGCGGGATGTCGAGACGCCGAAAGAGCTCTGCCAGAAACGCCTCGATCTCGATCGGTTCGTCGTTCGTCACGTTGAAGGTGCCGCGGATCGATTCATCCAGGCAACAACGTTCGACGATGTCGACCAGGTTGTCGACATAGATCAGGTCGCCGACCGCCGGTCGATCGGTTCTCAGCCACGGGAGTCGCCCGGCTCGCGCCGCTTCGAGAATTCGGGGCAGCAGAACCGTGTCCCCCGGTCCGAAGACGGCGCGGGGACGCAGGACGATCGCCTCGGGGACCCGAGCCGCGATGCGACGTTCGGCCAGACGTTTCGTTTCGGCGTAGCGATTGACGGCTCGACGCGGCAGTTCGGTCGACTCGGTCAGCCCGTGTTGATGACCGGCTGCATAGTGCACGCTGGAACTCGACAGGAAGATCAACCGTCGCCCCGGTCGCTGCAGCACCCAATCGACGACTCGGTCGGTCGCTTCGACGTTGTCCCGTTCGAACTGGCGGCGGGTCCCCCAGGGACTCGAACGGGCCGCACAGTGCACGACCACATCCGCATCGGGCAGCCGGTCGGTCAGCGACACCGATCGATCGGCCAGATCGACGCGCACCAGTCGACGGTCGCCATCGGCGCGACGCGTCGTGCCGACGACCGGAAAACCGAGTTCGCGTAGCCGAGCGACGATCCGCCCGCCGATGAAGCCCGATGCTCCGGTCACCAGCACGCTCGGCAACGATCGGACGTCGCTCATCGGTCGGGCACCTTCCCCATGGTCCGTCAGCGTCAGGAGCGCCCCGCGGCAAGATCGCCGCGACGCTCGCGCGGCGCTCATGGTAACGCCGCGCGAGCCGGGCGATGCGAGGGGCAAGAAAACCGAAAGGGCCGGAACCGACTCCGAGTGTGGGAAAGGAGTCGGTCCGGCCCTGGGCTCGTCATCGAATCGTGTCGGAGGTCAGACCTTGCCCGCCTCCGGCACGACGAACGGAGCCCGGTATTCGCGAGTGAGCATCGCGTTGCCGGCGTCGCTGTCGACGAACTTCTCGGCGACCGGATCGAAGGCCAGGACCGGGCCGACCGAGAGTTCGAGTCCTTCGAGATCGACCTGATTGGCCCCGAGATGTTCGAGCGTTCGAGCGAACGTCGCCTGCATGTCGTCCGAAGCAGCAACCGAGGCGATGCGCTCTTCGGCCTCGGCGACCTTCATGGCGGTACCGGCCAGACGGTACGAGATGTTCCCCAAATGACAAAGAGCACTCGACTGGTGCCCCTCTTCGATGTCGGCGTTCAGATCGGCGATCGAACGACTGCGCACCGCCGTCAGGAAGTTGCCGAAGTGATCCTCGCCGCCGCGGAAGTCCTTGATCTTGTTCCCGTCCTTGTCGAACGCCGTCGCCGACTCGTAGCTCGGGATCACCAGGAAGCCGTCGCTCCCTTCGAAGATGACCCCGACCTTCGCTCCCTTGAAATCAGGCGTTTCGAGGCCGCGCACCTCGAACGTCAGCGTCTTGTCGCCGAAGTTGTGGACGACGACCTGCGTGTTGGCGGTATCTCCGGCATCGACATAGCCGAACCGACCGCCGTAGCTGAAGATCGAGTCCGACAGGCGATCGACCCCCAGCCCCCAGCGGCCGATGTCCATCTGGTGAATTCCCTGATTCCCCAGGTCGCCGTTGCCGTACGGCCACTGCCAGTGCCAGTCGTAATGGAACTGCTTGCGGGTAACCGGCGCGTTCGGTGCGGGACCGAGCCAGAGGTCGTAATCGACCGAGCTCGGAACCGGATAGTCCCCTCGCTCCCCGATGCTGCCGCGGCGCTTGTAGCAAAGACCGCGAGCGAGCTTCACTTCGCCGATCCCTCCCTCGCGCAGGAACGCGATCGCCTCCTGCAGCCCGGTGCTCGAGCGACATTGCGTTCCGGTCTGACAGATCCGCTCGTACTTGCGAGCCGCTTCGACGATCCGGCGCCCTTCGCTGACGTTGTGGCTGACCGGCTTCTCGACGTACACGTCCTTCCCCGCCTGGAACGACCAGATCGCTCCGAGCGCGTGCCAGTGGTTCGGCGTGGCGATCGAGGTGATGTGCACCTCGTTGTCTTCGAGCATCTCGCGCAGGTCGGTCGTGAACTTCGGCCGGACGCCGTTCTGGCGCTTCTCGACCTCTTCGACCCGAATGGCTCCGACCTCGCGATCGGCGTCGACGATCCAGGTGACCTGCGTGTCGTTCCTGCCGGCAAACGCACCGATGTGCGAGTTGCCTCGCCCCTTGACTCCGATTACCGCGACATTCAGCCGCTCGTTCGGCGACTTGCTCCCCAGACGCTCGCTGCCGAAGAGCGGGGAAGTCGTTCCGGCGACCGCCGCGGCAGTGGCCGCCGCAAACATCGAGTCTTCGAGGAACTGACGACGGGTACGACGGGCCATGCGCGGACTCCTTGTCTTCCGGTTCCGAAGCGGGCGGGATCGAACCGAGCGGTTTGCGAACCGGGCAAGCGGTCGCGTCAGGGCAGGTTCGACGGCAAAACGCGGATCTCCGACTCCGAAAGCAAGCGACGGAGGTCGGACCGCCGCCGGAGGTTCGCAACGGGAGATTCCCTTCCCGAAAGCCCCTCGGCAGCCCCCGGATTGTACCCGAGTCAAGAGGCCGATCGATAGCGCACCGGCGATTTCACCCCGATTCTCTCCAGGGCACTGGCCGGTTCGACGCCCTTGGTCGCGGCGGTTGTCCGATGCAAGGCGCGGTGGAATGTGGGCCCGGCCTCTCCGAGGCCGAGGCAAGGTTTCGGAGCGCTGCCGTCGACGCAGCGAAGCGTGAACGGTGTTCGAGCGAGCCCGAGGCAAGGCTTCGGAGCGCTGCCGTCGACGCAGCGAAGCGTGAGCGGTGTCCGAGCGAACCCGACCTCGGGCTCGGAGAGCCCGGGGCCACGTAGGCCCGGCCTCTCTGAGGCCGAGGCAAGGCTTCGGAG
>CAZZBI010000381.1:0-4729 GCA_964652385.1 uncultured Pirellulaceae bacterium | reverse complement strand
CCGTCAGATGTGTATAAGAGACAGCCATCGGACAGGTCTCGTCGACGCGGCGGCCGACCTTCGAGACGATGCGGTCGATGATCTGCATCAGGTGGTTGTTGTCGCGGAACGTCACCGGGCTCTTTTCCATCTTGCCGCGGCGTTCGCAGAAGATCTGCTTCGGTCCGTTGATCAGGATGTCGCTGATCGACGGGTCCTTCAGCAGCAGTTCGAGCGGCCCCAGTCCGAACGTCTCGTCCAGCACCTCGTCGACCAGACGATCCCGCTCCGAACGATTGAGCAGCGCGTTCTCGGTATCGCACAGATGCTCGACGACCAGACGGATTTCGCGGCGCAGGACATCTCCCTGGAGATCTCCCAGGCTCTTCAGGTCGAGCTTGTCGACCAGCTTGGCGTGAATCCGCTGCTTCAGTCCGTCGAAGTCGTTCTGCTTCTTGAGGCCGGCGGCGGTGGTCGGAGCGATCGGCGTGGCCATGTCTCGGGTTCCGCTGTGGCGTTGGCGAATGACCCCCGGAGCCGTTGCCGAACCGACCGCGCGACCCGAATCGGCAAGGCGATTCGACAAGAACGGAGCGTCGGTCCGAGAACCGGGATCGGCCAACCATAGCTCAACCCTGCGGCGCGCTCCGTTTCGCTCGGTCACGTCACCGGGGCGCTCGCCAGCAACGTCGCCCGAGTCGCCAAGCGAACCCCTCGGTTCGCCCACCACGACCGTTCGCCCGATCGCTTGACCTCGGTACCGCGAAGCGTAGGGTTGGCCGCCCGAGATTCGCTGCGTCTCCGTCGATTCCGATCGATCGCAACGCTCCGTCGATCGCGTCGAGCGACGGTCATGCGAGGAACTCCGGTCGGATCCGCTCTCCGCCTCACCGACGTCTCCGGAACCGATTCATGCAAGCCGAGTTCATCAATCCGTTCATCGTCAGCTTCACCACCACCTTCCAGACGATGCTCAACCAGTCGGTGACTCGCGGCAAGCTCGCCCTCAGCGACAGCCTCGACGGGCTGTACGAGGTGAACGGCGTCATCGGGCTTTCGGGCAAGGCGGTCGGAACGATCGTGCTCAGCTTCCAGGAACAGGTCGCCCTCAAGGCCGCTTCGACCCTGCTCATGGCCGAAGCCGTCGAGCTCGACGATGACGTCACCGACGCCGTCGGGGAACTGACCAACATGGTCGCCGGAGCCGCCAAGGCGAAACTCGACCAGTACGACCTCTCGATCAGCCTCCCCAACGTCATCGTCGGGCGACAGATCGACGTCCGATTCCCCTCGACCGTCACCCCCATCCTCGTCCCCTTCACGTGCGAATGGGGCGAGATCCGGATGCAGGTCGGCCTGGCGGTCAAGACGAGCCCGGTCGCCGTCTGAGCGGCGTCGCGGACCGAGGGCAAATCCCTGTTCGGACCGCTCCCCCCGCGAGCCCTCCCCCGCGCCCGACCGGCGGGGGCCGGCAGAGTCGAGCCGACCGGCAACGCTTTCCTCGGCGCTCCTCCTTTGCCTGACCAGGTCCGTCGCCCCGCTCCGAGTCTCCGCGTCAAGTCCTACGACCCCTCCTGCCGATCAGCAACCGACGGCAGCCGCGCTGGTCGACCGCCGCCGCACGATCCTCTCGCCGCGCGGTCCTTCCGCGTCACGGTCGCCGAGCCGGAAGATCCCTTCGCCGATCGATTCCTTCGCCTCGCGGAGCGAACCGGAAGATTCCAGGCGGAAGGGCGAGGTCGAGGGATCGTCCGATCGAGGGTGAGCATCGATGGTCGAAGTCTCGAATCTCCGCAGGGCCGCGGTCCTGCTGATGAGTCTTCCCGAGGACGAAGCGGCGACGCTGTTGTCCCGTCTGACCCCGCGACAGGTCGAAGCGGTCTCGATCGAGATCGCCAAGCTCGGCGCCGTCTCGGCCGAGGAGCAGACCAAGGCGATCAAGGAGTTCACCCAGGCGAATCCCAAGTCGCTGACGACCAAGGTCGGCGGTCTGAACATCGCCCAGCAGCTGGTCAACAAGGCGCTCGGCGATTCGGCCAAGGAGACGCTGAACAACGTCCGGCAGTCGGTCGAAGCGCTTCCGTTCGGCTTTCTCAAGAAGGTCGATCCGCAGAACATCCAGTCCTACGTCGTCGACGAACACCCTCAGACCATCGCTCTCATCCTCTCGTACCTTCCCCCCGCCTACGGCGCCGAGATCATCGCCGGTCTCCCCTTCGACAAGCAGGTTTCGGTCATCCGACGCGTCGCCAAGATGGGACAGACGAGCCCCGAGGTGATCCAGGAGGTGGAACGGGGACTCGAGAGTCGGATGGCGAACGTCATGACCCAGTCGTTCGACGCCGCCGGAGGCGTCGGGAACGTCGCCGAGATCCTCAACGTCACCGATCGAGCGACCGAACGGGCGCTGCTCGAGAGTCTGGCCGAAGAGGACTCGCAGCTGGTCGACGAGATCCGCCGCCTGATGTTCGTCTTCGAGGACGTCAACAAGCTCGGCGACAAGGACATCCAGCAGGTCCTCAAGAACGTCGAAAGCGCCCAGTGGGCGATGGCGCTCAAGGGGGCGAGCGAGCAGCTCCGCAACAAGATCCTCGGCAACATGTCGACGCGCGCCGCGCAAATGCTTTCGGAAGAGATGGAGTTCCTCGGGGCGGTCAAACGATCCGAGGTCGAGGCGGTCCAGCAGCAGATCGTCGACATCATCCGCCAGATGGAAGACGCCGGACAGATCAGCACCGCGACCGCCGAAGAGTCCGAAGAGCTGGTCAACTGAACTCCGTCGCGCTCGACGCGATCTCAGCGACCGACCGGGCGAATCGAACCGTTCGGAAAGACGCGGATCGATCCGTTCGCGGGCGTCGTGCTCGTCGGGCGAGCCGCCGTCGCCGGAGCCGGACGAGCAGCGGTCGGACGAGCAGCGGTCGGTCGAGCTGCGGTCGGTCGAGCCGGCGAAGGCGGGGGACCGAGCCAGCGGGGCGAGACGTCGGGCGCCGGCGGGTAGTTCGGCGCCGGAGCAATTCGAGCCCCTTGCGGAGCGAAGGCCGCTCCCCCGGCCGTACCGAATTCGGCCTCAACCGCCGGCGAGCCGATCCTGGACGAAGGCTGCGGCGGCATCGGAACGACTCCGCGAAGGTCTGCCTGGCAGCCGGTGTAGCCGTCGTCGCAGCGGAGACTCGGCAACAGTCGGACGTCTCCCAGCGGCGCGAACCATCGTCGCGCGTTGTCGCCGGTCAGGAATCGGGAGTCGGGGCAACCATCGATTTCGGGGCGATGCGGATCGGTCACTCGATTCGGAAACCGAGCCGAAAACGGCGCTGCCCAGTAGATGCTACCGCGCCCCCCTTCCCGCTCGGCACACGCCTCCGGACCTCCGCACGCCCGCTCTCCGCACCACGACTCGCCGCACCACGGCACTCCGCCGATCCCGCACGCCCCGCGGCCGGACTCGTCGAACCATCGAGCGACCGATCCCTCGACGAAACCGATCGACGGTCGGTCGTCGAACCTCGGAACCGATGCCGCACCGCACCCTTCGCCGCCGATCGTCGAGAGGCTCGCGAATCCGATCCCTCCGCGGCGCACCGCGCCGAACGACTCGACCGCGTACGGCGAACGATGCCTCGTCGGGGGACCGCCGATGTCGATGTAGGGACCGAACGGATCGGTCCGGTAGCGATCCCCGTCGCAGCCGTCGCACGCCGGCGAGGCGATGACCGGAGGGCCGAGCGTGGCCGACGGGAAGAGGTCGGTTCGCGGGCCGTACTGAGCTGCGGCAGGAGAGCCCCCCGCCAGCACCGCCGCCGTCGCCAGCAACCCCGTCACGATCCGTCGTCGCTGCAGCATGCTCGTTCCTTCCGTGGGGCGAGGGGCGGAGCGGGCTCAGCGGAATCGCTTGCCCCTCAGCGGTCCCCTCCTGGGACAAGGTCGCCGTCATGACGACGGCTCGGCGCATCGGTTCGACGCGCCTCGGCCGACTCGGGCCGGTCGGGCACCGAGCCGCTAAAGACTCTGCACGCCGCCGAGCGCCGGGCAAGCGCCGCGCCTCGCGTTTGCCGCTCCTGGCGCGATCGCTTCCGCTACGTTCGCCACGGTCGCGAAAGTTTCGCACCCTAGGTCGCCATCCCTTCCGATTCGGCCGACCGTCAGCACGGTCCTGGCCGGCTGAGGGCTCGGTGGTCCGTCGGCCGGTCCCAACTACAATGGTCTCGGGGACCGACCGGCGGGGATCGCGGGGGAACGAGCCTGCGGGACCGGCCGGAGGAGAGGTTCGCGCCCTGGCGCGGTCGGAGTATTCTGGACCGTTTTCCCGCATCGTCAGACTTTCCCGACCGGCAGACTCAGCCCAGTTCGTCGACCTCCGGCCGACCCGCCGCGTCGACGACGATCTCCGCGGAGCGATTCGTCCATGCCGTTTCTCCCACGCCCTCTCCCGAAGTTCCTCGGTGCCGCGCTGCCGTGCGCCCTGGCGTTGTTCGCCGCGGTCGGTTGCGAACGACGCGTCAATCCGACGGTCGTCGAGTGGCAGAACCGCAATCGGACGCTGAACGAAGATCGGGCACGCTTGCGAGCCGAACTCGATCAGGCGATCGTCCTGCGCGAGGCGTTCGACGCGATCGAAGCGAAGGTCGTCGAACAGGAGCAGCGGCTGACGGAACAGGCCGAGTCGATGCGGGCGCTCGAAGAGCGGAACCGTTCGCTCCAGTCGCTCGTCCAGGGACTCGAAGGGGAAGCGGTCGCGGCGATCGAAAAG
>CAZZBI010000380.1:0-4776 GCA_964652385.1 uncultured Pirellulaceae bacterium | reverse complement strand
GGGGCAACGTGGCCCCGGGCTCTCCGAGCCCGAGGTCGGGTGGATGCCGACACCGCTCACGCTTCGAAGCTCGTTCGGCGTCGCGACGAAACCAAGCCTCGGCCACGGAGTGGCCGGACCCACGTGGCCCGTCGCTCCGCTTCGACCTGAGCGAGTCGTTCACGGCGCTCGGGTCGTCCCCGAAATGTCTCGACATCGGCGAAGCGCGGTTCGATCGCCGCTTCCTACTTGCTCGGTGCCGAGCGGTTTTCTAGACTCCGGTTCGTCCGGGGTGGACGCCGAAACTCGCGATGCAAGAGCGCTCGATCTCGGGTGACGGGAGAACCGTCGCCTCGGGGTGCTTCATCGTCGTGGTCGTTTCGGCGGCGTGGTTCGTGCGGCCGGCGATTCTGCTGCGGCCGCCTCCCTCGCATCGCCTCGGAGACGGACCGATGAGGGACGATTCTTTCGAGCCGGCGGCGCCGATGACGGTTGCTGCTTCGGCTCGCTCTCCGCTGCAGCGCTCCGCGCCGCGGCCTCCGGATGACGGTCGCGATCGCCTTCGGGAGCGCGCTGCCTCGGTACCGAACCGGCTGGCCGACTTCGATGACGATCGTCGTTGCGATGGCGATTCGAGTGACTCCGTCGACGAACGGCTCGACGACCCGCTCTCGGAGTCCCTTCTGGCCGGCTATCGCGTCCTGATGCGGCGTTGGTGTCGCAATCAGGTTCGCGGTCCGCTCGCCGCCCGCGCCGACACGTCGGACGTGGTGCAGGAGAGTCTCGTGCAGGTCTGGACCGATTGGAGTCGCGTGCGCGGGCGATCGCCGGTCGAGATTCGCGCCTGGCTCTATCGGGTCGCCCAGGGGCACCTGTCGAAACTGCGTCGTCATCATGCCGCCGCCAAACGGTCGCTCGTGCGTCAGGCGGACGAGTCGGGCGAGGCGTTCGAGCCGACGATTCTCGATCGCGATTCGGCTCGCACCGCCGAGCGGCGGCTGCTCCTGTCGATCGCGCTCGAATCGCTCCCCGCCGATCTGAACGAGGTGATTCGTCTGAGACTGTTCTGCGATCTGAGCTTTCGCGAGATCGGCGAGCGACTCGGATGCGAGTCGGCCGAAGCACGAGCGCGTTTCCTGCGGGCGTTGCGCCGGATCCGTCAGTCTCTTCCGGCGTCGGAGCGCGAGTCATGAGCGAACTCGATCCCGAGTCGGTCATCGGCGAACGAACGTCGACCGATCGAGCTCCGAGCGAACGGCGCGGAGCGCGCCGATCGGCGGCGCCCGGGAGCGACGCCGACCTCGGTCGGATCGTGCGGCATCTGCGCGATCTCGCGGCCTTCGTCACGCGGCGCGAAGCCGAGATCGGCGACCTGCCGGAGCGGATCGGCCGGCTCAAGGTCATCGACCTGCTCGGGTCGGGCGGTCAGGCGACGGTGCTGCTCGCCTATGACCCCGATTCGCAGCGTCATGTCGTCGTGAAGTGGTATCCCGCCGGTTCGCTCGCTCGCGATGCGACGGGGTGGGACGAGGCGCGGGTGCTCTGCAGCGTCGATCATCCGCATGTCGTGCGCTGTCTGGGGATCGAAGCGGACGAGCGAGGGGAATACCTGTTGCTCGAGCCGATCCTCGGGGAGTCGCTCGAGTCGCGTCTCCGCCGCCCCGTTTCGACCGACCAGGCGCTCGCCTGGGCGACCGAGATCGCCGATGCGATCGGGGCGCTGCATGCGGTCGGTTGGGTTCACCGCGATCTTTCGCCCCGGAACATCGTCGTCAATCGAGACGGTCGCGCGGTGCTGATCGACTTCGGCCTGGCGCGGCCGATCGAGACGTCCGCGCCGGAAGCGGGACTCGGCGCCGAGTATCGGGCTCCGGAAGTCGATCCGTCCGATCCGCGGCGAGGGGATCCGCGGAGCGACATCTACTCGCTCGGCCGACTGCTGGAGCGCCTGGCGGCGCGACGCAGCGGAACGCCCGACGACGCGCCGGGGCATTCCACGAATCGTCTGGCGCTCGGCGTCGCAGCGATCGTCCGTCGAGCCACCGCCGATCAGGTCGAGCAGCGGTACGATTCGGCCGAGGCGCTTGGAGGCGATCTCCGACGACTCGTTCGGCGCCGTTCGCGTCGCGCCTGGCTCGCGCGCTCCGGCTCGCGAGCGGCGCTGGCGGCGGTCGGCTCGTTCGCGCCGGCGGTCTACGTCTGGAGTGCCACCGGGCGCGACCCGTTCGGAATCGACCGTTCCCTCTCGGTCGACTCACCCTGGACCGGTTTTCTCGGGCGTCTGAGAAAACGCCCCGAGCTGCTCGCCGAGATGCCTCGTCTGCGGCACGACTTTCGCCTCGCGGTGCGACTCGACGGTCGCAGCGGGGACCCGACGACTTGGCAGCCGGTGCGGGACGGGAGCGATGTCGATCTCGAACTGCAGTCCGATCTGCACTGCACCGCGCTGATCTACTCGCTCAGTCTGACGAAGCAGGGGTTCGGGCCGCTCTACGGGACCCCGGTCGCGTTCGCTCGCGATCAGCCGCTGGACGTACCGGCCTTTCGCCGTACCGTCGTCTCGCTGACCGCGCGCGCCGAACCGGACACGTACGATTTCCTGTACGTCGTCGGGATCGATCGCCCGCTGGATCCCGAGGTGCGACGCCACGTCGGTTCGATCCCGTTCGTGACGCTCGCCGGCGAACTGGTGCAGATGGGCCGCGGCCTTGAAGCCCGCTGCCGAGTCGCCGAGGCGTTGGTGCCGATTCGGATCGGGTGATCCGACGCGCTCGAATCACTATTCGTCGTTGGAGCGGCCGCCGAGCAGGCCGGCTCGCCACAGGTAATAGATCACCGTCAGCAGGCTCGACACGACTGCGGCGACGTAGGTCATGGCGGCGGCGTTGAGCACCGTCGCGACCGCCCCTCGTTCGTCGGCCCCGACGATGCCGTAGTCGACCGCCAGGCGCTTCGCTCGCGCACTGGCATCGAACTCGACCGGCAGCGTGACGATCTGGAAAAGGAGCACGCCCGAGAAGAGTCCGACGCCGATCAGCACGGTCCACGGGCTGTTCAGGACGACTCCCATGCCCATCACCAGATAGCCGAGATTCGACCCGATCCCCGCGAGCGGCACGATGGCCGATCTCAGCCAGAGCGGGACATAGCCCTGAGCGTGCTGGATCGCATGCCCCGCCTCATGGCAGGCGACGCCGATCGCCGCGAGCGAGCTGTCGGCATAGACCGCGTCGGAGAGCGCGAGCTGCTTGGTCATCGGGTTGTAGTGGTCGCTCAGATAGCCGTGCGTCGGCACGATCTCGACTCCCGTCACGCCGGCTCGATCGAGCATCATCCGCGCTGCCTGAGCGCCGGTGATGCCGCGCCGCGAGGGGACTCGCGAGTAACGACCGAAAGCGGCTCGGACCATCAGCGAGGCACCGCCGGCGATCAGCATGCCGGGGAGTGCCACCAGAATCAGGTACCACGGATCGAAGTAGAACATCGTTTCGACTCTCCCGACTCCCGCGCGCACGACTGCCGAATTGGCGGCGTGGCCGGCGGAGTTCCCTTGGTCGGTGCACGGAGCGTGCCGCATTCCGTGCCGTGAACGATTCTTCGAGCCGGGGGCCGATCCGGCAACGGGGTGACGTGCAGGATCGGACGCGAATAGGCGGCGCCATCGATCCAGGCGGCCCAGGACCGGCCCGACGTCCCGTCCCGGGCCCGCCGAACCGTTGCACCCGATCGGCGGCACCGTTCCAATCGGGAGGTCGGAATTCCGCATCCCGCCTCTTCTCGGTCGGAGCCAACCGCATGCGCCGTCGCGTCTGGATTCTGGTCTCGCTGCTCGTTCTTGCCTTCGTTCCGTCGGCCGTGACTCAGGAACCGAACGGACGCCAGGGACGAGGCGGGCAAGCGGGACGTGGTGGCCAAGGGCAGGAGAACGAGGGAGCGGCACTTCCCGATGACCGCCGCCTGTTGGCGCTGCACCGCTCGTTCATTACCAACGCCGAAAAGCTGGCGCTCGAGTACGAGCGCGAACGCGACTTGGACAAGGCCAAGGCGGTCTATGGCGAAATCCTGAAGCTCGTCCCCCAGTACGAAGCGGCTCAAGCCAAGCTCGAGGCGATCCGCCAGATGGAGGCGAATGCGGGGCGAGCGACGTTCAAGGTGCGAGCCGATCGCCCTTGGCAGGATACCGGGATCACGCTGGTCCCCGGCAAGCCGATCGCGATGCGAGCCAACGGTGCGTGGACCTTTCAGTTCAAGGCGGAGCTGACCGCCGAAGGGATCTCGATCCCGCAGGAGCTGCGCGAGTTTAACCTCGGCTCGCTCGTCGGCTATGTCGAGACGGGGGACCCCGAGACGTCGAAGCCGTTCGTCATCGGTCCGGAAAAGTCGTGGGTTCCGACCGCCGGAGGGCGTCTGTTCCTGCAGATGTACGACAACGACACTCGCGACAACCAAGGGGAGCTGACCGTCGAGTTCCTCGGCACTTTCGAACAGCGGTGACCGCGGATGTCGTGCGCGTGAGCGAAGGGGGCTCCGTGCCCTCGCCAGCCCGAAGCGCCCAGCGCAGGGGTCCTCTCCGTGCCTCGCTTCGAACAACGCCCCGACCTGGGACGTGTTGCACGACGACGTTGGCCCGCGTCGTCCCCGACGCGCGGCCGTGCGACAACGGGTGTTCGAGCAGGTCGCAACGTGCTCGGTGTCCGAGTCGCACACCCTCGGCTCGGTCCCTGCAAGGACCCCTGCGCTTGGCGCTGCGAGGTTGTGAAATTTTTCGGAGGCCGGCGGATTGACCGGGGCGTTCCG
>CAZZBI010000379.1:0-4781 GCA_964652385.1 uncultured Pirellulaceae bacterium | reverse complement strand
CGACTCCCCCTTCCGCACGCGGCAAAGAGGTTTCGGACATGAGCGGGTCGTTGCGTCGTTCGATCGTTGCCGGCGTCTGGTGCGTCGCGACTCTGGTCCCCGGCTCGGCCGAGGCGGGACCGCTGCTCGACTGGCTCAAGGGGCTCGTCGGCGCGAATCGACCGACCTACCAGACCGCCTACATGCCCGCTCAGGGGTGCGAAACCTGCACGATGACCTGTCAGCGGACGGTCGTGAACTACGTCCCGCAGACCGAGTATCGGACCAATTGGATTCAGGTCCCGGTCACCTCGTATCGACCCGTCACTTCGTCCGATCCGGTCAGCGGCTGCACGCTGACCTGCATGCGCCCCTGCACGACGTACGAGTGGCGAGCTCAGCGGATTCCGGTCACGAGTTACCGTCCGGTCTACTCGACCGTCACGACTCAGCGTCCGGTCACGACCGCCATGCTGCCGAATCAGATGGCTCCGTACACGCTGCCGTCGAGCGGTTGCACGACCTGCGCCGGCGGCGCTCCGGTCGGCGCGATGACCGGTCTGCTGACGCCGGGGACCGCTTACGGTGCACCGGCCGCGAACTATCCGGCGCCGACGTATCCGGGGGCGACCTATCCGGGGGCGACCTATCCGAGCGGAGTCGCTCCGTACGGGACCGGCACGCCGACTCCGGCCGATCAGCCCCCGACGCTCGCTCCCGGCTCCTACCCGCCGGCTCAGCGCCCGGTGGTCCCCGGCTCGAGCATCGTCGTCCCTCCCGGTACCGGTTCGGTCGATCCCTACGGCACGGCTCAGCCTTACGGCTCGGCCCCCTCCTACGGATCGCCGACGTCGCAGTACGGAACGGGCTCGGCGTACGGCAGCGGAACCGCCGCCTACGGCAACGGCACCACGGACCCGTCGGGATCGATCGGCGGGCACGTTTCCGGAGGCACGGCGACGGCGCCGAACGGCTCGACCTATGGCGGCTCGACCTACGGTGGAACGAACGGATCGACGACGACCGACACGCCGGCGCGAGGGCCTTCGAGCGGCAACGGCTCGACCTACGGTAGCGGCTCGACCGGCTCGACCGGAAGTTCGAGCAATCGGAACGGGACCGGGAGCAGCTCCGGCACCGGCAGTTCGAACTCGGGCAATTCCAACTACGGCACCACCAACACGCGCTCGAACGGTTCGACCTACGGCAGCGGCTCGGGCAGCGGCTCGACGAACAACGGCGGCTCGACCACCAATCGTTCGAGCGGCTCGACGTACGGGAGCGGCTCGACCTCCAACAATTCGACCTACGGCAGCGGCTCCACCTCGAACGGTTCGACGTACGGCAGCAACAACAGCGGTTCGAACACCAGCAACGGTTCCGGGACCAACAGCGGCTCGACCAACAATCGCTCGAGCGGTTCGACGTACGGCAGCGGTTCGACGCCGAGCGGTTCGAACTACGGGAGCGGCTCCGGTTCGGGCAGCGGTTCGACCTACGGGAGCGGTTCCGGCTCGGGGAGCGGTTCGACGTACGGCGGCGGCACGAGCGGCAGCGGTTCGAGCGGTACCGGCGGTTACGGGAGTTCGTCGTCGCGATCGTCGACTTCGGGGACGTCGACCAGCGGCGAGAGCTCGATCCGTCCGACTCAGGATCCCGCCCCTGCCCTTCGCGTCTCGCCTCCGGGGACCGACGTGCCGGAGATTGGCGATCAGCAGACCTGGTCGCCGGTCGTGCGGCCGTGGGACTATTCGCCGATTCGCCAGGCGGTTTACCGCGGCGAAGACGCATCGGGGGCTCTGATGCCGGCAGTGCATCGGCAGCCGATCGAGGCGCCGGCGGTCGAGGATCCGATCGATCGCGGGGGCGAGACCGAGGCATTCGGACCGGCCGCACCGCCGCGGATGAATTGGCGTTCGCTCGGTCGCTGAGACCTGCGGTTGAGAGTCGCATCGATGGCGCGAGAGCCTCGGCGACGTGATGAAACGGACGAACGAGCCGAGACGCGGAATGTCGTGCCTCGGCTCGCTCGCTTTCTTGTCGCAATACGAGCGATCCGAGAAGCGCGACGGCCGATCGAAGTCGCTTCGCCCGCGTTTCGGCTTCTTGCCCGACCGGAGCAGGTCGGGCTTCTCGCGTGATCCAGTCGCTCGGCAGGATCGGCGTCAAGGGGTCTCGGCGCCACAGCTTTCCAGCGACTGGATAATCCGGGGCGGGTTTACGAAGAGGGAACAACCTACGAAAATCGTTCGCGGGCCGTTCGTCGTGTCGACTCGACCGGAGTCGACGGGGCGGAGCGGCCGGCGCACCGAGTAGGAGCGAGACGGGCGGATCGAGCGGCGAGGGGACGACACCTCGCGGCGATCAGGAGCGATTCCGCCGTTTCGATTGCGAGCGGTCGAGGGACGGCCTCGACGTTCACCTCTACGCACCTCGGAAGGATCACTCGTGCGCACGCAAGCCTCGCTCGGCTCGATCGGTCGGTTGGTATCGGGAGATTCGGACGATCCGTTTTCGTTGCTCGGTCCTCATCGGATCCGAGAGCGGGATCGGTCGGCGGTCGCCGTCAGAGCCTTCCTCCCTCGAGCCCGCCAGGCGTGGGTCCTTCATGAAGGCGAGCGGGGTGCGAGTCCGATGCGTTGCATCCACCCGGCCGGTTTCTTCGAAGCGATCTGTCCGCACGAGGACGATCCGGCGAACTTCCGCTATCGACTCCGCATCGACGCAGCCAACGGCGAGAGCATGACTCAACACGATCCCTACGCCTTCCCTCCGCTCCTTTCGGACTACGACCTCTACCTGTTCGGCGAGGGGAAGCATCTCGATCTGCATCGTCGCTTGGGGGCTCAGCGCCGATCGATCGACGGCATCGACGGGACGAACTTCGCCGTCTGGGCTCCGAACGCTCGCGCGGTCAGCGTCATCGGCGACTTCAACCAGTGGGATTCGCGTCGACATCCGATGCGCAAGCATGCCGCCAACGGGATCTGGGAGCTGTTCGTTCCCGAGGTCGCTCCGGGCTGCACCTACAAGTTCGCGGTCCGCCAGCAGCATGGAGGGATCGTCGAGAAGGCCGATCCGTTCGGTTTCGCCGCCGAGATCCCTCCGCGCAGCGCGAGCGTCGTCGCCGATCTCGAACGCTATTCGTGGCAGGACGGCGATTGGCTGGAGCGTCGCCGCCGCTGGAACTACCTGCACGAACCGATCTCGATCTACGAAGTGCACTTGGGGAGCTGGCGTCACGGTACCGAAGGGACGCACGGCTGGAAGAACTACCGCGAACTGGCTCACGAGCTGGTCGACTACTGCCGCGAACTCGGCTTCACTCATATCGAGCTGCTGCCGATCACCGAGCATCCGTTCACCGGCAGCTGGGGCTACCAGTCGATCGGCTACTTCGCCGCGACCAGCCGCTACGGCACTCCCGACGACTTCATGTACTTCGTCGATCACTGCCACCGGAACGGGATCGGAGTCATCCTCGACTGGGTGCCGGCTCACTTTCCCAAGGACGATCACGGGCTGCGGCGGTTCGACGGCACGGCGCTCTACGAGCACGAGGATCCGCGGCAGGGAGAGCATCCGGACTGGGGGACGCTGATCTTCAACTTCGGCCGGAACGAAGTGCGCAACTTCCTGCTCGCCAGCGCTCGATTCTGGATCGAGAAGTTCCACATCGACGGGCTGCGAGTCGATGCGGTCGCGTCGATGCTCTATCTGGACTACAGCCGCAAGCATGGGGAGTGGATTCCCAATCGGCACGGCGGCCGCGAGAATCTGGAAGCGATCGACTTCCTGCGGGAGTTCAACGAACAGGTCCATCGCGACTATCCCGGAGTCATGACGCTCGCGGAAGAGTCGACGGCCTGGGGCGGGGTCTCGCGTCCGGTCTACGACGGCGGTCTGGGGTTCAGCATCAAGTGGAACATGGGCTGGATGAACGACACGTTGCGGTACTTCCGCCACGAGCCGATCCACCGTCGGTTCCATCACGACGAACTGACCTTCAGCCTGATCTATGCCTTCACCGAAAACTTCATGCTCCCGCTGTCGCACGACGAGGTGGTGCACGGCAAGCACTCGCTGATCGGCCAGATGCCGGGCGATCTCTGGCAGCAGTTCGCCAACCTGCGACTGCTCTACGCCTACATGTGGACGCACCCCGGCAAGAAGCTCCTGTTCATGGGGAGCGAACTGGCTCAGTGGCACGAATGGAACCACGATGCGCAGATCCAATGGGAGCTGCTGCAGTTCGATCAGCACGCCGGAATCCGTCGCCTGGTCGGCGATCTGAATCGCCTGTACGTCAACGAACCGGCACTGCACCGACACGACTTCGAAGGAAAGGGCTTCGAGTGGGTCGACTGCCTGGATCGGGACAACAGCATGCTCGCCTATCTGAGGCGAGGGGATGATCCGCGCGAGTCGCTGCTGATCTGCGCGAACTTCACGCCGGTCGTCCGACACGGCTTCCCGATCGGCGTGCCGGACGGAGGCTACTGGCGCGAGATCTTCAACTCCGATTCGGAGTTCTACGGCGGGAGCAACGTCGGCAACGCCCCCGGAATCGAGGCGCGGCAGCCGGGGAGCCAAGGGCGCCCCTGGTCGCTGAACGTGACGCTTCCGCCGCTTGGAATCTGCGTCTTCAAGCGACAGAGCTAAGAAGGGGACGAAGCGGTGCGACCGGGGTCGGTCGCACTACGGCGATCCAGTGCGACCGGGGTCGGTCGCACAGCGAGTTCGGATGGGGCCCTGCGTAGGCCCGCGTCGTCCCCGACGCGCGGCCGTGCGACGTCGGGCGT
>CAZZBI010000378.1:0-4781 GCA_964652385.1 uncultured Pirellulaceae bacterium | reverse complement strand
TCGGCTCCGGACGGATCACGCCGTTCCCCGGAGCGTTCCCGCTGCTCGATCTCGGGCAAGATCCGCTGGAACCCCGCGAGTCGAGATTCCCTCCGCGCGGCGATCGATTGCTGACCGGCGGGGGCGAGCGCGACGTGGTTCTCTGGAGTCTGTTGAGCGGGGCCGAAGTCGGACGCACCACGTTGGCCGATCGCGCGCTCGGTGGCGTCTGGTCGTCCGACGGCTCGCGCGCGGCGCTGCTCGAATCGTCGGGCCGGATCACGGTGATCGAACTCCCTTCACTGGTGACCGTGGCGAGCTTCGACGTCGAAGGGGTAGAACCGGATCGAGAACCGAATCGGGGGATCGAGCGACTGGAGTTCGATCGGACGGGGAATCGGCTGCTGGTCGTCTCGCGATGGGGGGCGGTCGAGATCCGCTCGCTCGCTTCCGCCGACGGAGAGCCGAAGGTCATCATCGAACGCTCGCGCCTCGCTCTTCGATCGGCGTCGTTCGTGGGCGAGGGGGATCTGCTCGGCGTCTGGGAGCCGAACGGCGAGCGAATCGATCTGGCCTCGGCGATCGACGGCGTCGTCGTCGAAGGACGACGAGTTTCCGCCGGAGGGGGCACGGTCGGCGCAGCGCGACTCCGTCGCGTTCTGCCGCTGAACGACGGGCGGCTGTTGGTCGAGACGTGGGGGGAACGTGTCGGCCGGCGACGCCCGACACCGCGCATCGTCGATCCGCTCGGAATCCGAGCAGATGTCGAGCTGCACGATCGCGAGCCGGCGTGGACGGTTCGCGCCGTCGATCGCCGCGGAGCGTTCGTCGCCTCGATCTCCGAAGCGGGCGAGTTGTCGGTCTGGTCGACTCGCTCGCGGCTGCCGATGTCCGGACGCCGCGCCGGCGGCCAGGCGATCGACCGACTGACGTCGGCAGCCTCGGGATCCGGAGTCGCCTTTGACGGTGCGGACGAGCGGCGTGCCCTTCGCCTTGACGTTCGCGGCTTGGTGCGCGACGCGCGTGCCGGAGAATGGTCGTTCGAGCCGCCGCATTCCGGATCGACCGACGCACGGCGGATCGAAACGGCGCTGGTGAGCGGCGAATCATGGACTCGTTTCGACCGAGCCGGTACGCGACCGTCACATATCGTCGCGGTCGACGCGCAGACTGGTGAGCGGACCGGGGAATGGGGACGTCCGAATGCACCGGTGCGCGCGATTCGGATCGACGACCGCCGAGTCCTGATCATTGATGCCGACGGCCAGGTCGAACTCTGCGAAACGGCGACCGGTCGACGACTGTGGAGCGGACCGAAGGACTGGGGGACGAGCGCCATGCAGGTCGCACCGGTCGGTGCACGCATTGTCGGCCTTCGCCCTGACGGACGTCTGGCGGTCCTCGATCCGTCGATCGATCCGCCTGCCGAAGTGCTCTTCGATCACGAGTTTCGCCAAGGCGAACTTCCTGCTTTCGCCTGGTATCGCGACGGTCGGCGATTTCTGTTGGTCACGTCGGAAGGGCGTTTGAGCGGATTCTCGATCGATGCGCCGGAGGCTCGATTTTCGGTCCGACTGCCGGCCGAATTCGTCGCCGGGGCACGAGGTCGATTCGCGGTTTCGGCGAGCGGGACACGATTGGGACTCGGCAACGCTCTCTATCGACTCGACGAGCTCGAGCGACTCGGTGCACGATCGCCGGCGGACGACGACGAAGTCCCCGTGGTCGATGCTCCTCACCATCCGCTCGAACAGCCGGTGGGCGCTTGGCTCTCGGTCGCAGGTCGCGAGTCACTGATCGCCGTCTCGCCGAGCGGAGTTCGAGAGATCGACCCACAGGGACGCGAGACACGAAGGTTCGATGGAGCCTTGACGGCGGTCCGCGTGACCGCCGACGGTCGCTTCGTGACGGCCGTCGCGTTGGCTGCCGCCGATTCCCGGATCATCTCTCCCGTCATCGATAGCTCGCGTCCCTTCGCTCGTTCGACTCAGACGCTTGTTGCGATCCCGCTCGCCCCCTTGCCGCTGGACGTCGGCGTCGATGGTGCTGCGGCGGCCGAAGCGACCGATCCGTCGATCGAACGCGTGCCTTGGAACGGAGGTGCGATTCTCGATGCGCTGCGGGATTCCGACGGGAGTTGGCGGATTACCGTCCGATCGTACGGAGCGGCCTTCCAGTCGACGGACGATCGAGGCGAAGCACTGCGGTTCGGAGATCATGCCGGGCCGATCACGGCGATGGTACCGATTGCCGACGGACGCTGGCTTACCGGTTCGGCCGATCATCGCGTTCAGCTGTGGCGTCCCGGTGCTTCCGTTCCCGAAGCGGTTCTCGACGGGTTCGATCGGCCGATCGGATGGCTGGCCGTCTCGCCCGATGGCGCGACGATCGCCATCGTGTCGGGGAGCGATCGACTGGAGCTGGCGAAGATCGATCAGGGGCTGAGCCGGACAGCTCGAATCGATCTCGGCTCCGAAATCGTCGGGCTCGACTGGCACGCCGAACACGGACTGCGAGTCGTCGTCGGGGACGGAAGATGGATCGCTCTCGACCAGCGACTGGAGATCGTTCGCACGGTCGAGCTCGGAGCGATCCCCGTTGCCTCATCGCTCTCGCCCGACGGCAAGTTCCTCGCCTGGTTCGGTCTGCCGACGTCTCCCGACGCGCCGACGACGTGGCATCGGACGACCTGGTCGAGCGGCGAGCGGATCGACGTGTCCCTCGGACCTCCGCTCTCGGGTGCGGTTCGCACCTCGGATTCGACCGCTTGGACGCGTGAAGCGGACGGTCTCGTCGTTCCCTGGGTCCGGACGATCGACGGCCGCATCGGACCGATCGACCTTCGACTCGATCCGCCGCGATCGATCGACGTCGAACTGGACGGCATGCTCTCGACGGCCGACGGAAACGAAACATCGCTGCTCGCCGGAGAAACGCTGTTGCGAGTCGTCGAGCGGAACGAACGGATGACTCGGTTCGAGCTGCGCGAACTGCAGCGACGCTCGGATCGTGCCCTCGGTCGCTTCCTGCCGACCCGAGTCGTCTGGAGCGAAGGGGAACGCCGTTGGTGGGTGATGATGCCCGACGGCGAGAGGGTTTCGTTCCCCGAGGACCTGCCCGATCGGGCGCTGCGCGAGGCGGAGCGGGTCGGCGTGATGCCGTAGCGGCAAAGAGCCTCGAATCCCGCGATGCGGGATTCGAGGGGGATCGCTACGTTTCCAGGAAGCGACAGCTTGCGAAACGAAGTCTATTTCCAGCCGACTCAGTACTTCCGTTCGAGCTTGTATTGGCCAGACGCACCATAAAACTGGATCGCCATCAGCTTCGCCTGATCGTCGGCTGCCTGATCGGATTCGGCTTCGGTCGAGGCGATGATCCGAAGGCTTCGCGGGCGCCTTTTTGATCCGTGGGAGAACGAGTAGTTATACGTGAACATTCGAACCGGGCGGGCAGTTTCTCCTTCAGGACAGTTGCAGTCGCAGGGATCGGACCGCTGTTCGATCGAGTGGAACACATAGAAGAAGGTGACTTCGTTCGGGTGATCGCAGTCGCCGTGGACGGCGAACTTCGCGAGCTTCTGAGCGCATTGGAGCGCATCGTACTGGTTGTTTCCGACGCCGATGACCATGACGAATTCCGACGCCTTGATGAACCCGGCCGTCGCGATATGACAGGTGTATCGATCCGGATCCGCCATCGGCTTCGGCGTCTCCTGCCCCTCCTGCGCCAATCCTCGGCTGCCGAGAACCGAGCCGCCGAGAAGAGCTGTAAGGCCCATCCGACCCAACCCACGTCGACTGATCATGAAGCGGTCCTTTGCGAGGTGAAACGGTGAGAAGTCGCGTCGAGCGCGAGGTCGCTGCCGTTCGCGCTCGTCGAGCTCGCACGAGCGCCTCTTGATCGACGAACGACGGCCGAAATGCTCGACGGGCGACATTCTAATCCGGCCGACGCTCGCGTCGCTCCGATCCGGGCTACGAGCGGAATGAGCGGCGAAACGGAATCGTCGGAGCGAGTCCGGGGGCCGACCTCGGCTCGGGTTAACCCTGGCTCGGCTGCGCCACGGCGCTACGGCGTCGCAGTGTCATGAGGAAGCCGTGTCACGATGAAGTAGTGTCCTCCTGCGGCGCGATCGCTTGGCCGCTCGACTCCGTTCGCGCGATGTCGCTCGCACGATGTCGCTCGCAACATTCCAGCCACCACGCGAGCAGCGACTGCAGCTCGGGCCATGACGACTCCGGCACCGGATCGGCGTGATCGGCTCCGGCGAGCAACAATCGGCGCTGCGGGCCGGCGAGTCGGGCGAGCAGGTCGTCCTGCAGCGGCTTCGGGACGATCGAGTCGCGTTCCGACTGGATGATCAGCGCCGGAGCGGTCACGAGCGGCGCGACGGCATGCGAACGCCACTCGGGGCCGAGTCCGGCGAGCAGCCATCGCGCCAACCATCGGCCGCCGCGTCGCTCGGCGCCGCGCTCGATCAGTCGTTCGAGCGGCGGCGGGTTGCGCAGCGAAATGCCGTCGACCCGATGGCGACTCGCATGGTCGAGCGTGCGGAGCGAGCCGAGGCTGTTTCCCCAGACGAGCACGAGCGAATCGGGCCAGCGTCGAGCCGTTTCGGCGGCGACCGCGTCGACCAGCCGCCGTCCGTCGCGCAACGTCGCTCGTCCTGCCGCCGTTCCGTAACCGGGCGGATTGACCGCCGCGACGATCCCCGCACGGTCAGGCCAGAGCGACAACGGCTGTGGTCCCGCCTGTTCGGCTCGTCCGCTGGTCCCCGGATACTTCACGACGACGATCGGGCG
>CAZZBI010000377.1:0-4791 GCA_964652385.1 uncultured Pirellulaceae bacterium | reverse complement strand
TGATCGAGGCGACGACCGCCGCCTTCGCCGGCCGAACCGCACCGGCGCTGCTCGCGGCAAGCTGATCTCGATCGCCGGCCGAGCGAAATCGTTGCACCGGGCCGTGAACGGTTACGCTCGTCTGCGCATGGCAATGCGGCAATGGAAGGCGTCTCGTTGACGCTGCGTATGAGGAGAGACAAAGGGCTACGGAGTGCCGTGCTCGTCGTCACTCCCTTTCCAGCCATCCGAGTTCGACGAGGAACGCATCGGCTTCGGCCAGCGTCTTGCGATACGCTTCGCCGCGGTTGAAGAATCCGTGGCCGGCCCCTTCATAGCCCACCAGGCGGCAGCGTCTCCCCGCTTCGTTCATCGCCCGTTCGAAGACTTCCACGCTCGCGTACGGAACGGTCGTATCGGCGGTCCCGTGCAGGATCAGCGTCGGCGGCGTGTGCGGGCCGATATGATGCGCCGGAGAGAGCGTCTCGACCTCGACGCCGAACCGCTCGGGGCTCAGCGTCGCGTCGTTCCGCGGCGGACTCCAGCCTCCGAGCGGCGCCAGCGTACAGGCCGGATTGAACAGGATCATGGCGTTCGGCCGTTCCTCGCTTCCCAAGCCGTCGAGCGTCCCGGTGCAGGCTGCCAGATGCCCTCCGGCCGAACCGCCCGAGGCCGCAATCCGCTGCGGATCGATTCCCAGCCGCTCGGCATGCTCGCGAATCCAAGCCACCGCCGCCTTGGCATCCTTCACGCACTCGACCACCGGCACGTCATGGCGAGCTCTGACGCGATAGTCGGCCAGGATCGCGATCATGCCTCGCTCGGCGAAGTGCCGCGCCTGGTTCTCGAACTGAGCGGGCGATCCTGAGTTCCAACCGCCTCCGAAAAAGAACACGATCGCCGGCTTCGGTGACTCGGGATCCGAGTCGCCCAGAATCCAGAGCTTCAGCTCGAGCGAGCCGACCGTGCGATAGGTCTCGACTCGCGCGTTCCGAAGGTTCGGCGGATAATCGCCTTGCGCTCGCAAAGACGTCCCGAACAGCGATACGAGCACCAAGGCGATGACGACGTTCTTCATGAAAGGCTCGAGGAAGGTGAAAGAAGACCGGTGGCGCATCTCCGGCCGTCGCTCGACCGCGATCGATCGATCGTGGTCGTCGCCGTCCGCGCCATCCGACAAGCGGCTCCCGACTTCAGGACGCACGCGCTCGACCGCTCGGAACAGTTCCGAACCATCGAGCTTCGATCGAGACGTCATCTGCGATTCGATTCGGCCGTCACCTTTGACTCGGTGACCTTCGTGACCTCGGTGGTAGGAAAAGCCGTTTGGACCACCGAGGTCACCAAGGACACGGAGTCTCGTTGCTTATGCAACGCGAGTCACTCCGGCACCAGCCAGGTGCCGGCGATTCGATCCTGGAGACTTCGCTCCGGGCCTCCCAGCGCGGCCGCCGCGTAGATCAGCGGCAAGGCGAGGACCAGGTTCGCCAGGCCCGAGGCGAGCCAGCTGGAATCCGGTACCAGCCAATCGGCCACCATCACCGACATCGTCAGCAGCATCGCCGGTGTCCAGATCGTCGCGCTCCGGATCAGCATGCGCCAGCGCGGCGCCGGACGCCCGGTCCGATCCACGACTCGGATCCCCGCCCAGGTCAGACACCAGCCGCCTCGAAAGAACGTTCCCCAGACCAGCAGCGAGCCCCACACGACGCCGACCACCGTCAACAATGTCCGATTGAGCGAGCCGACCGTCAGCTCGCCGACCTGGTCCGGAGTCATCTCGGTCACCAGACTCCAGTCGGTCGCATCGATCCCGACTCGGATGCTCGTCGGCCCTTCCGGTTCGTCGAGCGCCATCGATAACGGCCGCTCCGCCAGGTAGACCAGCTTCTTCCGCTGCAGTCGCTCGACGTAGTCGTCATCGAATCCGTCGGTCGACAACAGCGAACGCTGGATCCAGCCGATCGAGTTCAGCCGGTCTCGATAGAGCCGCTTCAGTTCCTCGCGCAGCTCCTGCCGCCGCTCCGGAGTCAGCTCCTCGAGCTTCGCGATCAGCGGCGGAGCCAATCCGGTCGCGAACTGCTCCGCCAGAAACCGATCCCCTTCGCGACGATCCAGCACCTCGAGCGCCGCCAGCGCTCCGGCCAGGCGAGCCATTCCCTGGTACGCCACGCCGCGCGACAGGACGACCGTCAGGCCGATCAGCGGCGAGATCGCCGCGAGCAGCAACCCGACCGCGATCCAGCGGGCAACCGGAGTCACCGCGGTCGGTCGATCCTCCGTCTCGCGCAGTCGCTCCGCGACGCGCTGCAGATCCGGCCCGCGCTCGTCCGACGCGCCGTTCATCTCCTGCAACAGTCGCCGCGCATGAAGCGGGATCACTCCGTACGTCCGCGGATCGTCGAGCGAGCTGCTGCCGACGGTCAGCGTTCGCGCCATCCGTCCCAGCGCTCGCACCTCGGATGCTTCGGAGTCACCGGAAGACGCGGGCGCCGGCGCCGGCTCGGGCCCGTTCGAGTCGGTGTCGCCGAGTGACGCCGCCGCGCGAGCGGACCGCTCGGCCGATCGCGACGACGCCCCCTCGGATGCCGTTTCCCGATCGATCAGCACCGCTCGACCGCGGCGATCGAGCCAGATTCGTGATGGATCGTCGACCGACACGCGCGTCCCGTCGATCCGCCCGGCGATCGTCTCGTCGAGCAGCGAGCCGAGAATCCGGCGGACGAACTTCCATTCCAAGGCCCCCCGTTCCCGCGTCCAGAGACTCAGCGGCGCCCCTTCCGGAGCCAGGTAGGCATCCCAGCGGAAGTTCGCGCCCTCGCCTCCGTCGAGCCAACGCAGGCGAGTCGAGCGGACACACCGACGACGCGCCTCCGACGGCCGCAAACCCCACGGAACGATCGAGATCCAGACCTGTCGCCGCAGCCCCCGATCCTCAGCCACCCAGGTCTCGGCTCGCTCGCCGAACGCCGTGTCGACTGCCGGACGCTGCGCCGCGTCGCGCGGCAGTTCGCCAACGGCGCCCTGGCCGGCGATCGCCAATCGACCGACCAGTCGGAAGCGTCCCAGCCGCTCCGGCGCTCCGCCGATCGACGGCAACGGTTCGCCGACCGATGGTGCCGCATCGGCCAGCACCGGCCGCGTCGCGCGATCGCGCTGCACGACGCGCGTCCGACTCCAGAGATCGTGCAGGTACTTCGGCCGACGCCGGATCAGGCCGGGGGACAAATACAAGAACTCGATCGCCAGATAGCCGATCGACTGCATCGCGAACCAGCGCGGCGCATCGTCCTGCGACACGAACAGGTACAGGAACAGGTCGACCGCCGCTCCGGTGAAGAAGACGAACAGGGTCACGCGCAACAGGATCTGCCAGAACCGCGGCGCACCGCCGTCGATCGCGTCGCGAACTCTCAGTCCGACCGACAGCTTGCCGAGCGAGCCGCCGAAACCCCATTCGGTCAGGACCAGATACAGGTACATCGGCCCGATGATCGACAGATACTGGCCGATCGTCGGCACATGCTGCGCGTCGATCCCACCGACCGCCAGCGCTTGCGCCCCGCCGATCAGCCCGAACAGCAGCGAGTCGAGGGCGTACGCGGCAAACCGCCGCCCGCGCCCCGCCGTCCGCTCCCCTTCCCCGACGAACGGTTCCATCGCCGCTCGGAGCGCCGCCAGATCCTGATACCGCCGCTCCCGATCGCGCTGCAGCCCCTGGAGCACCAGGCGATCGATGGCGCGAGGCAATCCGGGGACGAGCTTCGACGGCGGCGTCGGATCGTCCGAGACGATGCGCGCGATCACCTGAGTCGGATTGGTGCTCTCGAACGGTGCCTGGCCGGTGACCAGGTAGTAGAGCGTCGCGCAGACCGAATAGACGTCCGAGCGGACATCGACCGCTTCCCCTCGAACCTGTTCGGGCGAGGCGAAGAGCGGGGTGCCGAGGAACGATCCGGTCGTCGTCAGGCCGGCGTCGACGTCCATCGAGCGAGCCAGCCCGAAGTCGCCGATCTTCACCCGACCGTTCGCCTCCAGGTAGCAGTTCGCCGGCTTCACGTCCCGATGCACGAGCCCCCGATCATGCGCCTCGAGCAGGCCGTCGCAGACGTCGACCATCTTGGCGATCGCATCGCGATACGGCAGCGCACCCTGCTCGCGCACCAGATCCTTCAATGTCCGCCCCGACATCAGCTCCATGACGATGTACGGACAACCGTCATCCTCGTCCGCCTCGCGCACGAAGACGCAGCGCGGATGATCGATCGAACTGGCGAGCGCTCCCTCCTGCCGAAACCGATCCATCACCTCGGGCGATGCCGAGCCGGCCGGGAGCAGCAGCTTCACCGCAAATCGATTTCCCGCGTCGTCGATCCCCTCGTGCACCTGTCCCATGCCGCCGGTGCCGAGCAGTCGCACCAGGCGGTAGTGGCCGATGCGAGCAGGAGCGGCGAGCCGAGCGAGAACCGGGGATCGAGCCGCCGCGCGTCGCGGCTCGTCGACGCCGGTCGCCTGTCCGAGCACGAACTCCTGCGTCTCGTCCGGATCCGCACTCCGCAGCTCGTCGCGTTCGTCGCGCGTCCGATTGCCCGAGTCGCCGATCCGCCCGACGACGATCTGCTGATCTTCGAGAAACTGCTCGAGGTCGGAGCGGATGTCGGCATGCCGTTCGAGCCATGCGATCGGATCGAACGTCGCTCCCGAATCCTGAGCCATCAGGAACTCGGCGATCGCCTCATCGACCCGCGACTCGCGCTCCCCCGCGTCGCCCGGGACCGTCATTCGGTCTCTCCCGACGAACGGATCTCGGGG
>CAZZBI010000376.1:3359-4794 GCA_964652385.1 uncultured Pirellulaceae bacterium | reverse complement strand
CGTGCGGTCTCGGCGGACGAACCCCTACGGACACATCCGACGGGGGACAGAAACATCCAAGTCCACGCAAACACCCCATTCATCCACGCGAGCGACGATCTTGATCAAACCATAACACGAACCCCCTTAAAGCGAAACATCGGCGGATAGTCACTCGCAATCCGCAGCGCGATCACCGATTCGAGCGAGTCCCGGCCGATTTTCTCCGACCGCCGCGCGACACCTTGTCGACGTCTTCCCGACAACGAGTCGACAAGCCGCCGACGGGGAGGCGACAGAACACCGACCGTCGGCCGACAACGTTCCGACAGTCGGTCGACCGTCGAGCGACGCTCGATTGACGGCCGACCGACATTCGACCGACAGCTTCTCCCCAACCGATCGCTGACGGTTCTTCTCCCGAGGACCGGTCGTCCGGTCGCGATCGATCCGCGCCGCCGAACGGTCGTCTCGCCCGTCCGCCGAGCGGACTGGGCAGCTCGCGAGTCGATCGCGAGAATCGGCGGTCGCCCGGGCCGTGCGCGGACGATCCTTGCCGGTTCGGCGGCTTGCCGATCCCTCCGTCCCCCTTGTGAGACTGCTCGCCATGAACGTCGTCGAACTGATCGAGCGGAAGCGGGACGGTGGCGAGTTGCGGCCGGGGGAGCTCGCCGAACTGATCGGCGCTTACACCGGCGGGTCGATCCCCGACTATCAGATGGCGGCGCTCGCGATGGCGATCGTCTGTCGCGGCATGAACGCGGGCGAGACGATGGCGCTGACCGCCGCGATGCTCGACAGCGGCGATCGGATCGAGTGGCCCGAGATCGACGCCCCGGTCGTCGACAAGCACTCGACCGGAGGCATCGGCGACAAGGTCTCGCTCGTGCTCGCACCACTGCTCGCCGCGATCGGAGTCGTGGTGCCGATGGTCTCGGGGCGCGGGCTCGGAGCGACCGGCGGGACGCTCGACAAGCTCGAGGCGATCGAAGGATTCCGCTGCGAGCTGTCGGTCGACGCGTTTCGCCACGTCGTACGCCAGGCCGGCTGTGCGATCGTCGCCGCCGGCGATCGCTTGGCTCCGGCCGATCGCAAGCTCTATGCGCTCCGCGACGTGACCGGCACCGTGCCGTCGATCCCGCTGATCACCGCCAGCATCCTGTCGAAGAAACTGGCGGCCGGAATCGGCGGCTTGGTGCTGGACGTCAAGACCGGGAGCGGCGCGTTCATGAAACGCATCGACGACGCACGGGAGCTGGCCCGTTCGCTCGTCACCGTCGCGACCGGTCTCGGCACGCCGACCGTCGCTCGGATCACCGCGATGGATCGTCCGCTGGGACGGATGATCGGCAACGCCTGCGAGGTGCGCGAAGCGATCGACGTGCTGCGGGGAGCGGATCGCGACGGAGCGGTGCGGCGATTGACGGTTGCTCTCGGCGTTTCGGCACTGCAGCTC
>CAZZBI010000376.1:1648-3349 GCA_964652385.1 uncultured Pirellulaceae bacterium | reverse complement strand
GTCAAGGACGCTGCCGAAGCCGCTCGGAAACTGGACGACACCCTCGACTCGGGAGCTGCGTTCGAGCGATTCGAGCGGATGGTTCGCGCCCAGGGGGGCAATCCGCAGCGGATCGCACCGCTCGCCGAGCCTCGCGAACTGCCGGCCGAACGCGACGGACATGTCGGCGCGATCGACGCCGAGCGTCTCGGACGGGCTGTTGTCCAGTTCGGAGGAGGGCGGCGGCAATTGGGGGACCGGATCGATCCGTCGGTCGGCATCGAGATGCTCGTCGACCTCGGAGCTCGTGTCGAGCGCGGTCAACCGCTGGCGCGGATCCTGTTGTCGCGCGAGACGACCGATTTCGAGCGCCGCTTGCTGGCCGACGCGTTCCGGATCGACGACTCGCCGCCGTCGATCCTCCCGTTGCTGATCGAAGCGGTCGGCGCGACGGATCGCGACGCGCGATCGGCCGAGCCGTCGACGACGATTCGTCCGGAGCATGCCGTGGAGCCACGATCATGAGTCCGCACCCCCAAGATGCCGTCGATGCCGCAGGGCGACGGATCGGCGTGATCGCCGTGATCGAGCGCCACGGTCGGTTGCTGGTCATTCGCCGCGCCGCCGGTGTCCGCAAGGAAGGGAAGGTCTGCTTCCCGGGAGGCGGACTGCGCGTCGGCGAGCAGGAGGCTCAGGGCGTGGTGCGCGAAGTGGCCGAGGAACTCGGCGCCAGTGTCGCGCCGCTCAGGCGGCTGGAACGATCGCGATCCCCGTGGGGAACGTCGCTCTCATGGTGGCACTGCCGCCTGGTCGGCTCTCCCTGCTTCCGACTCGATCCGCGCGAGATCGGCGAACTGTTCTGGGAGACGGCCGATCGATTGGCCGAACATCCCGACCTGCTGGAGAGCAATCACGAGTTTCTGGCGCGACTGGTCCGCGGCGTCCACTCGCTGTAGGTCGACCGCCGCAAGATCGCGCGTCGAAAGATCGTTCGCTCGGAAGCGAGCTCCCCTGAAGTCCGTTCGGCTCGCTGCGCAGCGAGTCAGAATCCGCTGCCGTTCGGCTCGCTCGGCAACGCGTTCCCCGAGTCCGACGGCGGCTCGAACGGGTCGCTACCGCTCGGCGGCGACCGGTCGTCGTCCGGAGTCGTCGGATCGTTCGGGGGCAACCGATTGCCGGTCGTCCGCTTCCATTCCCGATAGCGCCGATAGAGTTCGGGATCGTACGGGTCGCCGTGCATCGTCGGGGGGCGGCGGAGACGATCGGCCCCTTCGGCCCGTCCTCCTTCGCTGAAGGCGACCCGACGGATGTCGTCGTTGCCGGTCCCCGAGTCGGTCGCCTCCGATTCGGTCGCGCCATCGGCGACCGCCGAGTCGATGCCGGTCGGTGCGATACGGCGCATCCATTCCTGCCAGGCGCGCTGATCGTCGGAACGATCGGGGGCGTGCGTCCAGACCGCATCGCGCCGACCGCCGTGCGGCTTCAGTCCCCAATCGGCGATCGTCTCGCCGTCCCGAGCCGTCAGCGCCAGTCGACGGACTTCACGATAGTTCGCCTCGCTCATGCGGCGCGTCGGCTGAGCGCCGAGCTCGAGTCGCTGAAGTCGGAAGCCGTTGGTTCCGCGCGGCCCGTGACAGTCGGCTGCCGCACAGCCGGCGATCAGCGGCGGCTGGATCCGTTGCACGAAGACGCCGAACGCCGCGGTGTCGATCGGTTCCAGTT
>CAZZBI010000376.1:0-1638 GCA_964652385.1 uncultured Pirellulaceae bacterium | reverse complement strand
CGGCCGGAGCCTCCGGTGCCGGAGGCCGAGTCACCGGCGCTACCGTCGTTTCCGGCGGGACCGCCGCTGAGGCCCCCGTCCCCCGAGTCGGTCCGACCGCCCGCGATCGCGCTTTCCGGTCGCTCGAATCCGTCGGCGCGCCGTCGCGCCGCTTCCCACTGACGCGTCAGACGATCGATCTCGTTCGGATCGAGGCCGTCTTCACCGAGCCACGCGATCTCCTCGCGCGCCTCGTCCAGCAATCCGTGTCTCAGGCAGTACCGAACGATCTCGATCCGCTTGCCGACCTGATCGCGGCCGGTGTGCTGCTGCAGTAACCGCCGCATCTCGCGATGATCGCGGGCGATGAGATCGACCTGATCGAGTTCCAGTCGGACGCGACTGTTGGCGCCGATCTCGACCGACCAGCGGTCCGGTTCGCGCGAGACGACCCCTTCGATGACGCGACCGTTGTGCAGCAGCACGACCTGCGTCGAAACGTCGCCGACTCCTGGGGTGGGCAGGCCGTCCGCCGGGAGTCCCCCGGTGTCGAGACCGCCGAGCCCCGGCTGTTGCAGCGCCGCTCCGACCGCCGGCAGCGTCCGGACATCGATCGGGATCAGCAGGGCTGCGGTCAGCTGCAACGCCGTCAGCACGCTCCCGCCGAGCAGCGCGGCGCGAACGACCGCGTGCGAGCCAGGGCGCAGCGCCGAAACCGCGGCGCTCGTTCGGGACGAGCGGCGTGCGGATCTCGTGTTGGCCGAGGGAGGGTGCATCGGGTCGGGACGGTATCATCGGAGGGGAGAGGGCGTCAAGGCGAACCTCGATCGTCGCCGATCGGCCCGATGCCGAGTTCCGCGGATCGACCCGCCCGGCTTCCGACGCCCCGCCACCACAGCCCCTTTCCCTTGGCCCGAGACCCGATCGATGAGTGCCGCCGAACCGCTCCCCGAAGTCCTGGCCGACGCTCCCGATCCGATGGTGCGGGAACTGATCGTCGACCGTGTTCGGTTCGTTCCGTGGGAGAGTACCGACTCGGATCTCGCCGACCGGATCGTCGCGCTCTACACCTACGGGCATCCGCGGGTCGACGCAGCGCTGCTCGAGCGGTTCCCTCGCGTGCGGGTCGTGTCGAACTACGGCGTCGGCGTCGACCATATCGATCTCGCCGCCGCTCAGGCGCGTCGGATTCCGGTCGGCAATACCCCCGGCATTCTCGATGGCGCGACGGCCGACCAAGCCTGGACGCTGTTGCTTGCCGCGGCGCGCCGGCTGATCGAAGGGGATCGATTCGCGCGCGGCCCCGACTTTCTGGCGTACGATCCGAGTCGGATGTGGGGGACCGAGGTGCACGGGAGCACGATCGGCATCGTCGGTATGGGGCGGATCGGTCGCGAGATCGCGCGGCGCGCCGTCGGCTTCTCGATGCGGCTGGTCTACCACAATCGCCGCCCGCTGGACGAGTCGGTCGAGCGATTCGGAGCCGCGTGGTTGCCGCTCGACGCCCTGCTGCGGCAAGCCGATTTCGTCGTGCTCGCCTGTCCCTTGTCGGACGCGACGCGCGGCCTGATCGGCGCTCGCGAACTGGGGCTCATGAAGTCGACGGCGATCCTGGTCAACATCGCGCGCGGCGGCGTCGTCGATACCGAAGCGCTGACG
>CAZZBI010000375.1:0-4822 GCA_964652385.1 uncultured Pirellulaceae bacterium | reverse complement strand
TCGCCGACCCCTTCCGATCGGCGTCGTTGACCTCGAACCACACGGAGCATCGCAAGCATGGCGATCGATCCGATCTGCGGCATGACGGTCGATCCCGAGACGGCACTCTGGCGCGCCGCAGGGCCGGAGGGGCCGGTCTGGTTCTGTTGTCGCGGCTGCCGCGACCGCTGGCGCGAACTGTCGCCGGAATCGCGTCGCGACGGTGTCGCCACGGTCGGATCGTCCCCTCGGAAACTCGTGCAGCTCTCGGCGCCGCCGCGCGCCGCTGCGGCACGCGACGAAGCCTCTTCCGCCGCCGCGCGTTCGTCCGACATCGTTTCGGTCACGCCGCCGAGCGACCCGCCGTCGCCGATGGTGCCTTCGCTGCCGATCACGGCGACCGCCGGTTGCTGCTCGACCTCGGCACGTCCAGTCGGATCGGACCGCACAGTCGCTGCGACCGACGTCGAGGCCCGTTACTTCTGCCCCTGTTGCCCGGGAGTCGGCCAGGACGAGCCGGGGGATTGTCCGCGCTGCGGGATGCCGTTGCAGCCGAACCCCGCGTTCGTCCCGCTGAGTCGTTCGTACGTCTGTCCGATGCATCCCGAGGTCCGACGCGATCGCCCCGGCAACTGTCCCGAGTGCGGGATGGCTCTCGAGGGAACGGGGGAGGGGGCCGGCGATGATCCGATGGGCGAACGGGACATGCGGCGCCGGATGATCGTCGCCGGACTGTTCGCCGTCGCGCTGCTGACGATCGCGATGGGACCGATGCTCGGGATGCCCCTGCCGGCCGCGCTGCATCACGGCCGCACCGGTTGGCTCCAACTGCTGTTGGTATTGCCGATCGTGCTCTGGGCCGGACTGCCGCTCTGGCATCGCGCAATCCGATCGGTTCAGGTCGCTTCCCCGAACATGTTCACGTTGGTGGCGCTCGGGACTTGGTCGGCGCTCGGACTCAGTCTGGTCGCGCTGACCGTTCCCGACATGCTCCCCGCCTGGACCGACTCGGAGCACGGGAGCCTGTATTTCGAGTCGGCGGGGACGATCGTGGCGCTTGTTCTCTTCGGACAATGGCTCGAGATCCGCGCCCGCCGTCGCGTGCAGACCGCGTTCGCCGAGCTGCTGTCGCTCCGCCCGACCTTGGCGCGACTGATCGACGACGACCGGGAGATCGACGTTCCGATCGAGCAGCTGCAGATCGGCGATCGATTGCGAGTCGTCCCCGGAGCGCGCGTGCCGCTCGACGGCCTGATCGTGGAAGGGACGTCGCAGCTGGACGAGTCGATGGTGACGGGGGAGTCGGAACCGCAGCGCCGCTCGGTCGGCGACCCGGTGGTCGGCGGAACGGTCAACGGCGAAGGGGTGTTGGTCGTGCGCGTGACGCACGGCGTGCACGACACGCTGCTGGCGCGGATCGTCGAAAGCGTGGCGCGAGCTCAGCACAGTCGCGCACCGATCCAGCGGATCGCCGATCGTGTTGCGGCGCGCTTCGTGCCTGCGGTGCTGCTGGCCGCCTTGGCCGCGGCCGGCGGCTGGATCGTCTTCGGCTCGGGGAACGAACGGTTCGTGTCGGCGGCGGTCGCCGCGATCTCGGTCCTGCTGATCGCCTGTCCCTGTGCACTCGGGTTGGCCGTTCCGGTCTCGATCATGGTGGCGGTCGGTCGAGCGGCTCGCGAAGGAGTGCTGATCAAGGATGGGGGTGCGCTCCAGTCTCTCGCGTCGATCGACCGGATCGTCTTCGACAAGACCGGCACGCTCACTCGGGGGCGGATGGAGGTGAGTGCGCTGCGGTCGTCGAGCGACGTCCCGGAGCGAACCTGGCTCGCAGCGGCTGCGGCGATCGAGCGCGGGAGCGAACATCCGATCGCTCGCGCGCTGATCGGGCGCGCCGAGCGAGAAGGGGTGTCGCTGCCGTCGACCGACGGCATCGAGGTCGTGCCGGGAGAGGGGATTCGCGCTCGGATCGACGAAGACCTCTGGTCGGTCGGCCGTGACGAGTGGCTGATGTCGCTGGGTATCGCGATCCCCGACGACGAGACGGTCGCGGCGCATCCCGGTACGGCCGTTCGCGTGGCGCGAGGTCAAACGCTCGTCGGAACGTTCCTGCTCGCCGACCCGATCGCGTCGACTGCCCCCGCGGCGGTTGTCGAACTGAAGCGTCAGGGGATCGCCGTCGAGCTGGCGAGCGGCGATCGCGCCGCGGCGGTGAGTGCGATCGCCCGGAGCGCCGGCATCGATCGGTTCTCGTCGCGCGTCACGCCCGACGGCAAGCTGGCGCTGATTCGCGAGCGGCAGTCGGCTGGGGAGCGAGTCGCGATGGTCGGCGACGGAATCAACGATGCGCCGTCGCTCGCGGCGGCCGATGTCGGCATCGCGATGGGGAGCGGGACGGATGTCGCGATCGAGACGGCCGACGTCTCGCTTGTCTCGGGCGATCCGGCGTCGTTGGTCGTCGCGGTCCGACTGGCCCGTCTGACGATGCGGAACATCCGCCAGAATCTCCTCTTCGCGTTCGCCTACAACGCGCTCGGCATCCCGATCGCCGCCGGAGTCCTGTATCCGTGGCTCGGCCTGACTCTCAGTCCGATGCTCGCCGCGGCGGCGATGAGTCTGAGCAGCGTGTCGGTGCTGGCCAACGCCCTGCGTCTGAGAACGTTGCCGCTCGGGAATCGGCTTCGGTTAGACTGATCGGCCGCCGCCCGCCGGGGCGGACCACCTCACACGTTCCGACTACGGGTGCCCTGTCATGAGACGATCGCGATCCGTCGTGCTTTCGGTCATCGCTCTCGCCGTTGCCCTGACCGTCGTTCCGCTCGCCGGCCGTGCCCGCGGGGAAGAGGAGTGGCGGTCGATTCGCCCCGACGTGATCTACGGTCACAAGGCCGGGATGGCGCTCACCTACGACGTCATCACGCCGGCCCATGGCGGTAACGGGGCCGGAGTCCTGTTCATGGTCAGCGGCGGTTGGGTCTCGATGTGGGCTCCCCCCGAGAATCTCGTCCGTTCGGCCCCGACCGACAAGAACCTTTGGGAGCGGCTCGTCGACAAGGGGTTCACGCTGTTTCTGGTCCGGCACGGGAGCAGCCCGCAGTTCAAGGTCCCCGAGGCTTGGAGCGACGTCGAGCTGGCGATCCGCCATATCCGCGCTCACGCTTCCGATTACGGGATCGATCCGCAGCGGATCGGCGTCTGTGGCGGCAGCGCCGGCGGGCATCTGTCCCTGATGATGGGGACTCGCGGCGACGACGGCGATCCCGCGGCTCGTGATCCGATCGGTCGCACCTCGAGCCGCGTGCAGTGCGTCGTCGCGTTCTTTCCGCCGACCGACCTCGAGTCGTACGTCGGGCCCGACAAGCCGATCGTCAAGCAGTTTCCGGCGCTCGAATTCCCCGAAGCTCAGGTGCCGGACGTCTCGCCCCTTCGCCATGTCACTCCGGACGATCCGCCGACGCTGCTGGTTCACGGCGACAAGGACGAGCTGGTGCCGCTCTTTCACAGCGAGAAGATCAAGGAGGCGATGGATCGCGAAGGGGTGAAGTGCGAGCTGATCGTCATTCGCGATGCCGCTCACGGCTTCGCCGGCGAGGACAACGAACGGGCGCTCGGCGCGTTGGTCGACTGGATGGTGACGCATCTGACGCCGAGCGAGTGATCCGCAGGAGAGCGGTCGGCGTCATGGCGGACTGCCTGTCCGGCTCTCGCCGCAAGGCAGTCCGATTTCCTCCGAGCAGTCCGTGCACCGGTTTCGCGAGGTCAGGAATGCCGCGTTGTCGCATCGTTCCCCAGGTCGGTCATCGCTACCGCGTTCTGATCGACCGGCGCGAGGTGACGAGCTGGAACTTCGATCCGCGCGATCCTCGCCCCTGCTTCCATCCGATCGTCGCTCCGGGCGGAACGCTCCTGACTCGGATGGGGCACCCCGGTGCTCCGGACCACGATCATCATCGTTCGGTCTGGTTTGCCCACCATCAGGTGATGGGGGTGAACTTTTGGGCCGACGGCACCGGAGCGACCATCCGGCAGACCGGCTGGCTCGCTTTCGAAGAAGGGGACGAACGAGCCGCGCTGGCGGTCGATCTGGTGTGGACCGACGGGCATGATCCTCAGCCGCTGCTCGCCCAGCGACTGATCGCTCTGTTTCGTCCCGACGGACCGAGCGCCTGGCAGCTCGAGATCGCCACGACCTTTACGGCGCCGCGCGGCACGATCGAGCTGGGACAATCGAACTTCGGGGCGTTCGCCGTGCGAGTGGCGGCGGATCTGTCGCCGGTCTTCGGCGGCGGCACGCTGACCGGCAGCGATGGCGCCGTCGGCGAGGCGAATCTCTTCGAGCGGAACCAGCGCTGGCTCGATTGCAGCGGGACGGCCGATCCGGTGAGCGACCACGAGAGGCCGGCAGCGACGAACGATGTCGGATCGAGCGGCTCCGCGGCAACCGTCGAGCAGGCGGGGCTGACCTTGTTCGACCATCCGTCGAATCCGCAGTATCCGAGTCGATGGCATGTGCGCGACGACGGCTGGTTCGCCGCATCGACGACAGGGGGAGCCGGCATCGTGATCGACGCCGAGCATCTGTTGTCGTTCCGCCACCTGCTCGATCTGCACGACGGGCCGCTCGACGTCGAGCGGGCCGAACGAGTCGCCGAGCGATTCGCCGACTCGGCGATCCCTCGCGTCATCGACTCGAACCGACCGCACCGCCGACACGAGATCGTGGTCGGCGACTGATGAATCGATCGTCGCCGTTCCGATCGCGGCGCGGCGGCCTACTTCCGGGAGACGGCACCCTCATGACGATTCGATCGCATGCCTCTGATCGAAGGTCGGACCGATCGCACCG
>CAZZBI010000374.1:0-4829 GCA_964652385.1 uncultured Pirellulaceae bacterium | reverse complement strand
CGGATCGCCATCAGGCAGTGTTTCGGGACCTGAAGGCGAGCACGCTGCGGACCGCGTGGGCTTGGTCGCCGAAGGAGATGTTCGTCGGCTTCTGGACCTTCTCCCTGCCGGGTGCGGCGCGGAACTACTTCAGCCGCTGGTACGGCGCCGCGGTTCGTTGCCGCCTCAAGCCGATGGTCGGCAAGGCGAAGCTGCTGAAGCGGCACCTCGAGGGGTTGCTGTCGTTCGTTCGCCACCGGATCACCAACGCCTTGAGCGAAGCGTTCAATAGCCGGATCCAGGAAATCAAGTCGACCGCCCTTGGCTTCCGCAGCTTCGGGCACTACCGGATCCGCATCCTGCTTCATCACGGGAAACTTGATATGAGGCCGGCCAGAGCCGGCCACGATCTTTCCTGAAGAGCCGATGGATCAAGTGGTGCAGTTCGTTGTCCTGCATGAATTGGTCCCTCTCCCCGCCAGGCTGTCTGCCCAAGAAGGCTGGCGATGGACCTCGTTCTCCCTGAACCTTGAATGTCAGGCCAACTCGGATTAGAGATCTTCGATGCTCAGGATCAATGAGAATCGCTCCTCAAGAAAGTACGGACCCCGCGTCCAAGTTGGCAGGGTCCTTTGGGCGATCGGTGCAGTGGCTTTTCTGATCGTTCCCAGGCCAATGCATGGACTTCGCTGTTGGATCCTAAGAGCATTCGGTGCTCGCGTCGGTCGAGGCGTGCAAATCTATTCCACGGTCAGGGTGTTTTTTCCTTGGAATCTGATCGTGGGTGACCATGTGGCGATCGGCGATCGGGTCGAGATTTATAATCTCGGGGAGCTTCGCATCGGCCATCGGGCTACAATCTCTCAAGGAGTTTACCTCTGTGGAGGTACGCATGACTTCGAGTCTGCGCGAATGGAGCTGGTCAAGCGCGACATCCACGTCGGCGACGACGCATGGGTCTGTGCGCAGGCATTCTTGTCTCCGGGTGTGACGGTCGGCGACGGAGCTGTCGTCGGGGCGCGTTCCGTAGTCACTCGCGATGTTGCCCCATGGACGATTGTCGCCGGTAATCCGGCCCGACGAATCAGGGATCGCGTTATCCGACCGGAATAGATCGAAGGCGAAAGCCGAGTTATTGCAAAAGTTGTCTATTGAGTATGAGCATGGGGGGGCGAGTGCCGAGCGATTTTACTGGCGGCGGAGCGAAGTCAGGTTCGCAACGGCAGCGAGCGAAGGCTCTTGCGGTTACGGTGTTGGTGGCCGCCAAAAATGAGGAAGTCAACCTCCCTAAGTGCCTCGATCGATTGGCTGCATTCTGTCGAGTTGTTGTGCTCGATTCGGCATCGACCGACGGATCAGCGTTGGTCTGCAAATCCCGGGGAGTGGAGATTGTTCAGTTTGTCTATCAGGGCGGATATCCCAAAAAACGGCAGTGGGCGCTCGACACGCTTTCAATCGCAACCGAATGGGTACTGCTTCTTGATGCGGATGAGGTCGTCCCCGACAAATTGCTTGACGAGATCGAGCAAGTACTAGCGGATCCGAGCGGTTGCGACGCCTTCCTGATCGAGAAAGGGTTTCACTTTCTCGGTAGTAAGATGACGTTCGGGGGGTTCTCGCATTCGGCCGTACTGCTCTTCAGGAAAGGGAAAGCCCGCTTCGAACGGATCATCGATGAGGATTCGTCGGCCATGGATATGGAAGTCCATGAGCGATTGATCGTTGACGGTAAACTCGGGCGTTTGAACACGCCCCTGATCCACGAAGACTTCAAGGGACTAGAAGCGTACATCGCGAGACATAACCGATACTCGACGTGGGAGGCTGCTGTTCGTCGGCATGTGCTTGGCGGAGGCAAATGGGGAGAGGCGGCGGTCGAGGCAAAGCTGTTCGGAAATGTTCAGGAGCGCCGACGCTGGCTCAAGCAGATCGCCATGCGACTTCCGGGTGAACCGTGGCTGTGGTTCTTCTATCACTTCGTTTTGAGGCTTGGCTTTCTCGAGGGGCGGCGCGGGTGGATCGCCAGTCAGATTCGCTCCCAGTACATCGCCAACGTCCGCGCCAAGATGTATGAGGCCGAGCTTGCCCAGCACGGCAAGCTCGGCCGGAACGCTCCCTCTGACTCTGCCTGATTGACATGCTTGACTACCGTCCCACGGCGTTCTTCGTCAACCGCTCCTACTGGCCCGATGCTGAGGCGACGGGGCAGCTGTTGACGGATCTGACCGTTTCTATGGCGGACCAGTGGAACGTCGAGGTATTGGTCGGACAGCCGAATCGGAATCCGACCGGGGAGGCGTTTCTCGATCGCGGCGTCGAGGTTCGTCAGGAAGTTGCGATCCGACGCGCTCGCCATCTTCAGCTTCCCAAGCGTTCGGCTCCGGGGAGAATGGCGAATCTGATCAGCTTCACGCGACAGGTGTCTCGCGAACTCAAGCGGCTTCCTCATACGCCTGACGTGATCGTCGCGGAGACCGACCCGTTTTTCTTGCCCATCGTAGCCGCGCGGTTCGCTCGGCGACGCAAATGCCGGTTCGTCGCTTACCTGCAGGACATCTATCCCGATATCGCCGTCGCGTTGGGTAAGGCGAAGGAAGGGATGATCGTTCGTCGTATCCGATCGTCGCTGCTCGCCGCTTATCGCCAGGCCGATCGCGTCGTCGTGCTCGACGAGGACATGAAGACACGGCTGATCGGTTGGGGCGTTCCCGAGTCCAAGCTGCGTATCGTCCCGAACTGGGTCGACACTGCTTCGCTTGGGCCGGTCAAGGAGCGGAACCCTTTTCGTGCCGAACACCGGCTCGACGATCGGTTCGTCGTCATGCATTCGGGGAACATGGGGCTCAGTCAGCGCCTGTCGGTCCTGCTCGAATCGCTCTGCGATGCGCAGGTCGACCGCTCGGTCCTCGGCCTGATCGTCGGAGACGGGGCCGATCGCTTGCGACTGCAGCAGTGGGTTCGCGAACGACAGGCCGACGAGCGGGTTCGGTTTCTGGACTATCAGCCTCGCGAGCGGCTTTCCGAATCGCTCTCGGCTGCCGATCTGCAGGTCATCTCGATGGACGCGGCGATCACCGGCTGCCTGGCTCCGAGCAAGCTCTACGGCATCCTCGCTTCCGCGACTCCGATCCTCGCGATCGTTCCTCCAGGCAGCGACGTCTGGCGATTGGTCGAGCAGCATCGCCTCGGCTGGGTCGCGACTCCGGGAAACGTCCGCGAGATCGCCGAGCGGATCGAACAGGCTCGGCGCACCGATCCGGCCGAACGACGGGCGATGGGGGAGCGAGGACGCCAGCTGGCGATCGAGCGCTTCGATGCGCGGCGATGCATCGATCAGTTCGAGCAGGTTCTTCGCGAGGTTGTTGCCGATCCGTCGACTTCAGGCGGTTCGGCCTGATTCGATCGACGGCTCCCTCGATCGGTCACCGATGGTGCCGGAGGCAGTATTTTCGTTCGCCCTGCTGCGTCGGTTTCAGCAAGGTTCAGAACCCCAGCCTCCTCCGCCAGGCGTGTCGATCGTGAGATGATCACTCGGCTGGGCTTTGTGCTCGGCGGCGGCGGGGAGTGCCAGCGACGCGGCGGGACTCTGGGGCGGGGTGCGTTCCGCCCGGGTGAGGGCCGGCGGGGCGGAGTGCAGTATGTTGAGGCCGGGCGCTCCGGGCTTGCCTCCTCCGAGGCCGAACGGTTCAGTCGTGCGGCGGTTGGTGAGCAGCGAGAGTTGCAGCGGTTCGAGGAACTCGAATTCGCGGGTGACTCCGTTGCCTCCGCGGTAGCGACCTGCTCCTCCGGAGTCGCGGCGGATCTCGAAGCGCCATAGGCGGACCGGGAAGCGGCGCTCCAGTACCTCCGGGTCGGTGATCCGCGTGTTGGTCATGTGCGTGTGCACGGCCGACGCGCCGTCGAAGCCCAGGCCGGCCGCGGCGCCGCCGCCGATCGTCTCGTAGTAGCCGAAGCTCGGCGTGCCGAACGTGAGGTTGTTCATGGTGCCCTGCGCGGCGGCGAGCTTCCCCAGCGCGCCGTAGAGCACGTCGCACAGGCGCTGGCTTGTCTCGACGTTTCCCCCTACGACCGCCGCGCCGCTCGCCGGGTCGCTTGGTAGCGGCGGCGAAAGCATCCCCTCCGGGATTCGGATCTCGACTCCTTCCAGCAGCCCGTGATTGAGCGGGACGTCGAAGCGGCCGAGTGTCGTCGGCGAGGGGCGGTCGTCGGCCGTGTCGGAAGGGGCGTGGTCGTCGGCGCGGTCACCGACGGAGCCGGAGGCTCTCGGGGCGTCTCCCCACCGCAGGCTCGCCAAACGATCTTCGTGCGTCATCAGGCAGCGCAGCACATACAAGACCGCCGCCGTCACGATCCCGCGGTTCGCGTTCAGGTTTCCCGGGTGGACCGGGGCGGTGCCGGCAAAGTCGATCGTCAGCTTCCCCGCTCGCCGCTCGAGCGTGACTCGGATCGGACTTCCGTCGTCCATCCGATCTTCGAAGCTCCGGGTCCCTTCTCCCAGTCGCGACAGGACTCGGTTCAGCCGTTCGCTCGCGATCCGTTGCAGGCCTCGCATCGCTGCCGCGACTCGCGCCGTCCCTTGCTCGCGGCAGAGTTCCGTCAGCCGTTCCGCCCCCTGACGGTTCGCGGCGATCTGGGCCTGGATGTCGGCGAGGTTCTCGTCCGGATTGCGACTTGGGTACCGCACCACGATCCGCCCCGCATCTTCCGGGTCGACTCGTCCCGCCAAGCCGCGGCGCAGAGCGTCGAGGCGGTCGGTGCCTGCGTCGATGATCTTCACGTGACGCAGGATGACTCCCTCGTCCCCCAGCGACTTCGAGAAGGGAGGCATGCTGCCGGGGGTGAGGCCGCCG
>CAZZBI010000373.1:1993-4855 GCA_964652385.1 uncultured Pirellulaceae bacterium | reverse complement strand
ATCGAGGGGACCGAGCCGCCGGGCGCCGAGGTGATCTGGAGCGAAATGGCGTGGCGGTCCGATGGTTGAGCCTCGGCGAGACGAAACGGGGGGGGATGCGAAGGGGAACCGTCGCCGGTCCCCTCATGGACACCGGGGGGCTTCTCGGTACGCTGAAGGATTCCGCCCGCGTCAGGAGTCCTCGATGAGCGCCGGCTCGCAACCGTCAGATGACGCCTCTCTCCCGAAGTTCGTCGAGGGGGCATCGCTTTGGGATCGGCCGATCCTGCCGGCGGAATGGCTGAACGGGCTCGACCCCGACTTCGCCAAGGTGACGCAGCGCGTCATGCTCGGGATCGAGCGCGGGGACTCGCTCACCCGCCTGAAGATGCAGCTCGAAAAGGTGATGTCGGAAGCGGGGCGGAACGCGACCGAGATCGCTCACGGTCTGTTCCTGTGGCCCTACCTGATCGATCGGCCGGACGAGCTGCTGGCGGCCTGGGAGACGGCTCAGCGCTGGGCCGAGCCGTTTCTGGATGATCCCGAGCCGGCGAGCTTGCTGATCTCGGTCGCGGCCGAGTTCCGGATGATGATCGAGGACTGGGAAGACGAATCGACCGACGCGATGGCCGAGGGGCTCGAAGCGCTGCGCGATGCCCTGCCGAGCGAGGAAGAGATCGCGGAGTGGTACCGCAAGACGTCGGCGATGGATCCCAAGTCGGTCGCGATCCGTCTGAGAGGCGGGACATGGCTGATCGATCATGATCGCTTCTCGGAAGCCCGGCGGCTGCTGAACGAGGCGGCGGAACTCGATCCCGCGAACCCGCTGGTCGCGTTGCGTCTGGCCGAATGCGAGCGTCTGGATCACCGCGTCGAAGCGGGACTGACGGCGCTCGAACGGGCGCTGCAGCACGGCGACGAGGCCGAGGTGCTGTTCGAGGCGGCGCTGATGTCGGTCGAAGCGAAACGCTGGAACGACGTCATCACCTACGCCCAGCGCTACGACCGAAAGTCCGAAAACGCCCTCTGGACGCACTACCTGCTGGCGACCGCACTCTACGAACTCGGCAAGCTCGACGAGGCGACCGCCGAAATCGAGATCGAGCGTCAACGAGCGGGGGATGACGAGGATCTGCATCTGGTGGCGCTCCAGGCATGCATCGCGTTGGCGGCCGGCCGCGGAGCGGAAGGGGCGATCGCCGCCGAGAGCGTCATCGAACGGAGCTGGGCGGATGCCGAGAACCTGAGCGAACCGGCGATGACCGAGATCCTCGAACGCCTGTGGCACCGTCTGGAAAAGTCGGGGGAAGAGGGGCTCGCGAAACGCCTGGCGCGCCGCATGGTCGTCAGCGGCATCGGACCCGAGGAGCTGTTCCTGCGGCAGCGGGCAAGCGAGACGGAACGAGGTGGATTGCACGAGTTCGAGCTGCTGGTCCACCAGCCGCTGGCCGAAGACTGGCCCGAACATGTCGGCTGTCTGCCGGGGCAGACCGATTGGGAAGCGTACGAAGTGGTCTGGGCGGTGCTCGCCGAAGACTCGGACGACGCGATCGGCCGCATGCTCGACTGGCAGCGTCTGGACCAGACGCATGAGCCGCTGGTGCTGGAGGTGAAGGACCTCGGCGAACGCGAAGACCCTCGCCCCGGCATTCTGGCTCAGGAGATCCGGACCGAGGCGCTGCGGGTCTGAGTGCCGCTCGGCGGTTTTCGCGTGAGCCCGGCCACTCCGTGGCCGAGGCAGGGTTTCGTCTCGACGCCGAACGAGTGATGCGGCGCGAACGGTCGTCGACGTGTACCCGACGTCGGGCTCGGAGTGCCCAGGGCCACGTCGTTGGACCTCCCCGGGTCGCATGCTTCGAGGTAGCCCCGGCTCGTCCCGAGCCGCGAGTGTGCGGTGGAGACTCCGATCACGTTGCGACCTGTTTCGGACGCTCGCTGTCGCACGGCCGCGCGTCGGGGACGACGCGGGCCTACGCAGAGGCCGAGCTGCTCCCGTGGGCCCGGCCACTCCGTGGCCGAGGCAAGGTTTCGTTCCGACACTGAATCCGCGTCGGAGCGTGATGGCCCACGAGACACTGAGGACCCCTGCGTTTGGCGCTACGGGCTGGGGAGGTGCGGAGGGAGGGCGCGGAGACCCCTTGCTGACGCGGCGGGCTGGGAGGGCGCGGGGCTGGGAGGGCGCGGGGCTGGGAGAGCGCGGAGAGGAGCGAGCGGAGTGGGGGGAGCGGATCGGGGTTAGCGCGGGGGGCCGGGGCCGCCGGGGCCGCCTCCTGGGCCGCCGGGACCGAAGCTGCCGGGGCCGAACGGGAACCGCTGCAGCTCGACCGAGTTCTGCAGTTCCCACGCCGCCTCGGTGCCGTCCAGTTGCCGCACGAGTCCTTCCTCGGCTGCCGTGATCCCCAGTCGGATCTGCGTTTCGGCGAACTGCCGGATCGGCCCCGCCAGAAACGACTCGTCGGACGCTTCCAGACGGCGGAGCGAGTCCTGATAGACTCGCCCCGATTCGATCCATTGTCGCTGCATCGCGAGCAGCTGCCCGAGTTGGATGCCGATGCGGAGCGACGACAGCAGGTAGTCGTCCTGATCGGGATAGTCGTCCGCCAATCCCGAGTACAGACTCCACGCTCGGCGGACCGAGTCGATCGGCTTGGCGGCGCCGTGCCGGAGCCATTCGACCGCGGCCAAACGCTCGAGGATGCGAGCCGCCGCCTGACGATAACGAGGGACCTGCCCCGAGTCGCGGAGCAGATCGTCGACGATCCCGAGCGCTCGCCGCAAATCGGCTTCGGTCGTCTGAAGCGATTCGACCGTCATCCGATCGGGCGGCGGAACGCGGGCGATCGTGTCGGCGAGCTCCAGGCGATAGTCGGGAACCGTCGGCGC
>CAZZBI010000373.1:0-1983 GCA_964652385.1 uncultured Pirellulaceae bacterium | reverse complement strand
CGTTTCGAGAATGTCGATCGCTCGCTGCTGCAGGTCGTTCGACGGATCGCCGTCGCTGCCGCGCAGCCGCCACGGCGGCGAACCGTCGCGGTAGCAAAGCGCCAGCGTGAAACGGAACTCGGCGATCGACGGGTTCGCGGCGACGATCGGTTCGAGCAGTTCGACCCCCTTGCGGAACGCTTCCTGCGACGCCTGAAAGTCGCGCCGAATCGTCTCGGGAAGACCGGCCGGCAACTCGAACGGATTGCGGCCGAAACCGCGTCGTCCCGGCCCGCGCCCATCTCCACCGCGCCCATCTCCGCCACGTTCGTCGCGCGGGGGGCGCGGTGCGTCGGGAGGAGGGGCCGGAGCGCCGTTCGGCGGCTCGGGACCTCTCGGTCCGAACTCGCCGGGAGGAGGACCGGCAGGAGGCACCGGATCATCGCGTCGGGCGTCGGCCAATCGATCGCGGACCTGATCGACGACCGTCCGGATGTTGGTCCGTCCCGCATCGCTCATTCGCCGGAGCGATTCGACCGGCGCCTGGCGCAGGGTGATGCCCAGCAGGTGATAGGCGCGAGCGTATTCGTAGACGAGCCACGGGTCCGAACCGCTCGGTTCGACGACTCGCTCTTCGCACCATTCGATGGTGCGCGAGAAGCCGACCTGCGCCTCGTCACGCCGTCCCTCCAGCAGATACGACAGCGCGATCTGGTTGTTGGTCCGGGCCCAGGAGCGATCCTGTTCGTCCGACCCGCGCGCCTCGCCGAGCAGCGCGTAACGCGACAGCGACTCGGCATACGCATCGCGACTTCGTTCCGGATTTCCCAGCCGGAGTTCGATGTCGCCGATCCGCTGATAGGCGCGGGCCGATTCGGCGGTCAGCTCGGGATCGGTACCGTCGAGACTGGCGAGTCGATCGAAGACCGGCACGAGTTGGCGGAGAACGCGAGCGGTGTCGGGCGAGACGGTCCCTTGCGAGTGAAAGCCGAACGCGGTGGAGTCGTCGTCCTCGAGTGCGGCGGTGTCGGGAGTGACCGGTCCGAGGTCGAGTTCGCGGAGGATCTTCTCGATCGCTTCGATCGCCAGGGTCCGCGTCGCGACCGCGCGAGTCCGCTTCTGCGCTTCGGCTCGATACGCCGCTCCGGTCAGCCCCATGACGACCAGGATCAGCGCGGCGACGGTGACCGACAGCGCTGCCGCGGCGGGATTGCGACGGATCCACTTGATCGTCCGCTCGATCGGACCGACTCGACGGGCGCGAATCGGTCTCCCTTCCAGAAACCGATCGAGATCATCGGCGAGCGCCGCGGCATCGACGTAGCGCCGAGTCGTATCGGCGGCCAGGCAGCGGAGCAGGATCGTCTCGAGGTCGCGCGGAATCGCCGGATCGATCGAACGAGGTCGAGGGACCTCGGCTCCGCGCTGCGCCGCGCCGAAGTTCGGCCCCGCTTCTCCTTCGCGGAATTGCCGCAGCGTCACCAGCTCGTGCAACGCGGCTCCCAGGCCGAACAGATCGCTGCGCGCGGTCGCCTTTCCCTGCCACTGTTCCGGAGCCATGTAGCGCCAGGTACCGACGATCTCGCCCGAGCGGCTGACGTCGGTGTTCTGGAAGGCTCGGGCTAGGCCGAAGTCGGCGACCCAGACTCGACCTTCCTGATCGAGCAGCAGGTTTCCCGGCTTCATGTCCCGATGCAGCAGGCCATGTTCGTGCGAGTAGTGCAGCGCGCGAGCCGCCTGGCGTCCGATCTCGGCCACCTCGCGATAGAAGCCGACCGGTTTGGCGCGGCGCTGCACGCTGCGACTCGACCGAGTCCGCGTCGGCAGTGCGATGGTGTCTCGGCGGTCCGACGATGCCTCTTCGAGCACCGGCGCGGCGGCGTCGTTCGCAGGGCTCGGCCGATTCTCGGCGACCGGAGCGTGCGCACCGTCGCCGGGCTTCGCCGAAACGACGTGCGAGGCCCGCGATCCGTCTCGCAGTCGCGGGTCGCGAAGCAGAGGCGA
>CAZZBI010000372.1:0-4874 GCA_964652385.1 uncultured Pirellulaceae bacterium | reverse complement strand
ATGCGGGGCTGAGCTACACCGAGTTCAGCTACATGCTGCTGCAGGCCTACGACTTCGTGCATCTGAATCGCACGTACGGCTGCGAACTGCAGATCGGCGGTAGTGACCAATGGGGCAACGTCACCGCCGGAATCGACTTGGCTCGACGCATGGACGGCGTGCAGCTGTACGGCATGACGATGCCGCTGTTGACCAAGAGCGACGGAACCAAGATGGGGAAGACCGAGAAGGGAACCCTCTGGCTCGATTCGGCTCGAACGAGTCCGTACGAGTTCTATCAGTACTGGCTGCGGACCGCCGACGACGATGCGAGACGATGTCTGAGGTTCCTGACCGAGGTGGAACCGGAGGAGATCGAGGCGCTCGACGACGCTCAGCGCGAGCGAGCTCACGAGCGCCCCTCGCAGAAGCGGCTGGCCGAGGCGATGACCGAGCTGATCCACGGTGCCGATGGGCTCGAGCGGGCGCGTCGAGCGACCTCGGTCCTGTTCGGCGCCGAGATCGATCGACTGAGCGACGGTGAACTCGCCGAAATCTTCGCGGACGTGCCGAGTCGCGATCTGCCGGCAGCGCGGATCGGCGGCGACGGTCTTCCGGTGCTCGATGCGTTCGTCGAAGCGGGACTCTGTTCGAGTAAGAGCGACGCTCGGCGACTGTTGGGGCAGGGGGGGCTGTACGTCAGCAACCGGGTGCTGAGCGAGTCGCGAGGGAATCTGACGTCGGACGATCTGGCGAGTCCGACGACGATGGTGCTGCGCAGCGGAAAGAAGAAGTACGCGCTGCTCCGGTTCGTCGGCTGAGGGAAGTCGGCCGAACGTTGTCGGACGAGCCTCGGCGCGGTTTGACGGCGTGTCGCATCGGCGATCGAGGTTCGGCCCGGTGCGGCAGGCGCGCGGGCCGACGCGCCGGTCATCGGCCGCTTTCGCCGCGGGGTCAGTTCGCTTCGGCGACCGCTGCCTCGAGCGTCTCGATCAGCGCCTCGGGGCGGAACGGCTTGATCACGAAGTCGGCGGCTCCGAGGGCGAAGGCGCGCTTCAGGACTTCCTTCTGGTTCAGGGCACTGACCAGCACGATGCGGGCGTCGGGGAACTCGCCGCGGATCCGCTCCAACGCTTCGATGCCGCCGTGTCCCGGCATGATCAGATCGAGCGTGACGGCGGTCGGCTGCAGTTCGCGATACATCTGGTAGGCCTTCAGCCCGTCGTCGGTCTCGCCGATGACGTTCCAGCCCGCCTCGGTGGCGGCGTCGACGATCTGGCGGCGGATGATCAGCGCGTCGTCGACGACCAGCAGGGACTTGTCCATGGTTGTACTTCCGATTCCCGAAGGAGGCTCCGAGGTTCCGTGGCGTGTCAGAGGGTGGTCGCCGGGCAGCCGATGATCTCGACGCGGACCTGGCCGGTGCCGCATTCGAAATGGATCCGGCGCCCCTTGTCGCCGCCGACGTCTCGGCCGACGATCGGGATGCCGACCCGCTCGAGTTCGGCCGTACAGGCGGCGATGTTGGCTTGGCCGATCTGCAGTGTCCCGGCTGAAATCTTGAACATGCTCGCCCCGCCGGCGATCTTCGCCTCGACATCTCGAGGCGAAATTCCTTCCTTCCGAAGCAGGTCGAGCAGGTGAGGTACGGCCGTATCGGCCGATTTGCCGGGAGCTGCCTCGCGACCATGTGCTGCGGGCATCACGACATGGGCGATCGCCCCGACCCCTCGCTGGCGCGAGTACAGGCAGATTGCGATGCACGACCCGAGGATCGACGAGAATCGATCCTCGCCTCGGCCGCATTCGGATTGCCCCATTCCGACCATCACTACGGACGGCCGTCGTTCGACCAGGGGTTGCATGAGATTGTCTCTGGGCGGTTGGCGGGGGGGGAGCGGAGCGGATCTACCGGGTAGCGTCGTCCAGACGGGGGCCGGAGTCGATCCAGTCGCGCATCGCACCGTCGGGAATGAAGACCAGCTGCCAATCGAGCGCCTCGCCGTTCCGCTCGAACCGGGTTCGAGTCAGGACGAGCTTTTCGTTGTTCATCGCCTGAGCCATGCAGGCCTGCTCGAGCACGCTGGCGACATAATCGGTCAGCAGGATCGGCGGCGTCGGCAGGACGAGCAGACCGGTCGCATCCGAGATCGCTCCGGTAAAGGCGCTCGCCAGGATGTTCCCCGTCTCGAGCAACGCCGATTCCTGGAGCGGCGTCCGTTCGCCGGGGAGGACCGGTTCGCCGGTCATCGCGACCAGAAATGCCTCCAGCGAATCGTCGTCGAACAGCAGGACGAGCGTTCCGCCGATCTCTCCTTCGGCTTCGAGCAACACCATGGTCGCCATCCGATCGATCGGACCGAGGTGATCCGAGATCTCGTGCAGTTCGGTTTCGGTCAGCCCTTCCAGGCGGAGCGAGATGCTGCCGGCGGTCCAGGTCGTCATCCGATCGGCCGTCTCGCGCGTCGCGCAGCGGAAGAGTTCCTCGATCGGATTCGGCATCGATTCGGTCGTGGCGGACATCGGAAAGGTTCTCTCTCGAGGGCGAACGGAACGGGTCATGCGTCCGAGGAAACGACTCAGACGCCGGCGGTCGCGCGGCGCCGGGAAGCCATATCGATCAGGGCCGGAATGTCGAGGATCAGCGAGACCTGACCGCTGCCGAGGATCGCGGCCCCCGCGAGCCCTCGGACGTTCCGGTAGTTCTCGGAGAGCGACTTGATCACGACGTCTTCTTCGCCCAGCAGACCGTCGACCCGCAGGCCGACCTCGTCCCCTTCCTGGCCGATGATGACGAGCGTCGTCTGCTCCGAGTTCGCGGCGTCGGTCGCCGGATCGTTCCAGCGGAAGACCTCCTGCAGGTCGACGACCGAGACGACTCGGCCGCGAATGCGAGCGGTCTGCTGACCGCGGACCGTTCGCATCTCGGTGACCGGGATCGCCACGATCTCGATCACCGACTCGACCGGCATCGCGAAGATCCCCTTGCCGATGACTGCCATCAGGCTCGGCAGGATCGCCATGGTCAGCGGGAGCTTGATGACGAAGGTGGTTCCCTGGCCGAACGTCGAGCTGACTTCGACCGTGCCGTTGATCTCTTCGATCTTCGAGCGGACGATGTCCATCCCCATGCCGCGCCCCGAGATCTCGGTCACCTTCTCGGCCGTGCTGAATCCCGGCTCCCAGATCAGCTGATGGATCTGGTGGTCGCTCAGCTTGTCGGCATCGGCCGCCGCGACGAGTCCGCGCTCGATCGCCTTGGCGAGGATCCGATCCCGATTCAGCCCGCGACCGTCGTCGCGGACTTCGATGTAGATCTGGTTGCCTCGGTGATAGGCGTCGAGCGTGATCGTTCCCGACTCGGACTTGCCCGCTTCGCGACGCAGCTCGGGCGACTCGATCCCGTGATCGGCCGAGTTGCGGACCATGTGGATCAGCGGATCGCCGAGCGCGTCGATCATCCGCTTGTCGAGTTCGGTGTTCTCGCCGCGAATCACCAGATCGATCCGCTTGCCGGTCGACCGAGTCATGTCGCGGACGATCCGGCGGAATCGGGCGAACAGCGGACCGATCGGCACCATGCGGGTATCCATCACCCCTTGCTGGATCCCGTCGGCGACCCGATCGAGCTGATGCACCGCCTCGAACAGGTCGTTGACATCGTTGCGCAGCGTATTGAAGCGCGAGAACTCCTTTTCGAGCCAGTCGAGATCGGCGGCCAGACGGCGCATCTGACTCTGGAACTGCGGCAGTCGAGTTGCTTCGATCGCGCTGCCGTCCTCTAGCGTCTGCAGGACCTGGCGCCCGATCGTGCGAGCATCGGCAAGCACCTGCGGCGCCTGCTTGTTCATCAGCGATCCCTTGAGCGAGTCGCCGATCTGCACGAAGCGGGCCTTGTTGATCACCAACTGACCGGCCAGGTTCATCAGCTGATCGAGACGCTCGATGTCGACGCGCAGCGTCTCGGCCGGCTTGGCGGTTCCGTCGGTTCGTCCCTTGTCGGAGCCGGTGGGAGTTGCGGCGGCTTCGGCCGTCACCGGACTCGCCGGTTCGGACGCCTCGGTAGTCTCCGGCGTTGCGGCGGAAGTCGCGGCAGACGAGCGAGCGGACGATGCAGCCGCGGCGACTTCCCGATTCCGACTCGTGTCACCGGGAGCGGCGGCCGGGGCGGACGCCGGCGCGAGCGGAGCGTCGCACGGGACCGCGATCTCGCAGCTCTTCACACCGGCAACGCGGCAGCGGCTGGTGATCTCGGCGACCGAGGCGGCGGTCCGCATCGCGAACATCCACTCGCGCAGCTCGTCCAGTGCGGTCAGGTCGGCGACCTCGGGATCGGAGATCTCGATCGATCCGAGGGCGCGGAGCTTCTCGACGATCAGGGACGCCTTCATGCCGGCGGCCGGGAGTTCCGGGGCGAACCGAATCGTCACCGTGACCAGTCGCGTGCCGGTCGCACCGGCGACCGAAACGCCGGCGGCGGGCGGAGCCCCCGAGGGGGCTGCGGACGCGGTCAGAGGCGATGACGAGGGGGGGGCTGACGAGCAGCCGACGTCGGACGAGGCCTCGGTGCCGTTCGTCTCGGCATCCAACTGACGCTTGGCGACTCGAACGGCATGCGCTAGCGCGCTGAAGGTCGACGCGTCCGCATCTCCTCGACGCAACCCTTCGACGTACGCCTTGAGCGCGTCGCAACAGGCGAACATGGCGTCGATCATCGCGACGTTCATCGCGACGTGTCGTTCGCCGAGGTCCTGAAAGACGTCTTCCATCACATGCGCCAGCTTCGCCGGACGATGCAGACCGACGCTGGCGGCGGATCCCTTCAGGCGATGCGACGTGACCAACAAGGCCTCATTCGCTTCGCTGGGTGTCAGCGAGTCGTAGCCGAGCAGCGT
>CAZZBI010000371.1:4449-4875 GCA_964652385.1 uncultured Pirellulaceae bacterium | reverse complement strand
TTCCCCCTCCCACCGTCTCGATTCGATGGACTGGGGCGAGTCGGCAAGAGGCTCGGTCAGAGCCGGTGGTGGTCGACTTGCGAACTCCCCTCGGACGGCGATCGGCGAAACGACCCCGGAAACGACTTTTGGCGGGACGAGGTGCGGCGATGCCGACTCGGGATGACCGACGGATCGGGCGATGGGTGGGGCTGCTGCTGATGACGGCGGTCGGGATCGCGGTCTTCATGAGCGGCCGCGGCACGAGCGATTCGAAGGAGCCCGCCGGTGCTTCGGCGGCCTCGACCCGCGTCGACGAGCGGAGGTATCTCGACCGGCGGCGCGAGCTGCATCGGGCGGCGCTCGACCAGCGTTGGGAGGGGGTGATCGCGGGGGCGCCGGAGCTGCTGGCGTGGCGCGACGACGACGCCGACGTCTGGCGCTGGC
>CAZZBI010000371.1:604-4439 GCA_964652385.1 uncultured Pirellulaceae bacterium | reverse complement strand
CGCGGCGATTACGAGCGGTCGGCCGAAGCCTGGGAACAGGCGGCGGCGCTGCCGGTCCTGAGGGCTCAGTCGCTGGTTCGGCTCGCGGCGGTTCGGCAGCTGCTGGGCCAGACCGATGAAGCGCTCGACGTGCTCGGCGAGGCGTACGAGCTCGGCTACCGTGATGTCGTGACCTTGCGCGAGATGCAAGGACTGCTGAGTCTCTCGGGGGACCCTCGATTCGCGAGCCTGGTCGCGTCGATGGAAGGTCGGGACGTCGCTCCCTGATCGCGGTCGGCTCGGGACTCGGAACTCGGCCGCACGTCGGCTTGATCGCGGCGGGCGGTACGGCGAGCCGAGCGATCGCGACTCGGACTCGATCGCGACTCGGACTCGACTCGATCGCGGCGCGGGAGTCGACAAGTTCAGCGGAGGCCGGAAGCTGTATCGCGAACGCTGATGGCCGAGACCGTCGATTTTGTCACGATTCCGGACTCCGCACGTCCGTCGCGAACGGATAGAATCCGACGAAACGAAGCCGAGCGACTTGCGGGTCGGTGCGGGTTTCGTTTGCAAGCGGATCGCCGAGTGCCGCCGTGCGGTTCGCTGCCTCTCGCGCGTTCGTTTCGCCGTGCTCGTCGCGGCGAGCCGAATCGTCGGCGAGCGGTCCGGTGATCGCCGGTCCGATCGGATCGCTCTGGGCCCTGTCGGGGACCGCGCAACCGGACGGTCGACGGCGGTTTCGATCGGTACGGTTTCGATCGGTACGGTTTCGATCGGTACGGGGATCGATGCAGAAGCTCGGGCAGCGTGCCCGTCTCGATCCGACCGGGGCGTCGAATGCCACCTTGGACAGCTCGACGGAAGTGGACCGCCTCACGAACGTCGCTGTGGATGGAATGAATCTCTCGAGCCGAGATTATCTCGACTTCTGGTATCAGGAATTCCTTCGCGATCCCGCCGCGGTGCCTCAGGACTGGCGGGAGTATTTCGAAAGGTTCGGCGGCAACGCCGGCTCGGCGGCGGCGGTCGCACGGGCCTCGGCCGGAGCGGCTCGCGCCGCGACGCAGGCCGCGGCTCCAGCGCCGGTCGCGGCGATGTCCGGCGGCGATCATGTCGCGACCGGCCTGTCGATGGCTCAGCTGCAGGATCGCGTCGACCAGCTGATCCGCGGCTTTCGGGTCCGCGGTCACTTGGCGGCGAAGATCGATCCGCTCGGCATGGCTCGTCCCGAGCAGCGCGAGCTGATTCCGGAGTCGTACGGCCTGCTGCCGAGCGACATGGACAAGCTCTTCTCGACCCGCACCATCGACGGCGAGAACGTCCGTCCGCTGCGCGAGGTGGTGCAGCAGATGCGGAACACCTACTGCCGCTACATCGGCGCGCAGTTCATGCACATCGACGACTACGAGGTCCGCGACTGGCTGCAGAAGCGGATGGAGGGGACCGAGAACCGGATCCAGGTCTCGCGCGACATGCAGTTGCGGATCCTCACGCGACTGACCGACGCCGTGATCTTCGAGGAGTTCGTCCGCCGGAAGTTCGTCGGCGCGAAGACCTTCTCGCTGGAAGGGGCCGAGAGCCTGATTCCGCTGCTCGACCTGGCGCTCGAGAAGGCGGGGGAGCAGGAGATCGCCGAAGTGGTGATCGGCATGGCCCACCGCGGCCGGCTGAACGTGCTGGCGAACATCATGGGGAAGCGGGCCCAGAACATCTTCTGGAGCTTCGACGATCCGCGTCCGGAAGAGTCGCGCGGCGGCGGTGACGTGCTCTATCACCTGGGCTACAGCTCGGACTGGACCACGTCGACCGGTCGCCCGGTCCACATCTCGCTCTGCTTCAACCCCAGTCACCTGGAGTTCGTCAATCCGGTGGCGATCGGCCGATCGCGATCGAAGCAGGATCGCCGCGGCGACAGCGCTCGGCGGAGCGTGATGCCGATCCTGATCCACGGTGACGCCGCGTTCGCCGGTGAAGGGATCGTGCAGGAGACGCTGAACCTGAGCGAACTCGAGGGGTATCGCGTCGGCGGCGCGCTGCACGTCATCGTCAACAACCAGATCGGCTTCACGACGATGGCCGACGAAGGGCGTTCGACGACCTACGCCAGCGACGTCGCGAAGATGCTGCAGATCCCGATCTTCCACGTCAACGGCGAGGATCCCGAGAGCGTCGCTCAGGTGGTCAACCTGGCGATGGACTTCCGGCGCGAGTTCCACCGCGACGTCGTCATCGATCTCTACTGCTACCGACGTCTGGGGCACAACGAGAGCGACGAGCCGCGGTTCACGCAGCCGCAGATGTACAAGCTGATCGACGCCAAGCCGACGACTCGCGACAGCTACCTCGAACGTCTGCTGAAGATGAACGAGGTGACTCGCGAGGAAGGAGACGCGATCGCCGAACGGCGCAAGCAGGAACTGCAGCAGGAGTTCGACTCGGCTCAGCAGGAACCGTTCGTCTCGGACACCCAGACGATGACCGGCCAATGGGCCAAGTACTCCGGCGGCCCGGAGCCGGACGACGAAGTCGAGACGGGGGTGCCGCTCGGGAAGCTGACCTACGTCTGTCAGCAGATCGCCACCCTGCCCGACGACTTCAACCTGAACCCGAAGCTCAAGCGCGTCTTTCAGCAGCGCCGCGAGATGGCCGACGGGAAGCGTCCGATCGACTGGGCGACCGCCGAACTGGCGGCGTTCGGTTCGCTCGCGATCGAAGGGCATCGGATCCGTTTGAGCGGTCAGGACTGCGGCCGCGGTACCTTTTCGCAGCGGCACGCGGTGCTGCACGATGCCGAGACGGGGCGGCGCTATAACGTCCTGTCGCGACTGGCCGACGATCAGGCTCCGGTCGAGATCGTCAACAGTCCGCTCAGCGAGGCGGGGGTGCTCGGCTTCGAGTACGGCTACAGTCTCGATCGGCCCGACGGGCTGGTGGCGTGGGAAGCGCAGTTCGGCGACTTCTGGAACGTCGCTCAGGTGATCGTCGATCAGTTCATCACCAGCGCCGAGGACAAGTGGCATCGGCTGAGCGGTCTCACCATGCTCCTGCCGCACGGTTTCGAAGGAGCGGGGCCCGAGCACTGCAGTGCGCGGGTCGAGCGGTTCCTGATGCTGACCGCCGAGCACAACATCCAGGTCGTCAATCCGACCACCGCGTCGCAGTACTTCCATCTGCTCCGCCGTCAGGTGAAGCGACCGTGGCGCAAGCCGCTGATCGTGCTCACTCCCAAGAGCATGCTGCGCGAGGCGCAGAGCATGTCGAACTTGGACGACCTCTCGGTCGGCTCGTTCCGCCGCGTCCTGCCGGACGAACGACTGGGCGTCGGCAGCAAGCCGGAGCGGATCCTGCTCGGTACCGGCAAGATCATGCTCGAGCTGCTCAAGCTGCGCGACGAGCAGTCGCGCGACGACGTCGCGATCATCCGACTGGAACAGCTCTACCCGATCCCGCATCGCGAGCTCGAAGCGGCTCTGGAACGGTATCCCGAAGGGACGCCGGTCTATTGGGTCCAGGAAGAGCCGGCGAACATGGGGGCGTGGCAGTTCATCAAGGTGAACTTCGGCGAATCCCTGTACGGTCGGTGGCCGCTGAAGGCGATCTCGCGTCCCGAATCGGCGAGTCCGTCGACCGGGTCGAAGAAGATGCACAAGATCGAACAGGAAGAGATCTGGGATCGGGCGATGACGGTCCGCGAGACGGTCGTCCACTGATCCCGCCGAGATTCGTCGCTTGCCGCGCGGGGGTCGATGTTCGAGCATCGCCCCCGTCGCCGTTTCCCGTCCGGGCGACGCATCGGTTCCGAACCGCAGGATGACCGGTGCGACAGGTCGCAGGCCGCGACCGCCGCCGCCGG
>CAZZBI010000371.1:0-594 GCA_964652385.1 uncultured Pirellulaceae bacterium | reverse complement strand
CCGCCGGACAGACGGACAAGACACCGCGCCGATCGGCGGACAAGAGATATTGCCGGCCGGCGGACACGAGATATCGCCGACAGGCGGTCAAGAAATCGAGGGTGCTGACGATGGTCGAGATCAAGGTTCCCGAGCTGGGCGAGTCGATTCAGGAAGTCCAGATCAGCCAGTGGCTCAAGCGCGAAGGTGACTGGGTCGAGAAGGACGAGAACCTCGTCGAGCTCGAATCCGAAAAGGCGGCCCAGTCGCTCGCCGCTCCGGCGTCCGGAGTCCTGTCGCGGATCCGCAGCAGCGCCGGCGAGTTCGTCCCGATCGGGACGGTGATCGCCGATCTCGACGAGTCGGCGACTCGCGGGGCCAAGGGAGCGACCGGTGCGACGGCCGCTGCCGGCGCCGCGGCGACCGCCACCGCCGCTCCCCCTGCCGCTCCCCCAGCGCCGAGCCCTTCCGCACCGACTCCCTCTGCCCCCGCACCGTCCGCGGCGGCTCACGGCGCCGGAAGCGCCTCGTCGGTGATGCCGGCGGCCGAGCGGTTGTTGGCGGAGTATCAGATCTCGGCCGACAAGGTCCAAGCGACCGGGCCCGGTGGTCGGC
>CAZZBI010000370.1:0-4878 GCA_964652385.1 uncultured Pirellulaceae bacterium | reverse complement strand
GGATGGACTCCACCAGCCTGCTGCTGCATCTGCTGGCCAAGGGGGTCACCGTCCGAGCCCTCAGTTACGACTATGGCCAGAAGCATCGATTCGAGCTGCAGCGGGTCGAGGCGCAGCTGGCGTACCTGGCCGAATGCGGCTACCGAGTCGAGCACCGGATCGTCGATCTCGCCGTGCTCGGACCGCTGTTCGATTCGGCGCTGACCGATCCCGATCGGCCGATCCCCGAGGGGCACTACGAGAACGCGTCGATGCGGCAGACGGTGGTGCCGAATCGGAACGCGATCTTCGCTTCCATCGCCTACGGCTACGCTCTGTCGACCGCTCAGAAGTCCGGCGATCGAGTCGCCCTGGGACTGGGGGTGCATGCCGGCGATCACGCGATCTATCCCGATTGTCGCCCCGAGTTCTACGCGGCGCTGCATCGGGCATTCGAAGTCGGCAACTGGGACGCCGATCGAGTCCGGCTGTACCTGCCGTTTCTGCAGGGGGACAAGGAGACGATCCTGCGCGATGCGGAACGGTCGATCGAACAGCTCGGCCTCGATTTCGAACGGGTCTTCCGCAACACGCTGACCAGCTACGACCCTGATCCGCTGGGGCGATCGAGCGGCCGGACCGGAGCGGACGTCGAACGGATCCTTGCCTTTCACGCGATCGGCCGCCCCGATCCGGTCGACTACGTCGCTTCGTGGCCGGAGGTCCTCGCCTGGGCCCTGGAATGCCGCCGCGAGTTCGAATCGGAACGGGGAGGCTGAACACGTCATGCGAACGCCCCCGGTCGCAGTGTGCCGTAGTGCGTCCGACCCCGGTCGCAGTGTGCCGTAGTGCGACCGACCCCGGTCGCAGTATTTCCCGAAGCTGCTGCTCCCGGCGCTTCACCTCTGGCCGGTCGAGTCACTGCCGAAGTCGGCACCCTGCGTAGCCCCGGCTCGTCCCGAGCCGAGGGCATGCGAGTTCGATGCCCTTCACGATCGGAAGGCGCTTGACCGCACGAAGCCTATCGGCCGCGCATCGACGCGGGCGCACGTCAGGCCGCTGAGGAGGCACCGAGGCGCTGAGAAGGCACTGAGGCACGGAGCGGATTTTTCTCACGGAGACGCCGAAATGACGGAGGCGCGGAGGCCCCTGCGTTTGCCGCGGCGGGCTGCCGGGACGCAGAGGCTCGTCACTCGTCGACATCGATGAACGCCGCCGGCCAATGCCTCAGTCGCGGGCCTCCTCGCGCCGGCCATTCGATGCCGATGACGTCGAATCGGACGGTCAGGTCTTCGAGGCCGTAGCGAGAGAGATATCGCCTCGCGAAGGCGACCAGCCGCCGACGCTTGTCCCGATCGACCGCCTCTTCCGGCCGCCCTCGTCGGTCGTGCCGCCGCGTCTTCACCTCGACGAAGATCAGCTCATCGCGCCGAAACGCGATCAGATCGGCCTCACCCATCCGATCGCGCGCCTGGCGTTCCAGGATCAGGTAACCGCGGCGACGAAGGTAGCGGGCGGCAAGTCGCTCGCCGCGCCGTCCCAGTTCCGCATCGCGCGGCGTCGGCTCGACCCATGCCCGCAGGATCGAGATCCAGCGGGCGACCTGATAGTCGATCTCCAGCCCCATCCGTGTCTCCGTCGATTCCGCTTTGACGCGATGACCGCTGAAACGACATCACGAGGCCCGACGGATCGCGCTGCTCTCGTCCCTTTCTTCAGTACCGAAACGCCCTCACGAGCGGCGCGCTCCGATTCGAGATTCCGGTCTTGTTTTGAGACCGCCGAACGACCGAGCGCTCGTCATCCTTCCCGGTCCCTCGGGCCGAGAAGCGAGAGCCTCTTCGCGAAAGAACTCGCGAAACGCTCGCGAAGCAGGCTCGAAATCGAGGCGAAACCGCTCGGGTTTCGATTCTCGGCACGAATCCGCGGGCGATCGGCACGTCACCTGCGATTCGAGGTCGTTTCGTTCGGGCAAGTCGCGGCGCGTGTCGTGACGAGGTTCGCGTGGTGACGAGCCCGGACGACGAACGAGGGACCGATCCGTCGGGCTCTCGATCCGATCAAGGCCGGCGCGCCTCGGGGAATCGCCAATCGGGGAAAGCGGCATGCAACGGGGCCGCCGGCTTTGTTTCGCACATCTCCGCCGCTCGGACACCGTTCCGAGTTGCGATCCGCGGCGACGCTGCCGCGCCGCGGCAGACTGCCGTCGACGGCGCGGCGGTGTCCCGGTTCGCCGCGACGATCCGACCCGTCGCTCCGCTCGCGATCGATGAATCGCCGCCGCGCGTCGTCGTCGCGTTCAGTCGGCGATCTCCTGCATCCGGACGCCGAGCAGACCGATCGATCGGACCTGCAGGATCCAGGCGAAGCCGGCGATCGGAGCCATGACGAAGCCCAGACAGGGGCCGAAGAGGATGGAGAGCGTCGAAGCGAGCGAATGAATCGACGCCAGCGCCAGCCCCGTCAGGATCGTTCGCCCCCATGTCCGCAGGTCGTTCGAGATCGATCGCATCACCGGCGGGTAGATGACGACAAACAACGATCCGGCGGTCAGCGTGCTGACGAGCGTCACGGGGAGCAGCAGACCGCGCGACAGGACGATCAGCCAGACCGACAGGACGGTCGAGTCGACCAGCGCCGCGAAGATCTGCGCGATACCGATCCCGGGAGCCATCGCGACCGCCATCGGTACGAGCAGTCGCAGGATGCCGGTCGCCAGATCGAGCGGCGCGACGCTCGTGAAGCTCTCGATCGTCCGCTTTCCCTCGGCCGTATCGGCCGCGATCGGCCCTCCGGTCAGGCACATCCCGGCCCAGGTCGCGATCAGACAGAACGCCGCGATCATCCAGGTGATCAGCTTCAGAACGACGCTTTCGGGATCGACCGACAACAGCATGGCGATCGACTGATCGCTCAGAAAGTAGAGCACCGACATCGCCATGCCGGCCCCGAGCACCGCCGGCTGACGGAACGGCGAGATCATCTCGGCGAGCCATTCGCCCGGCAGCAGCGGGTGCGAAGGGAGCTGCTCGTCGTCCCGACTCGGTTCCTTCTCGGATTTCGCCGCGGTCGAATCGGTCTTCTCGGACTTCGCTTCCTCGTCCCGAGTCGGCTCGGGAACCGGTTCTCCCCAGCGTCGCGTCCGACTGACCTGCAAGGTCGGATTGAACTTGGCGGCCGCGGCCAGTTGCTTCGCTCGCTCCGATTCGACCAGCGGCTCGAGATCCGGCAACCCGTCCTCGCCGGGGCGTCGGGTTGCCGCGGCCGGCGGGACCGGCGCCTTGCCGGCCAACGTCCGATCGGGCTTCGCGGTGAACGTCGTCGTGCAGTCGCCACAGACGATTTCGGTCCCGATCTTCGGCGGCTTGACCCACATCACCGATTCGCAGACCGGACATCGGATCCGGATCTCGTCGGCCGACTCGTGCGGAATGCCGTCCAGGCGAATGCCGTCAGGAGCGGGCCGATTCGGTCGCTCGGTCGATTTCGGACCGTCGTCGAGATCGGCGGTGAGATCGTCGAGCAGATCGGAGAACGGGAGCGGTCCGGTGGCGCGCGGCGCAGCGTCGCTCGCTGCAGGGACTTCGAGATCGTCCAGACCGAACGGGTCGTCGTTCGAGCCGCGTCGTTCGGTCGTTGAGGCCGAGGAACTGCGGGCCGGAGTCGTCGGAAAAGGAGACGCCGGTGACGAAGGTGACGGCGATGAGGGGATCGACGGCGGGCTCGCGAGCGGAGCGTTCGACGAAGCGGGAATCGGGGTCGTGGCGCCGTCGGAGGCGGACGCCGGGGCACCGAAGAGATCGTCGTCATCCGACAGCGACGGGACGTTCGAACCGGTCCCTCCCGAGCCCCCTCCGAGCGCAGCCGGCACCTTGAACTGCTTGCCGCAGGCATGACACGAGAAACGCGAGCCGGCGAGGACCGGCGAGAGTCGATGGCCGATGCCGCAGTGCGGACAGGTCAGTTCGATCATCGGAAGAGAGTTCCTGAACGAGTCGCCGCCGAGGTGCGTTCCGGGGGACGTCGTCGTGGCCAAGAGAACGATGGCGCGCCGTTCAACGGCGAGAGCCGCGTTGCAGTTCGTCGGCCAGCGCCGCGTTATCGAGGAAAAAGAGCCCCGAAAAGAGCCGGCTGTCGATCTGGCAACCGTCGCGCAGACGATCGCCGAGCCAGCCGACCAGCGTCGTTCGAGGAACCTCGTGCAGCACGATCGACTCGCTCTCGTCCCCGCCTCCCGGTCCGGACCGAAACAGGCCGGTCGCCAGAAAGAAGGTGATCACCTCGTCCGTCAGTCCCGCGGAACTCGGGCCGGTGAAGAGGAGCTTCCACGAGCGGGCTTCGAAGCCGGTCTCTTCGAGCAACTCGCGCCGCGCGGCCGACAACAACGACTCGTCCTCGCTCCCCGAAACGTCTCCCGCCAGTCCCGCCGGAAACTCGATCACCGGCGCCGCGAGCGGCACGCGATACTGCTCGACCAGCAGGACCTTGTCGTCGTCCGTCAGGGCGACGACCGTCACCACGCCCGAGGCGACTCGGCGGCGGACGTAACTCCACCCGCCTCGCGATACGAGCTGCAAGTGCGAGGTCTCGGCGATCGTCTCCACGGGGGCATCGGCACGGTGCATTCGCTTCTCGCTCGCAGGGGACGTCGGAAGGCCGACGGCCGGCTTCGACGGGACGATGACGCTCGGCGGCGGCGAGCGGTCGGGAGAGCGACTCTCCTCGGCTGCCCAAGATCGTATTCCGGCCGCCGAAACGCAAACCGAATCGTGCCGTTCGGCCGTGTCCCCCGGCCGCCGGTCGACCCGGGGGCTCGACCGATCGGCGACGATCGGCGAAAACGCTCGACGCGAATCGTCGAACCGCGAAACGACTCGTTCCCCCTTCCTCGGCCCGAAG
>CAZZBI010000369.1:0-4908 GCA_964652385.1 uncultured Pirellulaceae bacterium | reverse complement strand
CTCGAGCGCCGCGCCGATCAGCGCGTCCCGGTCGGGGGTCGCTCGCAGCAGTTTCCCTCCCGCTTCCTGGACGCGAGCGGCGAAGCCGGTGGCGAGATTGCCGTAGGCGACCTGCGGGACGACGATCAACTGGTCGTGAACTTCGGCCGGTGGAGAATCGATCCGATGCCAGGTCGGCAACTCGCCGGTCGCGGCCAACAGCTGCGGGTGCCAAAGAGCGGTCCAGCCGGAGAGCAGGCCGGCCGCATCGTCCCCTTTGTGATAGACGGGAAAGTCGTCCAGGCTGTGGCAGGGGAGAAGGATGACGGACGGGCGGCGTGACTTCATGCTGCGGCCAGCCTGGACTTCGGCGGGAGGGGGGAGGCCGGGCGGAGCGGCGCGGGGATCGGCTCCGTCGGAAAGGGCTCCATCATGAACCTCACCCGCGCCCGTGGCAACCGAGCCGACGACACGAGCGTCTCGCTCCGGTCGGACAGCGGTTCTCGCGACGAGGAGCCCGCCGCGATCCGCGCGTCCGGCATGAGCGTCATGATCGCTCGTCCCGATGCGAGCCCCGAGTCGCGTGTCGCTGCAACCGGCCGACTCCCGATCCACCCTCGCTCGATCGACGCCGCGGAGCCGTTGGGGGTCGAACGAGTCGTCTCGGCCGATCGACGCGCGGGGGACGATTTCGCGAATGGTCGCCGCGCGGCTCCCCCAAAAACGTTGACAGCGAAATTCGGGCGACGCTAATGTAGAGATGGCGCCGGAGTCGGCGTTTCCGTCCGATTCGACTCCCGCTCGTCGGAGTCGGTCGCTCCTTCTCGTCTCGACACGGAAGCGTATCCGGGTGCTCGGTCGCATCGGCTCGCTCGAGCCGCGCGATCGGTCGCTCTTCGCGTTCCGCAACAAGGTTGATCCATGGCGAAGCAGAATGCCGTCTGGGGAATCGACATCGGGCGTTGCTCGCTCAAGGCCCTGCGATGCGTTCCCGCTCCGGACGGCGACGGGATCGTGGCCGAGGCGTTCGACTATGTCGAATACCCGAAGATCCTCAGCCAGCCCGATGCCGAACCCGAAGTGCTGATCCGCGAGGCGCTCGAGCAGTTCCTCTCGCGGAACGAGCTGAAGGGGGATCGGATCGCGATCTCGGTCTCGGGACAGGCCGGTCTGTGGCGCCCCTTTCTCCCCCCGCCGGTCGATGCCAAGACCCTCCCCGATCTCGTCAAGTACGAGGCGAAGCAGGTCATTCCGTTCCAGCTGGACGACGTCATTTGGGACTACCAGCAGATCGGCGGCAACGAAGTCGACGGACTGATCCTCGATTCGGAAGTCCACATCTTCGCGATGAAGCGCGAAGCGGTCTTCAAGGCGCTGCAGCCGTTCCAGGAACGGGAGCTCGAGGTCGACTTCATCCAGCTGACCCCGCCGGCGATCTACAACGTCGTCACGCACGAGCTGCTGCATGACGTGCCGCCGATGGACGAGATCGATCCGAGCAATCCGCCCGAGTCGATGGTGGTCCTGTCGATGGGGACCGACACGACCGATCTGGTGATCTCCGACGGTCACTCGTTCTGGCAGCGCAATATCCCGATCGGCGGCAACCACTTCACGAAGCAGCTCGCCCGCGAGCTGAAGCTGACCTACGCCAAGGCGGAGCATCTGAAACGCAACGCCCGCAAGGCCGAGGATCCGAAGACGATCTTCCAGGCGATGAAGCCGGTCTTCAACGACCTGTCGACCGAGCTGCAGCGTTCGCTGTCGTATTTCCAGGGGAACCACAAGAAGGCCAAGCTCGGCAAGATCGTGATGCTCGGCAACGCGTCGAAGCTCCCCGGTCTCCGACAGTTCCTCAGCACCAGCCTGACGACCGAGATCGGCAAGCTCGAAGGGTTCACGCGTCTGGGCGGAACCGGCGTCACCTCCAGTCGGCAGTTCGAGGAGAACGCGCTCTCGTACGCCGTCTGCTACGGTCTCTGCCTGCAGGGACTCGGCGTTTCCAAGCTCCGCAACAACCTGTTGCCGCGCGAGTTCATCACCGAGCGAGTCATCCGCGCCAAGAAGCCGTGGGCGGTCGCCGCCGTCGCCGCGCTGCTCCTCGGCTGCTCGGTCAACTACTTCTTCAACTACCGGACCCTCTGGACCGTCCATCCGAACAACGAAAGTTCGGGCCAGTCGTGGGAGAGTGCCCAGAGTCGGGCGAAGCAGGTGGTCGATGCGGCGACCGGCTTCAAGACCAAGGACAAGGACAAGGTGACCGAACTCGAAAAGGTCCGGCAGATCCAGCAGGAGCTGGCCGGATCGATCGACGGTCGCCTGTTGTGGCCCGAACTCGAGTCGGCTCTGTACCAGGCCTGCCCGCGCGATCCGCGCATCGAACCGGGGACTCCGGTCGATCCGAAGATCGTGCCGTATGCGGGGCGAGCCGAGATCTACATCGACTCGGTCGAGACGGTCTACTTTCCGGACCTGAAGGAGTGGATGACCGACTCGGTCAAGGATTCGTACATCCGCTACATCGATCAGCAGCGCCGCAAGGAAGCCGGTCTTCCGCCGGTCGAAGAGCCGGCGCCGACCGAAACGCCTCCGGCCGACGGCACGACTCCGGCCGGTGACGGCACCACGCCTCCGGCCGAAGGGACGCCTGCCGACGGGACGCCTGCGGACGGCGCAGCCGCCGGAGCGGAAGGGACCAAGACCGAACCGGCGACCACCACGCCGGCGCCGGCCGCCCCCGCGCCGACCACTCCGGCCGCTCCGGTTCCGGCGGGCGAAAAGACGCTCGAAGAGATCCGGACCGCGATGAAGCTCGAAGGGGCCGGCTGGGTCGTGCAGATCCGCGGGCACCATTACTTCAACGACGAACAGGCGCAGAACCTGGGTATCGGAGCCGGAACGTTCGTGCGGGACACCTTCCTGAAGAACCTCGAGGAAGGACGAGTCCGATTGCCGGTGCCGGCCGAACTGGCGGCCGAGTTCGGAGTGCCGGGCGGAGTCATCTCGTTCCAGATGAAGTCGATCGGAGTGAAGTACCCGGTCATCACCGGCGAAACGCGTCCCGACTACAACAACGTCATCCCCAATCCCGACCACCCGTCGTTCGCGGGCGGGGCGAGCGGTTCGTCGGGGTCGAGCCTGGGGAGCGGGTCGAGCCTCGGTAGCGGATCGAGTTTGGGAAGCGGATCGAGTCTGGGGAGCGGAACGGGGCTCGGCAGCGGTTCGAGTCTCGGTTCGGGCAACTCCGGCAACTCGGGCAGTGCTACCGAGACGGCGACCGACGAGCCGCTGAACTTCGCGGCCCCGCGATACGACTTCACGATCCAGTTCGCGTGGCAGCCAGTCGGACTTCGCGAACGCTTGCGGATCCGAGCCGAGGCGATCAAGAAGCGCGAGCAGGAAAATGCCTCGGGAACCGCGACGTCCGGGACGGACGAGGTGATCGAGTAAGGCGCCCAGGAGCGAGTCGAGCGGGGAAGTGAGGCCTCGCGGACTCGGACGAACCGATCGGAACCAGTTCGGAAACCTGCCGCGACCGCGGTCGGGAGACAGCGACGATGGAACAGCTCAAGCCGATTCTCAAGCACAAGTTCTGGATCTCCTGCGGAGTCATCGCTCTTGCCGGGCTGGTGGTTTCGTGGCTGGCGAGCTCCAGTCTGCAGTCCCAGACGGCGACCTATGTCGGCCAGATCGAAGGGAGCTTCTCGAACACCAACGGCCTGGCCGGCGTGAAGCCGGACGAGGGGCTGACGAACGTCGCGGACGATCTCAAGACCCAGGCGCGTCAGGCGTTTCCGAACACCGAAACGCTCAAGGAGATGGATCGGATCACGGACGAAGCGAAGCGAGCCGCGCGTGAGGCGTGGAAGTTCCGCTACGAACAGCGGCGGCAGCTGCTGGTCTTCCCGTCCGATCTCGCTCCGTCGGTCCGCCAGCCATTCACCGCCTTGCTGCCGATCGAACGGAAGCTGCCGAAGTTCGACGCGATCAAGACCGATCAGGAAGCGCGAGTCGAGTTCCTGATGGCGTACGGCGACTACATCAAGAAGCGTCTGCCGCAGCTCGCAGAAATGGTTCAGGCGCAGTGGGCTCCCGGAGCCGCCACGGGGGGTGGTTCGTCGGGAATGTCCTCCGGCATGTCGTCGGGCATGTCCTCGTCCGGCATGTCGGGGAGTCGCGGGATGTCGGGGAGCGGCAGCATGTCCGGCTCGGGGAGCGGCAGTCTTCCCGGCGGCGGCAGCAGCGGCTCGTTCGGCCCGCCGATGGGCTCCGGCGCGAGCGGAACGGCGAGCGGGACCGGAGACGACCGCCCGCCGGTCGTGAACTGGAACCCGGCCAACCAAGGCTACTGGTTCGGCAAGACGACCGTCTTCACCGGCCGCAACGGCAACACCTCGCCGACCAACGTCCCGACGACGCACCAGGTGATGTACCTGCAGGAAGACCTCTGGGTCCTCGAGGCGGTCTTCTCGGTGATCAAGGGGGTCAACGGAGACGCCGACGCCAACGACCTGGCGAACATCAAGACGATCGACCATATCCTGGTCGGCCCGAGCGCCGGCGAACTCGGCAAGATCTCGTCGCTCGACGAGACGGCCTCGGTCCCGTCCGGAATGGCCGGCGGCAACAGCCGCAACATGAGCATGGACATGATGAAGTCGATGTCCGGCTCGGGAGCTGCCAGCGGTGCCAACGCGAACAAGCCGGCTCCGAGTGCCGATCCGGCCCATCGTCGCTACGTCGACCGGGACTACAAGCTCCTCGAATCGACCTCGTTCCATTCGGCGCTGACCGCCAGCTCGCCGAGCGAGGCGTATCTGCAGGTGGCGAAGCGGATCCCGGTCCGTCTCGGCTTTCAGATGAAGGAAGCGGCGCTGATCGATCTGCTCGCTCAGTGCGCCAACTCGAATCCGCCGATCGAAGTTCGAC
>CAZZBI010000368.1:0-4911 GCA_964652385.1 uncultured Pirellulaceae bacterium | reverse complement strand
GCCTCTCATCCCGGCGATGAATCGCCGGGCTACGGTCGGTCGTCCCTACCGGGACTTCCGGACCTCGGTCGCAGCGTTCGTCGTAGTGCGACCGAGGCACGGAGAACCCCTTGCTGACGCGGCGGGCTGGAGGGGACGGGGGACCCTTTGCTGACGCGGCGGACTGATGACGTTGAAAGGGCGTCGCTTTCTGCAACAATAAGGGGCGAACGGAGGCGATTGCGGCGTGCTCGCGGGCTCGGTCACGCGCCGCTGGCGACAGGGAAGTCGCGTTTCGACGGACCGGGTCCACGCGAGGCCGCACGTCATGCTCGATCAGAAACAGGTGCTCGACCGCTACTACCTCGAGACCCGCTGCCAGTTGGTCGAGATCGCCGCGACGCTCGATCGCTTCGATCGCGCCGCCGCTCAGGGAGCCGCCGCGAGCGATCCGCGGATCGAGAAGCTCTACCAGTCGCTTGCGATGCTCGGCGGCTCGAAGAGCGCGTCGGACCGCAGTCGCCGGCTGCTCGAACTCTTCTCGGATCCTGCCTGAGCGAACGTCGGCGGCGGTCGTCACCGTCGCCGCGGCGCGCTCCGTCTCGACGCTCGCGCTCCGCTCCCCCGCCTCCAACCGCTTCGGGTCTCGGCGCCCCCCTTCGCGCCGCTCCCTCAGGAACCCAGCCATGCAGATCATCCAGCCGCACTACCACGCGATCGCCCGCACCGCGCAGGACTACGAGAAGATGGCGATGTCCGGCGTCGTCGCCGTCGCCGAGCCGGCGTTCTGGGCCGGCTTCGATCGCCACTATCCCGAAACGTTCATCGACTACTTCCGGCAGATCTCGGAGTTCGAACCTACTCGGGCGGCCGAGTACGGGATTCGGCACTTCTGCTGGGTCGGCGTCAATCCGAAGGAAGCCGAGAATCCCGAGCTCAGCTACCGCGTGCTCGAACGGATGCCGGAGTTCTTCGAGAAGCCGACGGTGCTCGGCGTCGGCGAGATCGGCTTCCACAAGACGACGAAGAACGAGGAGGAGATCTTCGAGGCGCAGGTCGATCTGGCGATGAAGCACGATCAGCTCATCCTGATCCACACGCCTCATCTGCAGGACAAGATCCGCGGCACCAAGCGGACGCTCGAAGTGCTGCGGCACATGAACGCTCCGCCCGAACGGGTCTGGATCGATCATGTCGAAGAGCACACGATTCGGGCGCCGCTCGAGGCGGGGTACTGGGTCGGCTTCACGCTGTATCCGATCACCAAGTGTTCCCCGAAGCGCGCGTGCGACATGCTCGAGGAGTACGGGACCGAACGGATCCTGGTCAACAGCTCGGCCGACTGGGGACCGAGCGATCCGTTCACGCTGCAGGAGTGCGTGCTCGAATACCGTCGCCGCGGCCACTCGGTGCAGGACGCGATCGAGGTGTTCCACAACAACCCGTGCCGCTTCCTGTCGCAGAACCCCAAGTGGGACATCAAGCCGGTCCGGCTCGATGCGGTCGAACTCGAATCGGGCCTCGCCGCCGCTCGCGGCTGAGTCGCGACCGATCGCCTCCGCCGCTCTTCGGACCCGCGGCGGTCCGTCGAGCGGCGGTTCGTCCCGCGGCGGTCCGTCCCGCGGCACAGCGCCGTCACGTCACCGGCATCTGCTCTCTGCGCCGCACCGCCGAACGCCTAGATTGGCGGTCGGCGTGTCCGACGAGCGGCGGGCGCGAACGCGAACCGATACCGCTCCGTCGCAAGGAGGCTCGGGGTGGGCGGAGTCCGATTCCGAATCGCCGCCGTTCTGCTGCTGACCGCCGCCGTCGCGATCGCCGCTCGACCGCTGCTCTCGCTCGAGCGGACGACCGCCTACCGCGACGCCGGCCACTACTACGCGCCGCTCTACCGCTGGCAGTCCGAGTCGATTGCGCAAGGGGACGGCATCCTCTGGGATCGGCATGACGACGGCGGCCGTTCGCTCGCCGCCGACCCGACCGCCGCGACCTTCTATCCGCCCGCTTGGCTGCTCAGGATCGGGCCGGGCCCCTGGGGGCTCCGTTGGAACGGCTACCTGGTCGGCCATCTGCTGCTCGCGGCATGCGGAGCGGCGTGGGGAGCGAGACGCTTGGGGATCGGCCGTCATGGGGCGATCGTCGCAGGAGTCGTCTATGGTTCGGCCGGCGCCGTCGTCTCGCAGGTCGACAACGTCGTCTTTCTGGTCGGAGCCGCCTGGTTGCCGATCGCGCTCGGAGCAGGTTGGCGAGCGGTGATCGATCGCGGGCCCGGCCGGGGTGCGGCCGAGGGAAACGGCAGTGCGCTGCCACCGACGCTTCGCAACCGGCGCGATGCGGTTCGCGACCAGGTTCGCGACTCGGCGATCGCCGGCGGAGCGATCGGTCTGATGATGCTCGGCGGCGATCCGCAAGGAGCGGTGCATGCGCTCCTGGGACTCGGTCTCGCGGCACTCCTGATCGAACGCCGGCGCGCCGCAAACGAGATCGCTCGGCAGGGCGAACGCTTCACGCCGCTCGGTCTGCTCGCGTCTCTGCTCGCGACGCTTGCGCGTCGCCTGCCGAGCGTCGGTCGAGTCGCGGTGATCGGTGCGATGGCGGCGGCGGTCGCGGCGGTGCAGTGGGTGCCGTCGCTCGATGCGGCAGGTCGGATCGATCGAGCGGTCCGGCGCGAATCGCGCAGCCTCTACGAAGCCGCTCGTGATCTCGCCGACTCGGACGATCCCCGCTCGCCCCGTCAGCGACTCGGCAGCGTCGCGGCGGGACTCTTCGCGCCGCCGACCGGCGGGACCCATCACGAGTTCGCGTCGCAGTTCTCGCTCGCTCCGTGGCAACTGGCCGATCTGATCTGGCCCGGCTGGTCAGGTTCCGGCTACCCCGAGTATCGACGTTGGACCGATGCGATTCCCGCGGCCGATCGCCCCTGGTTCCCGTCGATCCATCTCGGTCTGGTCGCGCTGCTGCTCGCCCTCTCGGCCTGGTCGCTGCGTCGCGATGCCGACGCGGCGCGCCGCTGGGTCTCGGCGCTGCTGCTCGCGGCGACGCTGCTCGCCTTCGGCTGGTACGGCCTCGGCTGGATCGCTCAGGAACTCTTCCGAGCCGTGCCGGTGTCGGAGCGGTTCGGCGAGACGCTCCCCGACGGGCCGGTCGGTGGCGTCTGGTGGTTCGTCAAGAACCTGGTGCCGGGCTACGCGAACTTCCGCTATCCCGCCAAGGCGTTCGTCGTCGCGACGCTCGGTCTCGCCTGGCTCGCCGGCTGCGGAACCGAGCGGGCGATCGAACGAGGTCCCTTGCGACTCGGGCGTCTGGCCGCTGCGGTCGCGATCCTGTCGGCCGTCGCGCTCGTGGTCGCGTGGAGTCTGGAAGGGAGGTTTCGCGAGGCGGCGGAACGGCTGCCGGCCGAGCTGATCTTCGGGCCGTTCGATGTCGACGGCGCGTGGCGCCAGCTCCTCCGCGCGCTCTTTCACGGGCTGATCGTCGCCGCGCTCGTCTGGGGAGCGGCGCTCGTGCTGCAGGGCCGGCGCCGACGTCATCCCGAAACGCCGATCGCACAAGGCCACGCGGTCTCGGTCCCGAGCGTCCTGGCGATTGCGCTCGCGACGATCGTCGAGACGTCGCTGGCGCATCGGGACCTGATCATCACGGCGCCGCTGGACCGATGGGAGCAGCCGAGCGGCATCGCGCGGACGCTTCACGAGACGCTGGCCGAGGGGCGCGACGACGGAGAAATTCCGCGCGGGTATCGCGCCTGGATGGAGGGATGGGCACCGAGTCGCTGGAGGGAAGAATCGGATCGACGGCGTCTGGAGGAGGTGATCGCCTGGGATCGCGCGTCCGCCTTTCCCAAGCATCAGCATGCCGATCGATGGCAGCTGATCGAATCCCCCGGTTCCGGACAGGATGCCGTGCTTTGGATGACGCTGCATGTGGCGCGCGAGCGAGGTCGGGTCCGACAGGACGGCTGGAGCGAGCCGGAAAAGCGATTGCTCGACGGTTGGTCCGTCGAGTATCTGATCGTGCCGAGCTGGGACGTGGCGGGGTGGCGCGAGGTCGATCCGACGCTCCGCCCGGTCGGCTCGGACGCGGCGAACTCGGCCGAGGAGGTCGCCGTGCTGCTCAACGAGCAAGCGGCGGCGCGCTTGCGGATCGTCGAACAGGCGGCCGCTCGCCCCCTCCCCGATGTGACGCGACTGGACGATCTGTGGCGCGCGATCGACCGGATCCTGGCCGATCCCCAGACCGGACCCGAAGCGTGGAACGAGCGCGTGGTGCTCGACCTGACCGCGGATGAACTCGCCTCGCTGCGACGTCTTCACGGCTCGTCCGGCGCAGCGAACGATGCGACGTCGCTCCGTTCGGGACCGCCGCATCTGCTCGACGCGTGGTGGTCGCAGCAGCGCGTCGACGTCGCGGTCGATGTCCCTCGCGATGCCTGGCTGGTGGTGGCCGAGAGCTGGGGAGCGGGGTGGCAGGCCGAAGCGCGAACGGCGGCCGGGATCTGGGAGACACGTCCGGTGGTCCGAGCCGATCTGGTGCTGCGCGCGGTGCCGCTCTGCGCCGGAGATGATCGCGTCCGTCTGCGATACTTTCCGGTCGGCGGGCCCTGGCCCGCCATCATCTCGATCCTGGCCGCGCTCGCCGTCCTGACCCTCGCGACGTTCTATCGCTCCGAGTTCCCCGGCGCCTCCTCTTCCTCGGCGCTTCCGTGAGAGTCCCCTCCGTCCGCGCCTCGTTCTCCCCCGAGCCTCTCTCGGCGTCTCCGCGCCTCCGTCTCGCTTTCTCCGATTGCTCTGGCTCGAATCGCCGAGCTCCGATACTCTCCGCGCCGAGTTCGTCCGAACGGCGACCGATCCTGTGCGGAGTTTCGAGCATGGTGCGTACGATGCGACGATTCGGCGAGCGGCGTTGGCTGCCGATCGCCCTGTTGGCGTTGAT
>CAZZBI010000367.1:0-4966 GCA_964652385.1 uncultured Pirellulaceae bacterium | reverse complement strand
AGATCGAGCAGACGATCGGTAGTACGCACGATCGCTTCGCGCCCCGGATGATCGCTCGGCCAGGTCCAAGCCACGCGAGCCGCCGACGCGAACGCCGCGTCATTGCCGTCGAGCACGCGGGCGGCGTGGGCATAGACGAGTCGCCCGGTCAGGCCGTCGTCGGGAGCGGCCTGCAACGTGCCGACCATCGCCGCGAACGCCTCCGCCGCCGGAATCACGCCGCGTTCGAGCCAGCCGGCCGCCGTCACCGTCCCCTGCAGTCTGACCGACGGATCGGCATCGCCACTCGCAAGCGCCAGACCGGCTCGCAGCACTCGCGGGTCGTCCGATCGGATCGCATCGCGCAGCGCCCACATCCGGATCACCGGATCGGGATCGCCCAGTTCGCGCAGGCGATCGTCCGGAAGGGTCGCCTCTCGGGAGATCGACGTCCAGAGTGCCTCGCGTCGCATCGTGACCGATCGCGAGCCGCTTCGATCGTCGATCACCGCACGGAGTGCCGCGACCAGTCGCCCGTCCGGATCGGGGCGATCGATCAACAGTCGGCGGCAGGTCGCACGGACGAACGCGTTCCCGTCTCCGAGCCCGTCGATCAGTCGTTCGAGCGACGCCTGCGACAGATCGAAGCGCGAGTCCCAGCGCAGCTCGCCGTGGCGCAGCCGATACAGTCGCCCCTTCAGCCGATCGATCCCCTCGGGATCGCGGCGGGCATCCTGATAGCAGTGATAGCGGTCATACCAATCGAGAACGTAGAGCGCGCCGTCGGGTCCGAGCTGCTGGGCGACCGGCATGAACCAGGCGTCGTTCGCCTGCAGCAGATCGGGCTCCCCGCTTCCGCGATACGTCGCGCCGCGACGTTCGATCGCATCCAGATTCAGGCAGTTGCCGTGGATGTTCCCCATCACCAGCCGCCCCCGATAAGCCTCGGGAAACGCCGGGGAATCGAGCCAATGGATGCCGCAGTACGCCGCCATCTGATGGCGATGCTCGACGATCGATTCGATCTTCCAGGTCCCCGGCGGATACGGGCCGGCCTGGCGGTGGTAGTAGCCTCCCGGCGACAGATGCCACAAGTGATCGATGACGCAGGCGCTCAGGAATGCCTCGCCCGACTCGTTCCAGGCGATCCCCCACGGGTTGCTCGTCCCCTCGGCGAACAGCTCGAACCGATGCGTCACCGGATCGACTCGGAACATCGCGCACGTGAAGTCGAAGACCTCGCCCGACTGTTCGACGCGACTGTAGTTGAAGACGCCGTTCAGTCCGTACAGCCAACCGTCCGGTCCCCAGACCAACGAGTTCGGCAACTCGTGCGTGTCGGTCCGACCGAATCCGGTAACGATCGTCTCGCGCGAATCGGCGACATCGTCGCCGTCGGTGTCCTTCAGCAGCAGCAGATCGGGAGCATTGGCCACCCAGACCCCACCGCGGCCGAGTGCGATGCCGCTGGGAATGTTCAGGCCGTCCGCAAACACCTTGGTCCGATCGATCCGCCCGTCGCCGTCGGTGTCCTCCAGAATCCGGATCCGGTCTCGCCCTTGCCCCGCCTCGGTCCGCGGATACTCGATGCTCTCGCAGACCCAGAATCTGCCGCGCTCGTCGATCGCCATCGCGACCGGATTCACCAGGTCGGGTTCGCTCGCCACCACATCGACCGTGAAGCCGTCCGGAACGGTCATCCGCGCCGCCGCCTCGTCGGCCGGATACGGGTCGTTCGGAGGCTGCGACTGGTTGTGCGGCACCTGCTCCTGTGCCGCGAGAGTCGCCACACCGAAGATCGCCGACAGCAGCGCTGCCAGGATCCGCCGCGCCGCAGCTCGACCGGACGACGAGGTCGGCGCGGGCGAGCGAAGTTCGGACGAACGACGCGAACCGTGGTCGGCGAAAGAGCCAAGAACGAATCGCATGAGATGACTCCGGTGAAGCAAGACGTCCTGGTGGGAGCGGTGGGGCTGATCGGCGGTGCCGGCGTTCGGCGACGACATGCGAGGCGGGCCGCGGCGAGGGCAATCGCGAGGTGATTCGCGTCGCAGCGCACCTCGCGCGATCGAGCCTCGAGTCTACCGCATCCGGTCGCGAGGGTCTTCGTGCGCCTTGTCGAGTCCCGTCCCACGACGCCACCGAGCGCGCAGTCGCGCCAGATTGCGGGGGAGCGGGCGGCGGAGCGATTCGAGGATCGCAAGCACCTGTTCCGCTCCCGCCGGCCGATCGAACGGCGAGAACGACAGGCAACGATCGACCAGCGCGACGAACGTCGTCGGCAGCGCGCGGTCGAAGCGATCGAGTCGCTCGGCGCCGCGGCGCTGCAGCGCCAGCGACCGGCGCACCTCGTCGCTCCGCTCGAGGCGCAGGTTCGAGGCACCGAACGGGTAACGACCGGCGCAGAGGAGATACAGCGTCACGCCGAACGCGAAGAGATCGACCGATCGATGAGCGGCAGGACTCGCTTCCGTCTCCGCCGTCGACTCGTCGCGCTGCGGCGAGTTCAGCGTCGCGAAACGTTCGAGATGCTCGGGGGGGACGAACGGCGGGGAGCGATCGATCCGACCGATCGGATCGCCTTCGAAGGCCGCTCCCTCGAGATCGATCAGTCGCACCACTCCGGTCGCATCGAGCAGGAACCGTTCCGGCGTCGGCGATCCGAGCACGAGCCCATCGCGATGCACGTCGCGCAGCGTCCGCGCCATCCCGATCGCCAGTCCGAGCACGACGTCGAACCAGGATTCGGGGGAAGGTCCCTTGGCGCACGGCGATTCGATCGGTCCGAGACGACCGAAGTCCGATCGACCGCGCGGGGGACGATGGTGACGCCAGGCGAAGCGATAGCGTTCGGACACCGTCGTTCCGGCAGATCGCATGACGAGGGCGATCTGCCGCCCGTGCGGGTCGAGATGTCCTCGCACGACGGGCAGTACGCGCGACGAACCCAAGCGCCGTCGAACGAACAGCTCCGCTTCGGCACAGCGAGTCAGGCGGACGATCAGCGAATCGCCGCTCAGCCGATCGTGCCCCCGATAGTTCGCTCCTTCGACGGTCGATCCCAACGGTTGCCGCAGGACCAACTCCCCGAACTCGAACGGCAAGTCGGACCACATCGGCCGTGCCGCATCGGACGGCGGCCAGGACGCCTCACTCGAAGGTCGTGCAAAAGCTCGCCCCGAATCCGAGCGATCGTCGCTCGTGAGGGGATCGCGCGGGAAGCGGTCGTTCGGGGCGAGCGACCGGAGATCAAGCGTCGGCGCGAGCCGCGCCAGGCACTGCCGGGTTTCGACCTCCCAGTCTCGATCGGCCTCGCCTCGCCTTTCGTCATCGAACGGGTCGGGCGATCGATGACGGCGCAGCAATCCCTCATGCGGCTCGTCAGGAGGTCGCGACGAAGCGTTCGCGCGGTTCGATTCTTCGTTCATCGGCATCGCATCGCGACGTGCGCCCTCGAACGGACGAAGAGGAGTTCGTCGACGGAATCCGGCCCAGGAACACATCGACGCCACGAAGTCTAGTCCGGTGCGCTCTCCCGCGGCAATCATCGTCCGTGCTCGTCGCGAACGACTTTCCAGGCGTCCGCCGACTCGTCCCCCCCGCTTCCCCGTTCGCCCCGAAACGGGAAGACTGGAAGGACCTGCGAGTCGCGGCTCGGACCGGCGACGGCCCCAGCCCCGCCTCGCCCAACCACCAAGGAAGCGACGATGTCCGACGAAAAGCGAGCCGAGATCATTCGCCTGCTCGAGCAGGCGTACAACATGGAACTCGAGACGGTCACCAACTACCTGGCGAACAGCGTCAATCTGGACGGAGTCCGAGCCGAGGAAATCAAGAAGAGTCTGGGAGCGGACATCGCCGAAGAGCTGGGGCATGCGCAGCAGCTGGCCCAGCGGATCAAGCAGCTCGGCGGCCGCGTTCCCGGTTCCAAGTCACTGTCGATCGGCAAGCAACAGCAGCCGCCGGCCGACACGACCGATGTCGTCGGCGTCATCAAGGCGGTGATCGAGGCCGAGGAAGCGGCGTGCGCTCACTACCTGAAGACGATTCGTGCGGCCGAAGGGGAGGATTACGTCACTCAGGATCTCTGCATCCGACTGCTCGCCGCCGAGGAAGAGCATCTGGTCCTCTTCCGCGGCTTCCTGAAGGAATACGCCCGGTGAGCGTCGTTCGCTCGGTGGTGATCGTGATCGGCGGGACGACCGGGATCGGCGCGGCGATCGTCAAGCGATTGCTCGCCGAACGCTGTGCCGTGGTCTCGGTCGGCCTGGCCGATGCGGCCATGGAGAGTGCCGCGAGTCCGTCGGAAGTCGATACGTCCGCGCGAGTCGAGGGCGCAGAACAGGTGGTCGGCGATGCCCGTGCGGTCGAGACGATCGATCGGGCGATCGCCGTCGCGGAAGCGTCCGCGAAGCGCCGCGGCGTGGCGATCGATGGACTGATCCATGTCGCGGGCGGAAGCGGTCGATCGCTCGGCGACGGACCGCTCGATGCGATCACCGACGCGGGTTGGAGCGGCACGCTCGACTGGAACCTCGGGTCGGTCTTCCTGTCGAATCGCGCGATCGTTCGGCATTGGCTCGCGACGAACGGCAGCGGCAGCGTCGTCAATCTCGGCTCGGTTCTCGCCCGTTCTCCGGCTCCCGAACATTTCGCGACGCACGCTTATGCGGCCGCCAAGGCGGGACTGATCGGATTGACGACCGCCTGCGCCGCTCATTACGCTCCGCACGATCTCCGGTTCAACGCGATCCTGCCGGGGCTCATCGATACGCCGATGGCTCGCCGGGCGGTCGGCGATCCGATCATCCGCGATTATCTGCGACGCAAGCAGCCGCTTCGTGGAGGCGGTCCCGGGGAGCCGGAGGACGTCGCTGCACTCGCGACCTGGCTCGTCTCTCCGGAGGCGCGCTGGATCACCGGTCAGACGATCGCCGTCGACGGCGGCTGGTCGGTTTCGGAAGGCTGAATCCGGCCGTGCCGACCG
>CAZZBI010000366.1:0-5004 GCA_964652385.1 uncultured Pirellulaceae bacterium | reverse complement strand
CTCGCCCGGACGCGATGCGCCGAGCGTCAGCTGACCGACCGCGACGACCGGAGCACCGACCAGAAAGACGCGCAGCGAGCGATTCCCCCACTCGCCGACCGGTTCGAGCGCCGGAAAGCGATCGTCGAACCAGACGGTCGAGGCGGCGACCGCGAAGATCGGCAGCGTCCGAAAGCCGTTGCCGAACTCCTTCGTCCCATGCAGGAACCGCGACCAACCGCCGTCGCCGGCCCTCGTGACGTTGGTCTGGAAGAAGTCGCGGAACTCCTCGTCCATCGACGTGTTCGCCAGGATCGCACCGCCGCCGGTCACCCAGAAGAGTTCCGTCAGCGATCGACGCGAATAGAACTCCCGATGGTCCTGTGCGATCCGCTCGAGAATCGAGACGGTGCGCGCTTCGACCGAAAGGTCGAGCGGCAACGGGGCGTCGAACTCGGGCGGTTCGCCGAACGACGACGGACCGTCGAACGGCGAGGAGCCGTCGTAGGAGGGCCCGAACTGCAGGTCGTAAGGAGCGTCACCGACCGGCAGTGGCGCGTCGACGGGACCGAAGGCGGCGTCGAACCGAGGGGCGAAGGCCGGAGCGGTCAACGAGTCCGACGGCAACTCGGGCCAAACGCGCTCCGAACTCGGGACGGACGCCGGATAGGACTCGCCCCACTCCTGTCCGCAAAGCTCGATCGACCGAGAGGCGTCAATCGTCGCGAGCATCGCCGACAGAGCGAGCAGCCATCCGGCTCGGCCGAGCGACCGACCGTGGTGGATCGCGCGACGAACGAGCGAACGACCGCAGCGAGGGGGTTGTCCTCGAGGCACGGTGGCTCTCTCCGCAGAGGCTCGAGACTCCGAGTCCTGCGGCGGCAAGGAGTCGGCGCGCAGCGATCGCGGCGCGGCGGGAGAGTAGACGAAGGGGCGCCGCGCGCCAACGTCGATCGGGAAAGGCGAATCCAGTCGCTTTCGGTCGACGTCCGTGACCCCGGCGACGACGCAGCGCTGTCTCGAGACTCGCGAAGTGAACGAGGCGAACGGAGGGTCAACGGCGAGCCGTGAGCGCCTCGCGCTCGACGTTCTCGGTCCCGGACGCGACGGGTTCGCTCCGAGACGCGCCCTGCTCGATCGGAGCGACGTCGTCGAGCGACAGGATCCGATTGCTGCGCGAATAGGTCAGGTAGTTCCAGCCCCACTGCCACAGGATCATGATTCGGTTTTCGACCAGCATGATCTGCCACAGGTGAACGACGAGCCACAGGATCCAGGCGATCCAGCCGCCGTACTGTCGCTTGCCGATCCGCGCCACCGCAGCGGCTCGCCCGATCGTCGCCATCGATCCCTTGTCGACGTACCGGAACGGTTCGTCCAGACGCTTGCCGACCGTCTTGGCGGCGATCGCGCGAGCGACGTAGCGCCCCTGATCGATCGCCACCGGAGCGACTCCCGGGAGCGGCTTGCCTTCGGCATCGGTTGCGGCGGCGAGATCGCCGATCACGAACAGCTCGTCGTGATCCGCGACTCTCAGTTGCCGATCGACCGGCACTCGCCCGGCTCGATCGGTCGCGATGCCGCAGGCGTCGGCCAGACGCGAACCGAGCGGGTTCGCCTTGACGCCGGCGGCCCACAGGACCGTGTGAGTCGCGAGGACCTCGACCGATCCCCCCTTTTCCAGTCGGACATGATCCGCGGTGATCTCGATCACCTTCGTTTCGGTCCGCACCTCGACTCCCAGCCGTGCGAGCTGCTTGTCGCCGCGGGCCGAGAGGGCTTCCGGAAAATGCCCCAGCACGCGCGGACTCGCCTCGACCAGCACGACGCGCGTCTCTTCGGGACGGATCGCGCGAAAGTCGTTGCGAAGCGTGTTGCGGGCGATCTCGATGATCGATCCCGCCAGTTCGACGCCGGTCGGCCCGCCGCCGACGACCACGAACGTCATCAGCGCCCGTCGACGCTCCTCATCCGTTTCGCGCTCCGCCCGCTCGAACGCGCCGAAGATGCGCGAGTTGATTTCGGTGGCATCGGCGAGCGACTTGAGGCCCGGGGCCAGCCGCCGCCAATCGTCTCGGCCGAAGTAGCTGTGAGTCGCTCCGGCGGCGACGACCAGATCGTCGAACGGAATCCGCTCGTCGCGCAGCAGCACCTCACGTCGCTCGAGATCGAAACCGGTCACTTCGCCGAGCAGGACGCGGCAGTTGCGACAGCGCCGCAAGACCTGTCGGAGCGGCGTGGCGATGTTCGACGGCGAGAGGCCGCCGGTCGCCACCTGATACAGCAACGGCTGAAAGAGATGGTGGTTGCTCCGGTCGACGAGCACGACGTCGCAAGCGGCTTTCCGCAAACGCTTCGCCGTCTCGAGACCTCCGAATCCTCCGCCGACGATCACGACTCGCCGTCGTCGCTCGGTTCCGGTCGTCACGGGTTGCTCCTGAAGGAGGACGCTGCTCGTCGCCGCTCGTCCTTTCGGCCGATTCGCCGGGCTTCCCGCCGAGCGAATCACGATCTCGTCGTCCGTCGTCGCCATCGTATCGACCGCGTCGAGCCGCGGACCGTGGCGCGAAGTCTTACGAATTCGCCAGCCGCGACGATCGGTCGACCCGGCGACTCACTCGACAAGCGACGGCGCCGAATCCGCCCTAACGTCCGATTTCCCGGAACGAAAAAAAATCCCCGACGACGCGACAGTGGGTCGATCGTCGTGCGACCGACGTCGGCTACGCCGGTTTGTCGACGACGTCGCGTCGGCGTTGCCCCGGCTCGTCCCGAGCCGAGGGTGTGAGAAGTCGACACTCATCGAATCACGGCGTTGGTTGCGTCCCCGAAGTCGCACTGCCGCGCGTCGACGACGACGCGGGCCGACGCAGGGCCCGAAACGCCGATTGGGAGCTGGTATCGGGCGTCGTGCGACCGACGCCGGCCGCAATGATCCGTCGTTTTCCCGGCGGGATCTTCGGGACCGAAGCGGTTTCAGGATCGCAGCGACATTCGATGCGCGAGCACCAAGGTCCCCTGCGCTTGGCGCTACGGGCTGGGAGATGCCGCGCCCCCTTGCTGACGCGGCGGGCTGGGAAGGGCGCGAGTTCTATCGTGGTCTCGGCGCCTCAATCGCACAGTCGCCGCATCCATCCTTCGACGCCGTCGATGCGGCGGACTTCCATCAGCCGAGCGATCCCCCAGCAGGCCGCCAGGCCGACGATCGCCAGCGGCACCGCCGCCTCGATCGGCAATGCCTTGCGCCACAGCGCCGTCGGTTCCATCCCCTGAAGTGCCGTCCAGATCCACAGCGGCCACAAGTGGAGCAGATGGTGCAGCAGATAGATCGACAACGAACGGCGACTGAACGTGCCGAAGAACTCGCCGATCCGCGGTCCGAGCGACCAGCGGCGGTTCCGATCGAGCCAGCGGTGGCCGAGCGAGAACGCCGTCAGACAGACGCCGAAGGTCCGCAGCACGTACACCGGCGACGGGGGAAACATCGTCCAGCGACTCGGCAACCATCGCTCGCTTTCCAGTCCCGCTCCGGCAAGAGCCGCCGGAACGAACGAGAGCGTCAGCAGCGCCCCGCCGAACAGCGCCGCGCCACGCCATCGAGGCAGTTCGTCGGGCGACGGGGCGAAGACACGGTTGGCCGTCAGGAATCCGGCCAGCGGGTACGCGACCCATGGGAAGATCGGGAAGTAGCCGTTCGCCAGAAACCCCAGCAGCACGTCGGTGACGTTCGGGTCGTAGTCGTAACTGCCGTCGTTCCAGTAGCTCGCATAGTCGGACTCGAGCCTCAGGATCGGTCCCAGAAACAGCGACACTCCGATCGCGGTCAGCACCACCGGCTCGGGCAACTTCCGCGCGACGTTCAGTCCCAGCGTCGCGACCCCGATGAAGGTCAGCACATCCCAGTTGAACGTGTCCTGCGGCAACCAGACGAAGACGTTGAAGACGAATCCCAGGAAGAACAGGAACAGACCTCGGCGGATCGTCGCCAGCGAAATCGCCTCGTCGCTCGCGCCGCGCCGCTCGCGCGAATCGAGCCACAGTCGATAGCTGATCCCCGACAGGAACGCGAACATCGGCGCACCGAAACCGGCGAACGCCCAGGTCTTGCCGGACAGGTTTTCCGAAAAGTGGACCAGCACCATCAGGACGATCGCGAACGTTCTCAGGATGTCGATCGACGGGTATCGCATCGGATCAGCTTCCGCTTCCGCTCCGGCCGAGCAGCTCGACCGTCAGCATGGCCGTCTGAGCGAGCAGCAGCAGGATGATGACCCACTCGAGCGCATTGCTCGAGCGCGTCATCGCCAGTTCGCTCGTCCGCTGGCCGCACCCTTCGTAGACCCGTTCGAACAGTTCCAGCTGATCGGCCAACACCTCGACCCGATGCTCCACGCGCAGTCGTTCGCGCATCCGCTCGGCCAACTGCTCGGCGGCGGTGGGAGGATGAGCCGACGGGCCGGTCAGATACGGATCGAGGCGAGCGAGTTCGGCGCGCATCGCCACCGTCTCGCGGAACCGCTCTCCCAGGCGCCGGCGCTCGGCAAGCGAACGATCATCCGCCTCGAACGCCTTCCCGGAATCGGCTTCCAGCTCGCTCCAGCGCGCCCCCAACCGCGATTCGATCGCCGCCAATCGCGATTCGTGGCGAACGAACTCGATCGCTCCCTCGGCGACTCGCCCCAGTCGCTCCCGTTCGCTTCGGATCGCGATCCGGCGATGCGTCCAGGCGATCTCGGTTCCGTACAGCGTCAGACGCCGGACCGGCTCGTTCGTCTCGCCCCCTTCGACCCACAACATCGCCGCGGCGAACGGATCGCCGAGCGTCGCACCGAATGCCGCCGTCGCCGGGACCGTCGACTCGGATGCGACCGAGCCCGGCATTTCCGCCGGCATCAGCAGCAGTTCGAGATCCTCCCACTCGTCCGTTTCGACGGTGATCGCGGCCGTGGCCAGGAGCGGAGCCGAACGCCAGACGACGTTCGACGTCCCCTCCATGGCGCTCACGAACCTCAATCGAAAACGGAG
>CAZZBI010000365.1:0-5006 GCA_964652385.1 uncultured Pirellulaceae bacterium | reverse complement strand
GGGGTAATCGAGCCGCGGAGTTCGTCGGCGGACCGCTCCTCGGTCGCCGGCTCGTCCGCCGAGACCGGTTCGTCGGCAGCCGACGGCAAGACCATCGAAGCGAACAGCACGAGCATGACCGATCGGCCGGTCATCGTCAGGAAGTTCGGACGGAGCATCTTCGGAGAGCCTCATCGCGGAGAAACTGGACCGGCCGCAGGGACCTCGGCCGACGACCAGCATAGCCGCGGAAGCGCTGCGGAGCAGGGCGCAAGGCGACCGAGACGGTCGGCCGGGCCGCATCGATGCACCACGTTGCGGCAGTGCCTCCACGAACCCCAACGACGTCGCGAACGCCGAGCGATGGTATGATCGCGTCGAGCCGGGCGTGGTCGCGAACGGCCGGAGTCGAACGATGGGCAGCTGCACGACGACGACGACGACGACGAACGGACGCCACCTCGGACGTCGTAGCGTCCCCTTCGGCGTATCGGCGATCCCCCTTGCGTTCGGCGTCGTCATGACGTTCGCTTCGATCTCGGTCCCCCCGATCGCCGCGCAGGACGACGCCGTGGAACCGCGGCGAGTCACCTTCACGATCCGAAATCGGTTTCTGCCGAGCCCCGGTACCGAGTCGATCACGTGGACGACCTTGGTACCGACGACGATCCCCGATCGACAGTTCGTTCACCGGATCGATTACTCGCATCGCCCTCAACGGATCTTCCGGCGGCACGGCAACACCTACGCCACGTTCGAACTGAAGGAACCGCGAGGCCCGGTGGTGATCGACATCACGGTGACCGCCGATCTTCTGCAGGGCGATCTGCGAACCGTCTCGGCACGACGCACGGCAAACGACGACACGGCAAACGACGACACAGGCGGCGACGCAACGTCCTCCGACGATTCCGCTCGCGGCGACGACGCCCCCCCTGAATCGTCCCCGGATGCCGCGGTGACTGAGGACGTTCCTCTCCCCCCGTCCCCTCGGCTCGATGCTTGGCTGCAAAGCGAGAAGTACCTCGAAGCGGACGACCCGGCGATCCGCGAAGCGATCGACGCGTTCGACCATCGGGACTCGCTCGACCAGGTACGAGCGATCCTGGCTCTCGTCGGCGAACGGCTGCGCTACGTCGGGTTCCAGGAAGAGTCGCTCGGCGCGGCGAGAGCGTTCGAGGAACGGCGCGGCGACTGCTCGGAGTTCGCCGATCTGTTCGTCGCCGCGTGTCGAGCGGCCGGTCTTCCGGCTCGCACCTGTGACGGCCTGCTGATCGCTCCCGTCCCCGCCGGAGACACGGCGCGTCACAAGTGGGCCGAGGTGCATCTGGAAGGGATCGGCTGGGTCGAAGTCGATCCGCTGCGGATCGCGAAACGTACGGCGACCCTGCAACGCATGCCGAACGAATACCTGCGACTCTCCCACCTGCGCAACGACAGGACGCTCAACGGCTACGAGGTCGCGTACTACCGGTTTCGAGGCGAACCGATCGAGTTCGAGAACGAGTTGCTGCTGCACGATCCCGAAGAGATCGACGACCGCTCCGACCGGGTACGCTCCCGCCGCTCGCCCGAGTCGGATCGCTGACGCTCATCGCCGCTGCAGCCGTTTCGTCCTTCCTGATGACCGGAGTCATGTCCGATGCGTCACCGAACCTTGACGACGTCGTTCGGCGGGATCGTCGTCCTGATCGCTCTCGCCATCGGGCCGTTCGCTGCGGTCGTCGCCGACGAGCCGGCACTGCGCGTGATGACCTGGAACCTCTGGAAAGGGGGACGTCAGGACGGCGACGAGATCGGGCCGCGCAAGGTGATCGAGACGATTCGCGACAGCGGCGCCGAGATCGTGGCGCTGCAGGAGACCTACGGATCGGGGGAGCGAATCGCGGAGGCGCTGGAGTATCATTTCCACCCGCGCGGCACCAACGTTTCGATCCTCAGTCGCCATCGGATCGTCGAGGACTTGTCGGTCTTCGAGGAGTTCAAGTGTGTCGGAGCGCTGATCGAACTCCCTGACGACCGACGGGTCGCGTTCTTCTCGATCTGGCTCCCGTACGCCGCCGAGATCTGGGAAGCGGGGACGCGCGATCTCGCCGCCCCCGAACGAATGCTGGCCGCCTGTGCGCCGTCCGCGGTCGATCTGGCGGCGATTCGCGAGGCGATCGATCGACGACTGAGCGATCCGAAGTATGCCGGCGTGCCGATCGTGATCGCCGGTGACTTCAATTCGATGTCGCATCTGGACTACGCGGCCGTCGCGCGCGACGACTATCGGATCGAGATCGACTGGCCGACCTCGCATCTCCTGGTCGACGCCGGGTACCGCGATGCCTGGCGCGAGTGCCGTCCGACGATCGACCGCAGCGCCGATCGGACTTGGACGCCGCGGTTTCCCGAACAGGAGCAGGACCGGATCGATTTCGTCTACTACCGCGGCGGATCGCTCCGATCGGTCGGCGCGCAACGGATCGACGATCATCCGGAAGGCTTCCCGTCGGACCATGCTGCCGTCACCGTCGACTTTCGCTTTGATCGTACGAATCGCGACGAGATGCCGCTGAGACTCGCGACCTTCAACATTCGGCATGGCGAAGGAAACGACCGCCGAGTCGATCTCGAGCGGACCGCGACCGTGATCGAGGCGCTGCGGCCCGATTTCGTCGGACTGCAGGAGGTCGATCTCGGAGCGGGGCGGAGCGGTAGCGTCAACCAACCGCGAGAACTCGGGCGGGCGCTCGGCATGCATGCCGCCTTCGGGTCGTTCATGGACTTCCAGAACGGCCGCTACGGCATGGCGATCTTGTCGAAGCATCCGCTGACCGACGTGCGCGCCGTGCGTTTGCCCGACGGGAACGAACCGCGCATCGCGCTTCTGGCGACGGCGCGACTGCCGAACGATCGGCTCGTCACCGTCGCCAACGTCCATTTCGACTGGGTCGACGACGATCGCTTTCGCTTCGCTCAGGCCAAGGCGTTGGCCGAAGAACTCCACCAGCTCGATCGGCCGTTCGTCCTGCTGGGAGACTTCAACGACACTCCCGAGTCGCGCACGATCGCACTGTTCGGGGAGCTGGCGATCGAGGCGGACAAGCCGGCGGACGATTCGTTCACCTTCTCGGCGCAGCGTCCGGTCCAGGAGATTGATTTCGTCATGCTCGATCGGCGGTCCGACTGGCGGATCGACTCGGTCCGCGTCATCGACGAGCCGCTGGCGTCGGATCATCGACCGGTGCTGGTCGAGGCGACACTGCTGCCTGAACGGCCTGACTCCGGCGGCGGGCGCTGAAGTTAAATCGGTGACGCCTGCCTTGTTTCCAGTCGGCGGGCAGCGGCGTTCCTCGGATCATCTTCTCTTCCGAACGGATCGTCCCTCGCGATGTTCGATGCGTTGGCGGTAGCGGTTCGGATCCTCGCGAATCCGATTTCGAATGCGCTGCAGAAGCGACTGATGCGCGCCGGAGCCGATGCGCGGAACGTGATCGCGACGACTCACGCCTTGCTGAGCCTGGCGCTGCTGCCGACGGTGCCGTTGCTGGCGAGCGATCTGGCGAACGGTCGGCTGCTGCTGATCGTCGGCACTTGCGCCGCGCTCGCGGTCGCCGGCAACACGTTGCTGGTCGAGGCGTTGTCGACGATGGACCTGTCGCTCGTCGGGCCGATCAATGCCTACAAGCCGATCGTCAGCTTGGTCTTCGCCTGGGTCCTGATCGGCGAGACGGCAGGAGTCGGCGACCTGCTCGGCATCGGCCTGATCGCGATCGGCAGTTGGCTGATCGTCGTTCGGCCGCCGGGAGCGACGCGGCGGCAGACCTGGCACGCGCTGCTGTACGATCGCGGAGTCCGTCTGCGAATCGGAGCGCTCGTGCTTTCGGCGCTCGAAGCGGTGGTCCTCAAGCGGGCGCTCGAGGAGGGCTCTCCGATGGCGGTCTTCGTCGGCTGGTCGCTGCTCGGTTGGCCGATCGCCTTCGCGGTTGCTCGCGTCGGACGGAGCCGCAGGTCGACGGCGGAGATCGAGCCGGGGGCTTGGCGATTGTCGGTCCTTCTGGCGCTGTCGACCGGTGCGATGCAGTCGACGACGTTGCTGACCTTTGATCGCTTCGCCGTCGGGCCGGCGCTGGCGCTCTTTCAGCTCTCGTCGATCGTCAGCGTCCTGCTCGGGCGAGGCCTGTTCCGCGAGGGGCACTTTCGGCGACGTCTGTTCTGTTCGTTCGTCATGGCACTGGGAGCGATCCTGATCGTGTCGTGAGGAGGAGCGGCGACCGGTTCTCTCGGCCGATTCCTTGCCGATCGCGTCGAGGAGGTCGGGCGTTTGGTCCTCGGGAGCGACGCGGTCTAGAATGCGGATCGATCGCGCCGCCGATCGGCGCGGCCCGGTTTCCCCACCGACTCCACCCTTCTCGATCCGAGGGCTCTCACGATGTCTCGACCGATCACGAATCGTCGACGTTTTCTTCAGACCTTGGCGGCGACCGGCGCCGCCGGCATGTACCTGACATCGACCGGTCGGGCCTTTGCCTACCGCTCGCCGATCGAGCGGCCGGTCTTCGCGACGATCGGTCTGCGGAACCAGGGTTGGGAGATCACGCAGAAGTCGTTCAAGTTCGCCGACTTCGCCGCGATGGCCGATGTCGATTCGAACGTGCTCGGCCGGAACCTCGATCTGGCGGCGGAGCGTCAGGGGAAGAAGCCGGACGGCTATGCCGACTATCGCCGAGTCCTGGAGCGCGAGGATATCGATGCGGTGATGATCGCGACCCCCGACCACTGGCACACCAAGATCGCGGTCGAAGCGATGCGGGCCGGCAAGGACGTCTACTGCGAAAAGCCGCTCACGCTGACCATCGACGAAGGAAAGCTGATCGAAAAGGTAGTGAAGGAGACGGGGCGGGTCTTTCAGGTCGGCACGATGCAGCGGACCGAATCGGACCAGCTCTTCCTGAAGGCGATCGCGCTGGTCAAGCATGGCCGCATCGGCAAGGTGAACCGCGTCACCTGCGGCATCAACGCGATGGAAGAGTCGCCGGCGA